>DFKI01000108.1 GCA_002373325.1 Treponema sp. UBA3649
ACACGCAAGGGTAAGAAGAAGACCGTTGCGAACAAGAAGAAATAAGCGGAGGTAGGTGATGGCAGCCGAAAGAAAGAGAAAAGAGAAGAAGAGTGTTTACGAGGGAAACGTCTATATCCAGGCGACCTTCAACAACACAATTGTGACAATCACCGACTTGAGGGGCAATGCGATCGCATGGGCTTCTTCCGGTGGATTGAATTTCCGTGGTGCAAAAAAATCGACGCCATTCGCGGCTCAGTCTGTGGCAGAGACTGCTGTTCAGCGTGCCGCAAGCTATGGTCTGCGTGAAGTGCATGTATTCGTGAAGGGACCTGGAATCGGTCGTGAGAACGCAATCCGCGTTTTGGGTACTTTGGGACTGAAGGTAAAATCAATTTCAGATATTACGCCCATCCCTCACAATGGATGCCGCCCGCGCAAGACACGCCGCATGTAAGCAGGTATGGGGTGTGATGATTCATGCCCTTCCTGTGGTGGTGTAAAACATAGCTTTTGCATCCCTTGACGGGGTGTAAATGTGATTGAATGTGGGGAGAGGACCGAAAGGTTCTGTCCTTAAAAAAGGAGTTCAGATGGCTCGTAAAAATCTGCTTAAGGGAATTAAGAAACCGAAAGGCATTACATTTGTTCACCTCGAGACCAACCCGAATTACGGTAAGTTCACGGCATTTCCTTTTGAACATGGATGGGGAACCACAGTCGGCAATACGCTGAGAAGGGTTCTGCTTTCCTCAATTCAGGGATATGCGATTTCTTCCGTAAAGATTACTTCCTATGGCGCAGACGGAATTCCGCATGTTGTTTCCAGTGAATTCGACAAGATTCCAAATATTTCAGAGGATACTCTTGAAGTTTTGAACAGCCTGAAAAATTTGCGCTTGAGTCTTGTGAATCCGGAAGTAGAGCAGTTGACCTTGCTTTATGAGTTCAAGGGACCCGGTACTGTAAAAAGTGACGACTTTGAGAAAGAGGGACAGCTTAAAGTTCATACGAAGGATGTTGACATCTTCACAATGATGGATGGCGCGAATCTGGAGATTGAAATTGAGGTTGACCTTGGCCGTGGATATGTTTCCTCAGAGGCTTTGAAGGACAGCAGAAGCGATGACGTGTATGGCGTTATGCTGATGGACTGTATTTTCTCGCCCATTCAGAAGGTAAAATATTTCATTGAGCCGTGCCGAGTTGGTGAGCGAAACGATTACGAGAAGCTTACATTGGAAATCACAACAGACGGATCAATCAATCCTGAGGATGCTCTTGGAGAGGCTGCGAAGATTGCGAAGGATCATCTTACAATCTTCATCAACTTCGATGAGGGTGAGTACTCCGGTGGCGATGATTTGGAGGAGGACGGTCATCTTCCTGATATCCTTAACCAGAGTGTTGAGGAGCTGGAGCTTTCTGTCCGCAGTTCAAACTGTCTGAAAAATGCAAATATTCGCACTATCGGCGAATTAACAAAGAAAAGCGAGGATGAGATTACAAAGACACGCAACTTCGGTAAGAAGAGTCTTGAGGAAATCAAGCAGAAACTTCAGGAGCGCGGTCTTTCTCTGGACATGAAGGATTACAGTCACCTGAAGAATCAAAACTTGCTTAAGAATAAGGATGAGAACGAATGAACCATAAATCTGGATTTAATCCGCTTTCACGCACGACAGCTCACCGCAGGGCAATGTCCCGCAACATGGTGACGTCACTTTTCCGGTATGAGCGCGTGACAACGACAAAAGCCAAGGCTTTGGAAGTACGTAAGGCAGCCGAGAAGCTGATTACCCGTGCAAAGGAAGACACTGTGCACAACAGAAGAATTGCCGCGAAATTCATCGCAGACGAGAAGATTCTGAACAAGCTGTTCACTGAGATCGGACCGCGCATGAAGGACAGAAACGGTGGTTATACTCGTGTTTTGAAGATGGGCTTCCGTCAGGGAGATGCCGCTGACGTGGTGATTCTTGAATTGGTGGACTATAAGCTGCCTGATTCTGATGGTGCCGAGACAAAGGACGAAAAGAAATCAGCCAAGAAAGCAAAGCCCGCTAAGGCCGATGCCTAATCGAAGCTTAATTAAGGAGTAATCTATGTCTAAAGCACATCGTGGAACAGGAATCCGCAAAGAACCGAATCATGGCCGTGGAACATGCGCTGTATGTGGCACTACCCAGATAAAGACACTTTATGAGCAGGAAGTGGACGGAAACAAAGTGAAGGTCTGCAAATATTGCAAGGCCAACTTCAAGAACAAGGCACAGGCTGCTGCAAGAGCCGCCAAGAAAGCTGCTCCGGCTGCGGAAGCTGGTACAGAGGAAGCACAGGCATAAAAAGCCGATGTGTTTCGTAGCCGCTCTTAATTTACAAGGGCGGCGTTTTTGTTTTAAAGGAGATTGGAATCGGAATTTCTTAAATTTTTTAGCTTGGGACTTTAACTAATTTCCTTTATGTGATATAATATTGTGTCTGAAAAATTTTTCGGGCTTTCTTTATAATAAAAAGTTTGGAGTTTTAGGGATGTGTTCATCTGGCTGTGTGAAAAGGTCTTGTGCCTTGATTTTCTCAGCGGTCATTTTAAATCTCTTTGGGACGGTACAGCTCTTTGCTGACGGGATACGCGCTCCAAGGGGGGTGGGTGCCGGAAGAACGTGGATTATCGTCTCCACTGTTCTCTTTGTCCTTGTTTTTTGTGCGGTCTATTCCGTTTTATATTCAATCTATTATTCTCTGCGTGCTCACAGAAAAGGGGCTGTTGATGATGTTACCGGGATTCTTTCGCTTTCCGGATTCGAGGATCAGGCGAACAAGCTCCTGAAGGCGAGAAAAGGGAGCCGCTTTTTGCTGACTGAAGTGAACGTGCGTGACTTTGCATTCGCAAACAGACTTTACGGGCATGACAAGGGAGACTCAATCCTCAAGTCCATAGGACAGAATCTTCTTGTGCACACGAGGGAGCTGCAGGATGTGATTTTGGCCCGGGGATACGCTGACAATTTTTACGTGATTCAAAAAGTGTCGGGAGAGGAAAACAGTGCCCTTGACGAGATGGAGTATCTTCTCAGGAACGTGCAGGAGAGGGTCTGCAACGAGGAGGACGTGCACATCGTGCTGAAAAGCGGCTCCATTTTCTGCGGAAGCCTTGACGGAAAGAGCGTGGATCTGAAGGACATGATAAGCAAGGCAGGTTATGCCCGTCACTCCACTCAGGATTCGGCTGTGGAGAATTTCTCGGTTTACGACGAGGGAATGCAGATTCAGCATGAGAATGAGGAGAGGATTGAGAATTCAATCGAGGACGCAATCCACCGGAATGATCTTGTTGTGCTCTATCAGCCTAAAATCAATCTTCAGACCGGAAAAATAGCGGGAGCGGAGGCGCTTATCAGGTGGAAGAGCGAGAACGGTTCCATGATTCCACCGAATCTTTTCATTCCCGTGCTTGAGCGTAACGGAATGGTGGGGGTGCTTGACCAGTATGTTTACAGAAATGTCTTCAAATTCCTGAGCAGGCTGCAGAAGGAGGGTCTTCCGCTCGTAAAGATTTCCATGAACATTTCCAGACTCAATCACAATGCGCTGGATTTTGTGAGCGACCTTGACGCCTTGCAGATACAGTATCAGATTGACAAAAAATACATAGAGCTTGAGATTGAGGAGCGCTTTGCCGGTGCCGGGGATGACTATATCCGTGACTTGATTCACCGTCTTCATGCATCAGGCTATCAGGTGAGCATGGATGATTTTGGAAGCGGACAGTCCTCATTGAATATGCTCAGTGAGATGCCCGTGGATATTGTGAAATTCGACCAGAGATTTTTGCATCAGGCCGAGTTCTCGAAGGATTCGCGCATAGTGCTTGACTATATGATCCGCATGGTGAACGAGCTTGGAAAAGTGTCCCTTTGCGAGGGAGTTGAGACCCAGGCGCATGTTGATTTCCTCAAGAGATGCAGCTGCAATCTGGCCCAGGGTTTTTACTACTCCAAGCCGATTGACGAGGCTGCGTTCAAGAAATTTCTTGTGGAGCACAGTTGATGCAATCAAATGATAAAATCAACTGATACAATCAACTAAAAGGAAATGGAAAGAATGTAATTTATCAGTTCTTTCGCGAAGAAATCCCTGCGGCTTTTTTCCGTGAATGCAGATGCTGAGAGCGGCTGGATCGGGGCATTTGTGGCGGCCACGAAGAATCGGACGTCATCTGCCTGAATGTCCGGGACAGTGCAGTTGCTCAGGACGGGGGAAAGACCTGTTTTTGCGGAGAGAGATTCCTGAATCGGTGTTTTCAGAATGTGCTCCACCGTGTATTTCGTGAGCTTGTTTGTGGAGAGCGGGATTGCGACAATCATCGGGCATGTGAGGTTTCTTCCGGTTGCCGTTCTGACGGAGGGGAAAAATCCCACTGTGTTTCCTCCGTTGTTCAAGGCGCGGGGCAGGGTCGTGTAGCGGTTCATTATGTTCGAGTCAATCTTCCTGTGGTCGCTCAGAGTCATAAACGTAAGGACCGAATAGTCGTTCTCAAGATATTTTGCGACATCGTTTTTTGTCATCTGGAACACATTCGGGTGGACCAGCCTTTCTCTGTGCCATCTTGAAAGAACCTGGGTAGCCGTGTAGAGCGGGGTGTCCGGGGTCTCGGCGATTTCCTTTACAAAATCAAAGCAGGTCATGCTGTCCGCCGTGGGATTCCTTTCGAAAAAAGCGCTTATCAAATCTGACGCGGCATCACACGCTTTTTTCCCCGAGTATGCTTCGGTCAGCGCAGTGACAAGGGAAAGCAGTGTCTCGGAATCTGAGCCGGCGAAAACGATTGAGAACGGATAGAGACTCTTCGCCTTCGTTGTGAACTCCTCAATGTCGTCCCAGGTCGTTATGGTCTGTGTTCCCGTGTTTTTCAGAGCCTTGGTGCTCACGAGAAGCTCCATGTTGTCAAGCAGAATCGGGACCTGCACCAGTTTTTTGTTGCTGTTGTAGACTGCCGCCGTGCGTATGGAGACCGAGGTTCCGCTGCTCAATATGCCGCTCGAAAGTGCCGGGGATTTTTTTGAGTCAAGTGAATTTGAAACGGAGAACGCATTTTTTCCGGCCGGTGTAATCAGAAGGTCTGAGCCGCTTTTTACCTGGTCCGGCAAGGGTGTTCCTTCGTCAAGCGTCCGGAATGAGAATGAGATTTTGTCCGTCTTGGCTTTTTGTATCTCGTCGCGGATTACCGCCGCTTGATTTTCATCAATTCCATAAAATGCCACGGAAAGTTTTCCGCTCGCTTTTCCAAGTGTGAGCAAGATGATTGTGAGTACGAGAGCGATGGCAAACACTGCCGCCCCGGTTATGATGATGATTTTGTTTCTCTTTTTCATACCTAAATAATACCACAGTAAAAAATTATAAACAAGAGGGAAAAAGGCATTGACAAGGTTTTGACATTTTGACATAATTTGTCATAAGGTCAAGTCGCAATCAGCGTGCTTTTCCCAATCAATTCCTCAAAGAGGTTCTTATGGCAAAGAAATATGCTTTTTTGTTCCCCGGACAGGGCGCACAGGCTCCCGGAATGATTAAGGACGTGGCGGAGACTTTTCCATCTGCCCGCAAAGTTGTTGATGATGTTTCTTCCATTATAAACGTGGACATGGCGAAACTCTTGTGGGAGTCGGACGCGGAGACTTTGAGCCGCAGCGACAACAGCCAGATTGCAATAACCACGGCATCCATCGCGATTATGGCGGCCCTGAAGGACAAGGGAATTGAGCCCTCCGCTGCCATGGGATTCAGTCTCGGTGAGTTCCCTGCTCTTTATGCTGCGGGTGTCCTTTCCTTTGAGGACGTGATCCGTGTGGTTCGTGAGCGCGGTCTTGTGATGCAGAAAGTCTGTGAGGAAATCGCCGCGGAGAACGAGGGACACGCACCCGGAATGAGCGCCATTTTGGGACTTCCCCCGGAAAAGGTGAGGGAGATTGCTGATTCCATCCCCGACGCTTATGCCGCTAACATGAACAGCGTGAAGCAGACCGTAATCAGCGGTACGTTCGACGCTTTGGACAAGGCCGAGAAAGCTGCGACGGAAGCTGGTGCGAGACGTGCGATCAGACTAAAGGTCGCGGGACCCTTCCACAGTCCTTTGATGCAGAAAGCCGCCGACGAGTTCGAGAAATTCCTTGAGGGAGTGACTTTCGCCGAGCCCAGGATTCCTCTTTTCAGCAACGTGACCGGAAAGAGAGCCGAGAGTGCAGCCGAGGTAAAGTCCAGCGCGGTTCTTCATCTCACGCACTCTGTTCTCTGGACCGACGAGGAGGCAGTTCTTGCCGGCATGATAAAATCCGACGGCGGTGAGTGGGCTGTCTTGGAGCCGGGACCGGGAAAGGTTCTTACCGGACTCTGGGGACAGACTGATTTTGGAGCGACCCTTGCCGCAGTTCCTGTCAACACGGCGGAAGGAATCAATTCACTTTAAGAGACAAATTGTTTGGAGAAAAATATGAAAATGCTTGAGAATAAAAAGGCCCTTGTCACCGGGTCTTCACGCGGAATCGGACGCAAGATTGTGGAGGCTTTTTTGAAGGAGGGAGCCGAGGTCTGGGGAATGTGCACGAAGGAGTCCGCCGGTAAGGCTGAGATTGAGGCACTTGCAGCGGAGAACGGAACCTCATTCCACGAATTTTATGCCGACGCTGGTAACGCCGACGTTCTGACCGAGGCTGTAAAAAAGGCTCTCGCGGAGTCAGGTGGATTTGACGTTTTGGTGAACAATGCCGGAATCACAAGGGACACCCTCAGCTTCAGGATGAAAAAGGAGGACTGGGACAGCGTGATTGCCGTAAACCTTACCTCAGCTTTCCTTGTGGGACAGATAATCAGCAACGACATGCTCAGAAAGAGAAAGGGCTCAATCATCAACATGGCCTCCATCGTGGGAATTCATGGTGGTGCCGGTCAGGTGAACTATTCGGCTAGCAAGGGAGGACTCATCGCCTACAGCAAGTCGCTTTCAAAGGAAGTGGGAAGCCGTGGAATCCGCGTGAACTGCATTGCTCCCGGATTCATTGAGACCGACATGACACAGGCCGTGAACGAGGAAATCCGCAAGGCGTGGGTGGAGCAGATTCCATTGAAGCGTGCCGGAAAACCTGAGGATGTCGCCAATGCGGCTCTCTTTTTGGCGAGCGACCTGAGCACATACGTTACGGGACAGGTCCTTGGAGTTGACGGCGGCATGGGCTGCTAGATTTGATTTTATTGGAATTAATATAGGAGATAAAAAATGCGTAGAGTAGTTGTAACTGGACTGGGATGCGTCTCACCGGTCGGAAATAGCGTGGATGAGACTTGGGAAGCCTTGACACAGGGAAAAAGCGGAGTCGCGACAATCACCCGCTATGACAACACGCCGTTCAAGGTAAAGTATGCGGCTGAGGTGAAGAACTTTGACCCCACGAAATACATGGATCAGAAGGCCGCGCGCAAGATGGCTTATTTCACTAAGTATGCCGTGGCAGCCGCAAAACAGGCCCTTGATGACTCAGGACTCACAGACAACAAGGAAGTCCTTGACAGGGCATCCGTTTTCCTTGGAATCGGCATCGGTGGATTCGAGGTTACAGAGGCGAACATGGAGACTTATTTCCAGTCAGGAAAGACTCGCATGTCCCCCATGACAATCCCGCTTCTGATTCCGAACGAGGCATCCGCAAACATCAGCATGGCATTCGGAATTCACGGAGCCACACATACAATCGCTACGGCATGTGCTTCTGGTACGGACGCAATCGGTGACGCCCTTGACAACATCCGCTGCGGAAGAAGCGACGTGGTTCTGGCAGGTGGAGCCGAGTCAACAATGAACGGATTCGGAAACTTGGGATTCAACGTGCTCCAGGCTCTCAGCACAAAGTGGGCCGACGATCCCTCAAAGGCAAGCCGTCCCTTCGACAAGCAGAGAGACGGATTTGTAATGGGCGAGGGCGGAACAATCCTTGTCCTTGAGGAATACGAGCATGCAAAATCCCGCGGTGCAAAAATCTATGCGGAGCTTGCGGGCTACGGTGCTTCAAGCGACGGATATCACCTTACGGCTCCCAATCCCGACGGAATAATCGGAGGCCGCTGCATGAGCCTTGCGATGAAGGATGCGGGAATCACCCCGGCTGACGTTCAGTACTACAACGCGCACGGAACATCAACTCACTTGAACGACTCCGGTGAGACAAAGATGCTCCACATGGCATTCGGCGAGGCTGCGAAAAATCTGCACATCTCATCAACGAAGAGCATGACAGGACACTGCCTTGGTAACGCGGGATCCCTTGAGGCTTTGATCTGCGTGAAGGCGATTGAGAACGGATTTGTTCCTCCCACAATCAACCTGGATGAGCCTGACGTTGAGGGCGGATGCGATTTGGACTACACTCCGAACAAGGGACTCAGCCTTGGAATCAACGTGGCCATGAGCGCGAACTTCGGATTCGGCGGACACAACGGATGCCTTGTTTTCAAGAAAATCAACTAGGGGAGACGATTATGGTAACGGACAATATTGAGGCGCTTCTTCCCCACAGAAAGCCCTTCCTTTTTGTGGACACGATTGAAAGCTTTGACGACGAGGGATGCGTGTGCACGAGGAAATTTACCGACGAGGATTTTTTCTTCAAGGGACATTTTCCCGAGTACCCTGTGGTTCCCGGTGTGATTCTGATTGAGACCATGGCACAGGGTGGAGGAGCCGCTTTGAGCTATCAGAAAAAGTTCGAGGAAGGAAGCCTCTTTTTCCTTGCGACTGTGGACAAGGTGAAGTTCCGCAATCAGGTAAGGCCGGGAGACACCGTTCGCATGGAGATTAAGAACCTCCGTGTTGGCGGAAAGATGGTCAAGCAGGCGGGAAAGGCTTACGTGGGAGACAAGCTCTGCGCCGAGGCCGAATGGATGTGCCTGGTAGGAAACGCCGACCAGAAGTAATCGCTTCCGGGCATAAATCTTCAAAAAAACGAAACGGGAACTTCGGAAAGAGTCTGTTTTCTGAGGTTCCTTTTTTTGTTGGAGTGTGGTAGAATACAAGGACGGAGGTTATGATATGCCGTTAGCAGTATTACAGCAAAAATTGGAAACTTTTCCAGAAGAGTATTTTGAAGAAATTGAGACTTTTTTTGATTTTCTTTCATACAAAGTTTCTGTGTTGTCGGTGAATCCCCAAGCGTCCGGTCAGAAAATCATTCCGGGGCTTGCTGAGGGGAAATGGAAATATCCAAAAGATATAAATGCATTTGATGATGAGATAGAAAAAGAATTTGAGGGATATCTATGAAAATTCTGCTTGATACGCATATTCTCGTTTGGTTTCACTCCCGAGACAGCGAGCTTTCGGAAAAAGCATGGAAAATTCTCCTTGATTCTGAAAACGAGATTTTTTATAGTTCCATCAATGTTTGGGAAACTCAGATAAAATATTTGAAACATAAAGATGAAATCAATTTTTCGGGTGCCGAACTAAATGAATTGAGCAGAAGAGCCGGGTTAAAATGCCTGCTTTTAAAACCGGAGCATTGCATTGAGTTGAAAACGCTTGCTTATTCTGAATCAGCACCTCATCCGCATAACGACCCATTTGACCGCATTTTGATTTGTCAAGCAAAATCTGAGCAAATGCTTTTGATGACCCATGACTCTTTGATACCGTACTACAATGAGCCGTGCATACTGTCTGTGTAAAGAAATCCCTTTTTACAAGCGTGACTTTTTCCAAGATAAAGAATGGGACTACCTTTTTTAGTGGCAGTCCCGTTTTTTTTATTTCTCCGTGGCTTGGATGATTCCCTCCCATTTTTCGGGCGGGTTCTGAATCAGCTTCTGGCATCGTGCGACGTAGGACTTGCATACCGGGTCCTCGGCTTCCCTCTCAAACGCGGATTTTGCGCTCTGGAAATCTCCTTTTTGGAAAAGCGCGTATGCTTCCCTGAATGTTTCTATCGCTGACTTCTGGGACTCCGCCTCGGATTTTTCCATGGGATTGAAGACTTTTACGGCCTCCTTTCTTCCCACGACCGCAATGTCAGACACCGGCCTGAAATAAAGATCGCATCCGGATTTCATGGCTCCATCCATTGTGGACTGTGAGCACATGGTGTAGGTTCCGAACTGCTTGTTGATTCCCTCAAGGCGGGATGCAAGGTTCACGGTATCTCCCATCATGGTGTAGTCGAAGCGGTGCTTGGACCCGAAGTTTCCGACAGTGGCGAGTCCCGTGTTGAGTCCGATTCTCTGCTTTACCGGGCGGCCCGTTATCTCCATGAGAACCCCCTGCATCTCATGCAATTTTTTCTGACATGCGAGAGCCGCTTCCAATCCGCGCTTGGCATGGTCTTCCTGGAAAGTGGGTGCGTTCCAGAATGCGATGATTGCGTCTCCCTCGTACTTGTCTATGGTTCCGCCGTGCGAAAGGATGATGTCGGACATTTCGCTCAGATATGTGTTAAGGAAGCTTGTCATCTGCTCAGGAGTGAGGTTTTCGGAGATGGACGTGAATCCCTGGATGTCCGAGAAAAATGCCGTAATCTCACGACGCTCACCGCCGAGCTTCAGTAAATCGGGATTTTCAATCAGGTTGTCGATGACAGCGGGACTCAGGTACTGCTTGAATGCTGCTTTCAAATAGCGTCTCTGTTTTCCCTCGCTCAGGTAGGTCTCAAGGATTGTCGCGAAGAACGTGAGGACAAGGGCTGCAAGTGGCGCTCCGAATGGCAGAATCAGTCCGGGGATGAATGCCGCGAAGTTTCCCGCCACAAAAATAACGCTGATTAAAAGGAAGATGATTGTCTGTATGAGAATTGATTTTGTGTTCGCCTGCTTTGAGAGTCCTCCTGCAAGACATCCTGCAAGGGACGCAAGGGCAATCAGCAAAAGTGTGAGCCACAGGGGTGAGTCGCGGAGATAAGTTTCGCTCAGGATTGTGTCCAGCTGGCAGATGTGCACTCCCATTCCGGGATAGACTGCGGAAACAGGGGTCGTACAGATATCAAAAAGTCCCGCCGCATAAAGTCCGAAGAAAATGTGCATTCCCTCGAACATCGCGGGGTCAAGGAGGTCTCCTGAAAAATCAACCGTGGTGCCTTCCTGCTCCGCTTTTTCAATGGCAAGCTCGCTCTCAAGAATCTGTTTCGCGTTGTAGGGGATGTAGCGGTCAAGGGTCTTTTGGAAACGTACGTACATGGTTCCGTCCTTTGCCTTGGGGATGGAATCAATGTCGGGAAGGTCTCCTCCAAGGATAAGGCTTGCAACGGCCAGTCCGGGCTCACCGGTGTTCTTCGCATAGAATCTGTTCCGTCTTGCGATTCCGTCCTTGTCAAGGCTGCTTGTTACGTTTCCGATGATTGCGGCTCCGTTTTTTATCGGCTCAACCGGATAGAGAGGCGCGCTGTCCTCAGAGCTGTAGTAGACCGTCTGAACTACTTTTCCGAATCTCTCGCACGCTTCCCCGAGTTTTATGTCGTCCTCAGGTCCGTAAAGGGAAGGCTCTGTGTAGAGCATATCAAATGCGATGGATGCTGCGTTTCCGCGTCTGAAAAAATCAACCAGCTTTCCGTATGATTCCCTGGGCCATGGATATCCCCATGAAAGTTCCTCCTTTGCCCAGTCAAGGCTCTGCTGGTCCAGAAGTATGACACCGATTTCCTCTGATGGCGGGAAAAAATCAGCGGTGGCCTGCATTCTGCCGTCGTATGCCTTTTGCTCAATCCATGAGAAAAGTCCGAAAATCTGCGCGATGGCGACTAGGGCAAAAACTGTTGTTCCCGTAATCAGCAGACGTATGATTTTTTTTGTTGATTTCATTTTGTTTCCTTTTTTTTAGTGAAGGATGGATTGCCGGATCAAGTCCGGCAATGACACATAGTTAATCCGTTAATGGCACACAGTAAATCCGTGGATGACACACAGAAAATCCGTGGGATGGCACACAATCAGCTTCGTGGACACACTGTGGGGCTTATTTTCCGGATGTGGCCTGGTCGTATCTTTCTTTGCGGTAGGACTGAGAATCCTTCACCTTGTATTTTTTCAGGTTGATCTTCGCGTTCGTGATTCTTGATGCGGGGCTCGGATGCGTTTTGTAGAATCCTGTCTTCGGGGAGGAGGACTGCTTTTTTTTCATCTTCTCGAGCATGGTCACCATGGCGTTCGGATTGTAGCCTGCATCATACATGAGCTTCAGGGCTTCCTTGTCGGCCTCAAATTCCTGGGTCTGTGAGAATCCGCTGTTTACAAGGCTTGAGTACATGTCCCCGGCAGCTCCCTCCATTGATTTTGAGAGCTTTTCCATTCCGAGCGCGTCGGACGTGAAAGATGCCGATGTGAGCAAAGCGTCGTTGAAGCGGCTTGTCTTGATTGATTTGACCGCATGCTTGAGCTGTATGTGCGCAATCTCGTGTGCGATTACGGCGGCAAGTGTGTCCTCCGAGTCCGTGCAGGAAATGAGTCCCCTTGTAAGGAAGATGTGTCCCCCGGATGTGGAGAACGCGTTGATTTCGTCGCTCTCAAGAATCTTCACGTGGTAGCCGTTGAAAAGATTCGGATCCTCGCTGTTCAAAACCAGGACGGAGCAAATCTTGTTGACGTAGGATTCCATCGCGGAGTCTTCGGATGCCCTGTAGTTGGAGAGAATGTTCGCGGCAACCGAGCGTCCTATGTAGTACTCGTTTTCCGGGGTGATTTCCTCCGTGACCTTCGAGATTGATTCCATGACGTTTTCCATGCTCTCAAGGGTTTCGTTTCCGGATGTGATGACCGTGAACGCGTCCTCAATCTTTTTTTCAGCGGATGAGCCCTTTCCCTTGGATGAGCTTGCGGTGGACGACGGCTTGAAGATGCTTTTTGCCTGGACGGATGCTGAAATCAGCAAGAGAGCTGCTATGACGGAAGCGGCTTTTTTCATTGCTCGTCTCCTTCAGCCCCCGAAAGATGTCCCTCGCTTATGAAAGATTTCATCTCTTCTTCCGGAATTACGATGGACTCAATCGCGTCCACAGCATCAAAATCAAGGTTTGCGTTGGATGCCCTGTATGCGTTCTCTGCTTCCTCCGAGAATCCCTTTCCCGCAAGGGCGAGCTCATCGGCGGATGCTGTTACTTTGGATCCGGATGCTACAATCTTCTTTTTGGTGAGGCTTCCTGCTGCCATCCAACCAGAGGATTTGCTTCCGGACTGTTTCTGCACCTCAACCTTGCTACCCTTTACGCTCAGGACTTTTACCATCTCACCGTATGAAACATTGTCCACTGTCTTTGAGAAGGCTCCCGTGCCGGATTTCAGCGCGCTGGATTTTGCCGAGACATAGAGTGTGTCACCCTTTTTGAAGGATGCCGCGAAAACAGAGAGGCTCATAAAAGCCAGGACGGTCAATAAAATCTTTTTCTTCATAACTAACTCCGTATATATAATGGAAGATTTTTGGCATGGCAAACTGATTGCGGTGCCTGTACATAAAACATTTTACCCCTTTTGAAGGTAACATTCAAGGAAAAAAAAGAATTTTTTAGTTCACCTGCGTCAAATCAAGCGGAATCTTGCCCTCTGCCTCGAACTCGCCGTTGAGAACTCCCCACATGGCCTTGAACGAATAGTCGGAGTAGGAGTAACCGCAGATTATGGTGTCCGCCCATTCAAATCCGTCCAGGACAAAAACCGGGGAAAGAACCGAGAAGATTATGACCTTTTTGCCAAGGTTCTGGAGTCTTTTCGCTATGTTCGCCGTGTGCCAGTCATAAACCGAGATTACGATTGTGTCGTAGGATCTTGCGGCGGAAACTAATCCCGTGGCATCCCATTCTGAAAAATTGCTCTCGTCGGAGCGGAGGTCGTAGCTGAAGTGGAAAGTCCTTGCGTCGGGGTATCGCCTGGTTCCCTCGTTGAAGAAATTCTGGAAGGGACCTGCAATCAGTATGCTCTCGTCCTCGCTTGCCTTTAACGGAAGTGACTCTCCTTTTTTGTACACGGTGACTGAGCGGCATGCCTGGTCAAGGAAAAAGAGCTCTCCGTCTTTGTCAGGTATGGACTCATAGATTTTTTGGTCGTCGGGGTAGAGAGGGGCCGCGTTTTCCGATTTGAAATACTGGAGTTTTGCAAGTATGACCCTGTAGGCTGCGTCCTTTACCCTTGATCGGAAGGCTGCGTCGGATTTCATCAGTGCGAGATTTTCCGTCCAGAGCGCGCTGTTAAGTGGTGCCGTGGTGGATGAGATGATTATGTCGTTTCCCGCCCTGATTGCCATGGTGACTGCCTTTGAAAAACTTCCTGCGAATCCGATCGCTCCAACCATCATCATGTCGTCGGTGATTATGATTCCCTTGAATCCGAGTTCTCCGCGAAGCAAATCAGTGAGCATGTGCTTGGAGAGACTTGCAGGTGTTCCGTCCGCCTCAATCTGCGGGAATGAGAGGTGTCCGCTCATGATTGCGGGGATGTTTGCCTGTATGAGATGCTTGAAGGGAACGAGCTCCCTGTTTTTGAATGTCTCCTCTGAAATCTGGATCTGGGGGAGACGACCGTGGCTGTCTATGCTTGTGTCTCCGTGACCCGGAAAATGCTTTGCCGTTGGGATGACACCTGCGTCGGATGAGCCCCTTGCGAATTCCACTCCGAGTATGCCCGCGTTGTCAGGTTTTACGCCGAAGGACCGGGGCCCGATTACGGATGAGTCAAGGTTCGTGTAGAGATCCACCGTGGGAGCGAAGTTCATGTTGATTCCGAGCGCGCGAATCTCACGGTTGATGTAAAATCCGGAGTAGTAGGAGTCAATCGGATAGCCGGACGCACCTATGGCAAGGTTTCCCGGAGTTACCGATGTCTCTCCCTTCACGTGCCTGATGTATCCTCCCTCCTGGTCTGTGGCGACGAAAAGAGGGATTTTGAATCTCTTCTGTGCAGCCTCCTCCTGAAGAAGCTTTACGGAGCGCGCGACCTGCTGTATGTTCGCCGTATTCCATCCGAATACTTTTACGCTTCCTAATCCCCTGCTTGTGACCCATGAGTTGAGTAATTCGCTCGGTTCCGCTCCAGCCCATCCGAACATGAGAATCTGGGAGAAAAGCTCCTCGTCGGTCATTCGGTCGGCGATGGTTTTTGCAAGCTGTTCCTTGGGCTTCCTCACCTCGCCTTCGAAGTAAACGAGATCCGCGGGTCGACCATCGACATCAGCACGTCGCCGAGGATGATCGAGGTTATCGAGAGTATCGCATAGAACAGAGTCACGCCGACTATGACGCCGTTGTCATATTGGTTGATCGCCTTTGTCAGCAGATTGCCGGCGCCAGGCACGACGTAGACACG
>DFKI01000037.1 GCA_002373325.1 Treponema sp. UBA3649
CAAGTTCAATCCTTGCAGGGGGCGTTTTTTTTATTCTATTCCCAAATCCAAAATCATTTTCTGAAGCTTTCATACTGAAACCTTGATTTAACCCTCTGCATATTGTAAAATATTCAGGGGGATAAAGATGTTCCAGAAGCGAATCGTAGAAAAATACATCTCACGGCTCGACAAAAAAATCACGGATGAAAAATATGATTTGTTCCGCTCCATTTTCGCAAGTCCGGAGAAACAGGAAAACATACGGAACTCAAAGGAAGAGCAATATCAGGAGGGATTCCTGCGCGATTTGTTCGTCAGCGTCTTGGGATACACAATCAACCCGGAGCCAAACTACAATCTTTTGACGGAACAAAAAAATGTCTCGAAGGGAAATGACAACAGAAAGGCGGACGGAGCAATCATTTTTGACGGCAAGGTAAAGGCGGTCATTGAGCTAAAGGGAACGGACACGACGGACCTGAACAAAATAGAGAGCCAGGCTTTTCTTTACAAGGAGCACAATCCGGAATGCAAGTATGTGGTGATAAGCAATTTTGAAAGGCTGCGTTTTTATGTGGAAAATGCCATTGAGTTCGTGGAGTTCAATCTCTTCAATCTTTCGAGGGATGATTTTCAGCTTCTTTTTCTTTGCCTTGATTTGAACCAGATTAAGAACGACATCCCGCTCCATCTTAAGCACGAGACTCTTTCGCAGGAAAAAGAAATCACGGACAGTTTCTACGGCGACTATTCCCTTTTCAAAAGAAATCTCTTCGAGGACATTTACACAAACAATCCGGACTATGACAAGCTCCTGTTGTTCAAGAAAACGCAGAAACTTTTGGACAGGATTTTATTTATCCTTTTCTGCTCGGACAGGGGGCTTCTTCCTGAAAACAGCGTCAACAAAATCATAGCGCAATGGGAGCAGCTGAAAGATTTGGACGCTTACCAGCCCTTGTATTCCAGATTCCAGAATTTTTTCAACAGGATAAACGAGGGCTACACTTCCCAAAAAAATCCGGGTGAAAATGTATTCGCTTATAACGGGGGACTTTTCAAGCCGGATGAGATACTCGACAACATAAAAATCGGGGACGACGTTCTTTTCTTACATTCAAAGCGATTGTCGGACTATGACTTTGAGAGCCAAATCAGCGTGGATATTCTGGGACACATTTTTGAACATTCGCTTACGGAAATTGAGGAGGTCCAGAATCAGATTGAGGCGGAAAAATCGGGACTGGCGACAAACAAGACGGACATAGGAAAGCGGAAGAAAGACGGAGTTTTCTACACACCGTCCTACATCACAAAATACATTGTGGAAAACACGATTGGAAAACTTTGCGATGAGAAGAAAGAGGAGCTCGGCATAAAAGACAGCGCTTTTTCCAAGACAAAAAAATCCGCGAAGGACAAGGACAGTCTGAACAAGAGGCTTGATGATTACAAGTCATGGCTTTTGGGACTTAAAATACTTGACCCGGCGTGCGGCTCAGGAGCTTTTTTGAACGCGGCTCTCAAGCAGCTGAAGATTGAGCACACACTGATTGATTATTACCGCGCGAAGATTTACGGGGACGCAATAATTTTTCAGGATGTGGAAAATGAGATTCTTGAGAAAAATATTTTCGGAGTGGACATAAACGAAGAGTCGGTGGAGATTGCAAAGCTGAGTTTATGGCTTCATACCGCACAAAGGAACAGAAAGCTCACGTCCTTGAACAACAACATAAAATGCGGAAACAGTTTGATTTCGGATCCGGATGTCGCCGGGACCAAGGCCTTTGACTGGCAGAAGGAATTTCCGGAAGTGTTCGGGAAGGTGAGAGGTGAGAGCGGAGAGGTGAAAGGTGAGAACGGAGAACTGAGAGGTGAGAACGGAAAGGTGAAAGGTGAAAATTATGGGGGATTTGATGTTGTGATTGGGAATCCGCCTTATGTGAATATAAAGAATATTGAAAATGCTAAAAATGTATCCGTAAAGGAGTTTTATAAGGCACATTACAAATCGGCGAAAGTAATGTATGATTTGTATTCTCTTTTTACAGAGAAATCTGCCTCGCTTCTAAAACCAAACGGACTTTTGGGATTTATTTTCTCAAACAGCTGGCTTGGCTCACAAAGCTTTTATTCTTTCAGAGAATTTTTGGCAAAAGATGTGAAAGTTACCGAACTTGCTGATTTGCCCGATAAAGTTTTTCAAGATGCGACAGTAAAAACAATAATCTGCTTTTACACAAATGCAAAGCCATCTGAAAATGATGAAATAAAAATCTCAAAATGTGATGCAAAGCAAAACTTTTCTTCAAAAGGATATTCTTTAAAGTATAAGGAAATTTTAGGAAATTCCAATCTTTCGTTTTCAATGCAACCTTCCATAAATTTTAACAAAATCCAAACTGTCAAACTTGGGGAAATAGCAAAATTTACAGCAGGAATTTCTACTGCAAATGATAAAAAATTTGTTTTAAAAGACAAGATAGATGATGATTGCTATTTATTCTTGCGAGGAAGAGATTTGGCAAAATGGAAAAAGCCGATTCCTGCAGGGGATTTTATGTGGTATAAACCAGATTTGATGGCTGAAAATGTAAATGCCCGACCAAGAGTAAAAAACAATTTTCTTGTTCCTGAAAAAATAGTGATTCAAGATGTCGCGACAGAAATTACCGCAACATTGGATTCAGAAAGATATTTATGTAATAAAACTGTGAATGTCCTTTATGAATTGCAGCCTGAATATGATATGAAGTTTATTCTCGCCTTGCTCAATTCCAAACTTGCAAATTATTGGATTAAGCAAATGTTTCCGTCAGGCTTGCACATTGAAGTCAGTCAGCTGATACAACTTCCCATCCCCGACCTCTCAACTCTCAGTTCTCAACTCTCACCTCTCACTTCTCAACTCTCAACTTTCACCTCCCACCTTTCAACTCTCACTTCCGACCTGCAAAAGAAAACGGGAAATTTTCTGAGGATCGTAAAGGAGACGTTCAACATGGAAAAGACCTCCGCAAAACTTGAGACGTTCTATGACTTGAGCTTTGAGGAATTCATCAGGGAGCTGAGGCAGAAAATCACGCCCAAAGTCAAACTGGAGTGGCTTGAGCTTTTTGAGGGGCAGAAAAGCACGTTGCAGAAAATCAAGGAGGAGATTAAGGAGACCGAAAATGAACTCAACTCCATCGTGTGCAGGCTCTACGGACTTTCGGACGAGGAGACTCTTCTCATAACGGACGGCAACTTGTAACTTTTTGGAAACTCGTATATTATATTAATATCATTTTTCAGGACGGAGGTTTAAAATGAAAAAACTCGCAACTGCACTTGCAGCACTTCTTTTGCTCAGCCCGGCACTCTTCGCGGCAAACGACGCACCACCGGAGGACACGAAGGTTGTGTTCATGCAGGGACAGCCGACAGGTTCCATAAAGAAAATCACAGTCAACCTTAAGTCGGAGAATCTTGTGGTCAGCATGTCTGAGGACGAAAACATCTCCATCAGAATCGACTCGAACGACACTACATCGGTTCCGCAGGTTGTGTTCAACGCGAAGGAAATCAAGATTGACCAGAAGGCGAAAATCAAAAAGCAGGACAAGAGAATCTGCATCATAACGCTTTCCATGCCGAAGGACTTCAATCTGCAGGAGATGAAAATCAATGCGGAAAAATCTGACCTGATGATTATGGACGCGAACATTCAGAAGCTCACCATTTCCACGGGCGACAAGGGCTCGGTGAATCTCAGCGGAATCAAGGGACAGGATCTGGACATCAAGACGGACAAGGGGGATGTTTCTCTTGAGACCCTCGACTGTGACAAGACATTCAAGCTCGTAAGCAGCGATGGAAACGTCACGCTCAAGGATTTGAAGACCACGGATTTCACTCTTGAAGCTGAAAAGGGAAAGATTTCTGCGGACGGAATCAAGGCAAAGAAAATCTCGGTGAACGCAGACAAGGCCTCGGCAAAGATTGTCATGGACTCAACTTTCGAAAAGGACTCGGTCATTTACGTAAGCTCAGGAAGCGCAGTGCTCCAGCTCCCTCCGAACGCTGTCTTGTGGACTGCAGGAACAGTTGACAAAGGAAGATTCCGCTCCGAATTCACTGAGGACTCAAAGGGTGCTCTTCTTTCAATCAAAGTTGGAGGCGGAGACCTTCAGATTCAGAAAAAATAAGATTTTGGCACTTCGGTTCCCATAAACCACTCCGGGCGTGGCGATGAGTCTGTGAACAAAGGATGATTCGTTGCGTCCGGTTCGTTTTAAAGGGAACATCGAAAAACTTCGGCTTTCCGAGATGACTAAAATCAATACAAGTAAAGAGACTGCCTTTCCTTCTCTATGACCTCAGCAGCTTCCTGAATCTCGCTGTTAGTCGGAATCCACGGATAGTTCTCACGCAGGAGGTTCGCAATCACCACGGTATTCTTTTCCTTTCCTTCAAAACTCGCCGTGTATGCCCCGTAAAAATCCTGATAGCTGATTTCCTCCTCGCTTTCATCGGATGTCTCCACGGCTGTTATGACCCAGCGGTCCTTATGGAAAATCATGTGCACATAATCGGTCCTGTGGATAATCTCAAGCACGGCATTTTGGGAATCTCCCACCGTGTAAAGAAGATTGTACGTCACCACAAAATCCCTTGTGTCCAGATTTTTTACGGGCCGTCCCTCCTCTTCGGAAATTGTCTTGGGATGTGAGTTTTTCAGGGGCGCGGACAAAAAGAGACTTCCCTTGCTGTCATTGATGTTGAAATCGCTCAGTCCGAAAATATTGTACTTTCCGTCGAAGTTGAAATTCATCCATTTCGCGGGAGATACGGTCTGGTCCTTCACGTTGTATGCCGAACGGTTCTTTGACGTGACGTAAATGCTGCTCACCATATCGATGAACGGATTGATTTTTCCACCGCTTGAGCATCCCTGCATCGTCGTGACCTCCATATTGTTGACCGCACTGTAGAACATCTCCACGGTCTCAAACGAAGTAAGTCCCTTTGACGTGGGATTCGTTGACGCTCCCTGGAAAAAAATCAGTCCGAAGAAAATCAGTCCGAGACAGACAGCCCCTGCGACGGTAAGCGGAGTCCTCCATTTTCTGAGCCATCTTTTTAATGCGAGCCTGGACCTGAATCTCGCCCACTCATTGAAGGATTTTTCCTCGAAACTTTCCTGCGACACGTTCGATTTGCGGATCACAGGTGAGAGCATCCCTCCTGCCGGAATCTCCCCCTTTTCGTTGAGTCCCAGTTCCTTGTAAAGATTCGAAAGCGGAAAGGTAAGGGAAAAGTCTTTTTCTATGGAAGATTTTCTGTCCGAACCCTCGCTCAGTATGCCCCCGATTTTTTCCTCAAGGCTGCTTCCCCTGATTTTTCCGGTCCCACGTTTTCTAAGTCCGGATTTTCTCTGAAGCGCGTTGTCCACAAAAAATGAGAGCTTTTCATCAAGCGCCCAGATTCTGTTTCTGAGAGGCTCGTAATTGCGGTCAAGGTAATCGGTCAGCCGCTCGTTGGTCTTAAGCGATTTGAAAGGGAACTCCCTTGTGAGCGCGCGATATGCTATGACGGACTGGGTGAAGTTGATTGCGGCGCTTCCTGAGAGTGTCGGATTCACGTAGATTCCGGTGTGCTCTCCAGCATTGGTCTCTCCCCCACATTCACAGGCCATATCAAAAAGAGTCCTTGGCAAAAAGAGAATCTTGGAAAAATCAGCCGAAAGATAGATTCCCCCGCCTCCGATGTTCGCAACATCAATCTTCTGTTTGGATGCCGACTCCAAAGCAGAGCATGTCCTTGCGACGGAATAGCTTACGAACGCCTTCTCCGTGTTACCGAGCTCCCTTGAGAAATCCATGTCGAAAAAATCTTTTAGCGTGCGTCCTGAAAATCCCGGCCCCTCAAGAATAACCATTTCGCTTACGGGACCTTTTTCGGATGTGCGTGTCCTTGTTTCCTCAAATCGCCATTCGCTGAAATTCCATTTGAATCCGTCCTTCTCCGCAAGATAGCCACATTCTTCCATGTGCTCGGCCATCCTGGATTTCGCAAAGGCACTCTGCGTCATTGATGTGTCAAGGCATATATTTCCGTTCTCAAAAAATACCAGCTGTCCGTTCATCTCTAAATTCCTTTAGTCCATTTTATCAATAATTCAAGAGAGTGTATAGGGGGGAGTTAGGAGGTGAGAACTGAGAACTGAGAACTGAGAACTGAGAGGTGAGAGATGAGAACACTGTCGTTAGTATGTGTTAATCTAAAATAAGGTAAGTGCAATAAAAATGTTACATGGGAAATTTTATGTTGATAGAGGAAACGCTGTAATGTAGGTGAGGTTCGTGACAAGCAGGCATTTGTGCGGGGGGAGCGTAAGCGACTCCAATACCTTATACCGCACTTTGACTAAAGGATTGGGAGTTTTGATGGTTTTTCGACAGAAAAATGAGAGCTTTGCGAACAAATCAAAACTCCTTAGCAAGCGATAGCTTGCTTTGATTCTCACCGTAAATGAAAGCGGTTCCTC
>DFKI01000030.1 GCA_002373325.1 Treponema sp. UBA3649
TTACAGACAAAGAAATTGAGTCTCTCCGCCACAGTGCAGACTGTCTCAAAGACGTTATTAAACAGGTTAATTTCTAATAAACACGGAACTGTCATTATCGGGCTTGACCCGATAATCTATATTCTTGTATTGCATGATTTTTAGAAGGTATATGCTCTAAATTGCGTCTGAACATTCACAATGGATTGAGGAAGCACTGTAATGGAGACAGGGTTCGTGGCACCGAAGCATTTGCACGGAAGGGAGCGAACGCGACCTCCAATTCCTATTCCCGTGCTCCATGATTCGGTGACGCGGTTCCTGGCGTGAATGAAAGTGCTTCCTCATTTAGAATGGGATTTGCTAAGTTTCGCTTAAATTTGCACATGCCTTCTACAATGTTTTGCTTTGTACTTGACAGCCAGAGTGCAACACAATATTATGGAAGCATAATGAAAAGTCTGATTGCTGCCATTTTACAAAGCATTTTTATCTTTTTGGCCATTTCCTTCACGGCATTTCTCATCCCCACGCCGGTTTTCTGCATAATAGTTACGTCAGTCATCCTGCTGGCCCTTTTGATACGATGGATAGTATTCAAAAAGAACCGCGGCACAATCTTCCTGACAGTATTTACGGTAATCGCGCTTTTATTTTTCGCCCTGTGCCTTGAGTCAAACCCGTACACATTCAGCAGCGGACTGAGCAAAAAGGGAAACGAGGACATGCAGCGTGGATTTGAGACTTTGACCGCAAAACAGGCCATGAGGGACTTGGATTTCGTCATGCACAGGGTAAAAAAAATCCATCCGGCGGCTTACAAAAAACTTCCAAAAAATCTCTCGCGTGAATGGGAAAAAATCCGCGATGAGCTCGAAGGCAAAAAGCAGAGGGAAGAGTTAATCACCAAGATTGAGCTCGCACAAAAAATAGAGGGCATTCTGTCTCTCCTCAACGACGCGCACACGAACGTCTCTTTTTCCTTTGTGGATTCCCGCTACCTGAAGCACGTCTACGCGCACACAAAGGCAAAGGACACCCTGATTTCGGTAAACGGAAAAACAAAGCGTGAGATTTTTGAGGAAAACAGAAAGCTCTTCAGCACCGAAAACGACGAGTACGCCATCTCAAGGATAGGAAACTACGTGACGTCCATTGAGGGACTCGCATATCTGAACCTTGTGCCGGAATCCCTGCCCATCACAGAGCTTTTTGACGAGGAGACGGCG
The DNA here is from genome assembly GCA_002373325.1 of Treponema sp. UBA3649. Taxonomy (GTDB): domain Bacteria; phylum Spirochaetota; class Spirochaetia; order Treponematales; family Treponemataceae; genus Treponema_D. Next base: position 1,209 of record DFKI01000030.1, read on the forward strand.
GAAAAAATGGACGCGGAGTTTGCCCCGGCCTACACATACACATTCGAACACGTTGACGGAAGCGTGGAAACTTATGCCTACCCGCTTTCCGATTTTGTCTCCTACGACGAATACATGGCCTTCAACAGCGGCGACAGTTCGGACGTGGAAAGTGAAAAGGAAGAGTCGCAGCCCTCATCCTTTGTGCATTATGAAATCAACGCGGAGGACGGCATAGGGATTTTTACCCTGGACAGCTGCATTTTCAACGATGTCTACAAGAGCACGCTCAAATCATTTTTCGATGAGGTCAAGGAAAAGAAAATCCGCAATCTGATTGTGGACCTCCGCAATAACGCAGGCGGAAATTCCCTGGTCGCAAATGAGTTCTTGCGCTATCTTGCCGTGGACCAGTACAAGGAGTGTGCAAGCGATTTACGCATGGGACCATTCACAAGCCATCTGTCCCCCGGTTCTGTCACCAACGAAAAATACGAGGGGTACAGTTTTGACGGACAGATTTACGTCCTCACATCGGTGCAATCTTTCAGCTCAGCCATGATGTTCGCCATGTACATACAGGACAACGGATTGGGAAAGGTCGCGGGAGAGGCAAGCGGAAACAATCCCTCAAGCTACGGGGATGTGGTCTCTTTCAGGCTCCCGGAATCACGGCTTTACATGCAGGTCTCCTGGAAAAAATGGTACAGAATCGACGAGTCAAAGGAAGGACAGCTGATTGAGCCCGACATTCCCGTAAAAGCGGACGACGCACTTTCCCATGTAATCGAGCTGATTGCAGGACCAAAAATCCCGCCTGAACCCACCGATTACGCTGAAAACGAAATTCCGGGCAGTGAAAATCCTGAAAACGCAATCCCGGAAGACCAAAATTGATTTTAGACAAGTATGATTTTTCCTAACAAGGATATTATCAATACTTGCAAAAATAAAAGTGAGGTATATATGAAAAAGATTAACCTGAAAAGAATCTTCGGCATCGTTTTTGCCGTCGCATTGCTCTCATCCTGCGCATCAACTTCCACAAGCGGAGCGGCAAAACTTACAAAGACAAAGAGCCGCGCATTCTGGAAGATTGAGGGAACCGACAAAAACGGAAATCCCAGCACAGTCTACATCCAGGGAACATTCCACCTTGGAGACGAAAGGATTCTGCCCCTTGCCGACGAAGTTCAGAACGCATTCGTAAGCGCAGACCGCATCGTGGGTGAAATCTCCACCGAAGGATACGCAGAGCTTGCCGCCCGTGCACCGGAACTCAACGCACCGAACAAGGACGGAAAGAAAATCACCGACCACCTGACGGACGAAGAAAAGGCATTTATGGCTCAGATTTTCCAGCAGAATCTTCCGCTCGTAGATCCACTCGATCCCTGGCAGGCGACAACCGCAATCACGGCAAGCCTCTATACGGCATCGGGTCTTTCCGCAGAATACGGTCTTGACAACTCCTTCATCGCAAGCGCAACCCAGCTCGGACGCACATGGGAAGGTCTCGACGACATCCAGACACAGATTGACGTAATCACATTCGGCGACTACGACTTCCAGATTAACACGCTCAAGGAAATGATCAAGACTCTCCAGAATCCAGAAGACAGCAAGGAGCTTCTCGGCATGACAAGCGGACTTTACGAAGCATACGTCAAGGACGACATGAAGGAGATGGAAAAGCTCTTCGACAAATCCAACGCGGACGATGTGGCGGAGGATCCAAGGTACAAGGACATGCTCGACTTAGTTTACACAAAACGCAACAAGGACTGGGCCGGGGACATCACGAACTACCTGAATGAGGGCGGAACCACATTCATCTTTGCAGGAACCGCACACTGGCTCGGAGACGTTTCGGTCTTCAAATTCCTCAGGGACATGAAGACAATCAGATAAAAATCAAGTTTTCAAAAAGCCCCCTGTCATTATCAGGTCAGAGACTTGTCATTATCGGGCTCGACCTGCCATCATCGGGCAAGAGACTTGTCATTATCGGGCTTGACCCGATAATCTCTGCACAATCAGCATTGGGATTACCCGGTCAAGCCGGGTAATGACAGACCACAAACCTGGGAATGACAGTTCATAAAGCAGGGTAATGACAAATCACGCCTGCACCTATTCTATCTTGAGAGGCTTTTGAAATGCTTGTAAATCAGCCTGCCGCTCTCCGTCAAATCAGATTCCGTCCATCCGCTTGTCTTTCCGCACCATGAGTTGATTGCGCTCGCAGTCTCCGCCTTGTTACTCAAACTCCAGTTCATGTGGCTGATCTTGTATTTTGAAAGAAGGTCAAACCATTTCTCGCTCTGAGCCTTATTGAATCCACCGTTGCCGCTTGCGTCGCAGGTTCCAAACTCAGTCACGAAAACGGGAAGTCCCTTTTTAACGGCGTTCTCAACCCTCGTCCGGAAATAATCGGTATGTGTCTGCGCGTAAAAATGGAAAGCGTACATCACGTTTTTGTAGGAAAGCGGATTCGAAAGAGGCCCCTCAATGTCCTGTGACCATGTGTTGGTTCCCACGATTATAATGCTGTCGGGCGCGTTTTTCCTGATTGCGGGAACAAGCTTTTCGGCATAGGGCTTTAAAACGCCGTTCCACTCTGAGCCGGTCGGTTCGTTGCAGATTTCATAAAGCACATTTCCGTACTTACCATATTTCGCGGAAATCTCACCAAGGAATTTTATCGCCTCGCCCTGAGTCTCCACGGGATTGTACTGATGCACGTGCCAGTCCACAATCACATACATGCCAAGTTCCGTCGCATAATCAATTCCCTTGCAGATCAAGTCCTTGAGCTGATTTTTATCCCCGCCGTTACAGTATCCGTTGTAATCTTTGGGGTACAGAACCAGACGGATACAGTTTGTGTTCCAGTCATCACGCAGAGTCTTAAACGCATCCTTGTTCACATAGCGGCTGAAATCATTTCCAAAATTGAGCCCGTGGGTGGACATGCCGTAAAGCTGATATTTTTGATTGCGGCTGTCATAAAGATAGGCTCCCTCCACATGCAGTTTCCCGTGATTCGCAAATGGAGTTCCCGAAGGAGTCCCCGCAACTGAAATGGGCTTTGGATTGGCAACAGTCACGGAACCACCTGAGTTTGTCTTGGATGAGCCGGAATCTGTACCTTTTGAACCAATATCTGTACCCTTGTCTAAAGCAGAATCTGTACCCTTCTTCTCCGAAACACCGCTTGATTTTGTACCCACGGTGGAAATGGACACAATCTTCATTCCATATCCGTGAAGCCGCAAGCCGGATTGCCTTATGTGATTTGCCTCGCTCTCATTTGCCGTATAAACAATGGTTCCGGATGACGCGGAGGGAACAAAGGAGCCGTTCTCATTTTTCGCCCCCTCAAGCTTTCCCGAATTAAGCGAATACCAATCACCGGCGTAGACTTTCACCTGATGATAGCTCGAAGCGACAAGCTCATAACTCAAACGGATTGTATTACCGGCGGAAAATCCCTGGAATTTGGAAGAGTCCACGGTAAAGGTCGGGTACCAGTCCAAAACAACGCTCTCCGTGGAAACCGTCTTGACCTGAGAAAATGCCGGGAATGAGAATCCGAGCACGAGCAGAGACACTAAAAGACCGGCAAATCTTTTTGCAAGTCCGTAAAAGCAATTTTTCATAAAATCTCCCTGGCCACAAACGCAGCCCTGAAAAATAGAATTTGATAAAATTGAGGAAATTGATTAATAAAAGTAAATTAATCTAATTTAATCTCTTCTATATTATATGAACATATTGCGACTTGCAATGTTACAGAAATAAAAAACCCACCCTGCCAAACGACAAGATGGGCCTTTTTCACTTAGTTTTATTTCAAACTAATTTATCTCTTATCAATCCTCGTCCTGCAAAGCGTCGTAGCCAGACTCACCGGTCCGCACCTTGACCACTTCCTCAACAGGATAGACGAAAATCTTTCCGTCGCCGTAGTGACCTGTGTAAAGTGCCTTTTTCGCAGTGTCGATCACAGTCTGCACAGGAACCTTCGCCACAACAATCTCCACCTTCACTTTTGGAAGCAGATTGATTGTCTTGACCGGAGCTCCACGATAATACTCGTCCTTGCCCTTCTGCATTCCGCATCCCATCGCATTGATTACCGTCATGCCCGTCACACCGATTTCGTTCATCGCATTTTTAAGGGACTCAAACTTGTTCTGCCTTGTCACGATTACGACCTTGTGTGCGGTAACGTTCTTTGATGAAGCTTTTGTCTCAGGAGCAATCTTAACCGGGATAGATTCCGACTCGGGCAAAGCGACACCGGCCACAATCGCCTCCTCAACTTCCTCCTCGGTATACTGCATGGCAAATCCTGCGTAACTTGAATCAAGACCGTGCTCCAGCTTGTCAAGACCGACGATTTCCTCCTCAGCAGAAACACGCAACCCGATTGTTTTCTTCAGGATGATAAAGGTAATCGTAATCGTTATGACCGTCCACAAAATTATGATTCCCATGCCTCCGAACTGTTTTCCAAGCTGAGCGAATCCACCGCCGTAGAAAACTCCCTCACTGATTCCGGCAAGCTCAAATCCAGGAGCAGATGCAGTGGCAAAAAGACCGACCGCAATCGTACCCCAGATTCCGTTCATCATGTGGACCGCGACCGCACCAACCGGGTCATCAACATGGAGCTTGTAATCCAAAAGCCAGACTCCGAAGATTACCAAGAGACCTGCAACCACACCGATGATCGCAGCCCCGGCACAATCAGTTACGTCACAAGGAGCGGTAATGGCGACAAGACCTGCAAGAGATGCGTTCAAGCACATGGACACATCAGGCTTACCGTATTTAATCCAAGTGAAGAGCATGGCAACAACAGTGGCAACGGCAGGAGCGACCGTAGTAGTCAGGAACACGGAACCGAGCGTAGGAATGTCCGTAGCGGCGGCACCGTTGAATCCGTACCAACCCAGCCACAAGATAAACACACCGAGCGCGCCCATCGCAATGTTGTGTCCGGGAAATCCATGAACTCCAGTAACCTTTCCCTTTTTGTCCCTTGAGAACTTACCAAGACGCGGACCGAGCATGGCTGCACCAATCAGGGCACAGATACCACCTACCATGTGGATGCAGGCAGAACCGGCGTAATCATGGAATCCCCACTGAGAAAGGAATCCGCCTCCCCAAGTCCAGTGAGCCTCAATCGGGTAGATGATTCCCGAGATGATTGCCGAATACAAACAATATGTGCTGAACTTCGTCCTTTCCGCCATCGCGCCAGAAACGATTGTCGCTGTAGTCGCGCAGAAAACAAGGTTAAAGACAAAGCCCGAAAAATCAAATGTCGCATATTCCGAAAAGACAGAGAATCCCGGCTTACCAAGGAAACTCCAGATTCCCTTGCTCACTTCCCCCGTAACAGGATCTGTATAAGAAAGCATGAAGGACGCACCGATTACAAACCACATCACCGTACCGATGCAGAAATCCATCAGGTTTTTCATAATGATGTTGCCTGTGTTTTTCGCACGGGTAAATCCCGCCTCCACCATGGCAAATCCCGCCTGCATCCAGAAAACGAGCGCAGCGCCCGCCAGGAACCAGACTCCCCAAATATCAGCATTCAGGGCTTCCACAACTTTCGTCACATCCATTTCGTACCTCCTACTCTTTGGACATTTTTAGTTATTCAAGCATAAAAAAAGCGCGTGCCGGCAATCTCTCCGGAAAGACTACCGACACACGCCATTGTGTAAAAAATAAATTTCCGACTGAACCAAAACTCCGGTTCCCGAAGATTAAAACAAAAAAGGCGATGTGAAATCTCCTCTTCCCTTCCGAAAAGAAGCGTCCACATCGCCCTTGATGATTAAAGAATCTCTCTGCATTGCTCTGCTCTGAGATTCTTGTATATTTATACAATATTTCACAAATAATGTCAATAAATTTTAATTATTTTTTTGATTTTTACAAATCCTCGCCGTTCTGTATTTTCGCCGCATCCAAAAATCCCATGCTGTAGATTGTAGTCCTGTTGCGACCGTGCTGCTTTGAATAATAAAGGGCATTGTCAGCCTTTTTGAAAATATAGTTCGGAGTAACGCCCTTAATGTCATGGATAAGGCAGCCTCCCACGCTTATCGTAATCGACAGCTTTTCATCGTTTTCGTAAAGGGCAATATCTTTTACCGCAAGACGAATACGCTCGGCGACGGTCCAAATATTACTCTCATCGCACTCGGTCAAAAGGATGGAAAATTCCTCCCCGCCAAATCTCGCGACGCAATCATTTTCACGCACAATCTTTTTCAAAGTCGAAGCAAGGGCCACAAGCACCTTATCACCGCACAGATGTCCGTAAGTGTCATTGAAATGCTTGAAAAAATCTATGTCGATTATGAGCATCCCGGAAAGCCGGTTGTAACGCCTCATGTTGCTGATTGCCTCTTCCATCCGGGTGATAAAATAGTCGTAGGTAAAAAGTCCGGTCTTTGGCTCGGTAATGCTTATCTCATAATGAAGTCCATTTTGCATCGTGACGGCAAGTACAGAAAACATCCTGTGGATATAGAACATCTCGTTGGCAGAAAATGAGCCCCCGCCTTTTTTTTCGCTCATGTAGATGATTGCATACACACCGCCAATTCCCAAAAGCGGAATGACAAGAGCCGGTTTCAGATTCAGAAAATCCTCGGAAAAAGTGCCCTCAGGAAACTCATGGATCAGATTGCCAAAAGGAACCGCATATCCGTTTACCGTCGAGTTTGCAAGATTGTCAAAATATTCTTCCAGGACATAGAAATATTTTGAATCCAAAGTTTTGTCTATCTTCTGCAGATCGGAATAATAATACTGTCTGAGACTCTTTTTTCGTGGAGGTTTTACCATGAAGACAAGTGTTTCCGGAACAAAATAGTCGTGCAGCTTGCTTATCAAAAAATCGACCATCGAATCGACACGAGTATAAGAGACTAACTGAGAAATATCTGCTATTGCCCGGTTCAGTTCCCTCGCCTCATTTTTCAAGTCCTCAATTCTGAACCACAATGCCGCCTCGCTCAATCGCACATTACGGCCATCTGCACTCTGTTGAATTTCACTCACAAAATCCATTATATCATATTTCACACTGAATTGTAAATCAAAAAAAAACTGTGGAAGGCAAATGCAAATCTAAATTAAACTTGGGCTATGGTTTAGATTAACACATACTAACGACATCAAAAAAAAACAACCATACCCTCAATCAATCAAGGAAGGTATGGCTGCAAAATTAAATTTTCTTACGCCGATTTATTTTTTTGAATCAGCATTTTCTTTTTTATCAAACACGGAAAGCATGGGCTCAATGTCCTTTCCCTTAATCTCACGGTCCACATAGTTTTTCGTAATCCGCGACACAAGAGGACAGAGGGCGAGCACACCGATAAGGTTCGGAATCATCATAAGACCGTTGAACGTGTCGGACAGGTCCCATGCCAAAGTAAGGCTCATCGTGCATCCGAAGTAAATCATCACGACGAAGACAACCTTGTAAAGCACCTGTGTCTTTTCGCCAAAGAGATACTGCCATGCCGTAGTTCCGTAGTGGCTCCATCCAAGCACGGTAGAGAATGCGAACAAGAGGATTGCGATGGCAATGAACTTTCCGCCCAATCCGCCGAAGACAGTACCGAACGCCTCACCGACCAAACCTGCACCGGCGTTGTCTGAAATCACCTTTCCTGTCTCCAAATCAACAAGACCGGAAGAAAGCACGACAAGAGCCGTCAGAGTACAAACGATGATTGTATCGACAAAGACCTCGAAGATTCCCCACATTCCCTGACGCACAGGCTCCTTTACGTTTGAGCTTGAGTGAACCATGACGGAGGAACCGAGACCCGCCTCGTTGGAGAAAGCACCTCGCTTGAATCCCCATGTGATGGCCTTTTGCAGACCGTAACCGACAGCTCCCGCAGCCCCGGCCTTAAAGCAGAAGGCTCCCTTGAAGATTGCGACAAACACAGCCGGAATATTCGCGACATGGGCAAAAATCACAACGAAGGCACCGATCATATAAAGGATGGCCATGAAAGGAACCAGCTTTTCAGCAATGGAAGCGACCCTCTTAAGTCCGCCGAGAATTATCAAAGCTCCAAGAATCACAAGCGCGATTCCGGTAACATAAGGCGGGATGTTGAAGGCACTTTCCATATTACCCGCGATGGAGTTCACCTGTCCCATGTTTCCGATTCCGAAACTTGCCAGAAGACAGAAGATGCTGAAAAGAACTGCGAGTATGGTTCCAACCCACTTCATTCCCTTGTATCCGCCAAGACCGTCCTTAAGGTAGTACATCGCACCGCCTCTCCACTCACCGCTCTTGCCCTTTCTGCGGTAGTAGATTCCAAGAACGTTCTCGGAGTAATTCGTCATCATTCCGAAGATTGCCATAATCCACATCCAGAAGATTGCGCCCGGTCCACCAAGGATGATTGCGGTAGCCACACCGACGATGTTTCCGGTTCCGATTGTGGCGGCCATTGCAGTACAAAGGCTCTGGAACTGGGAGATTGCCTTGTTCTCTTTTTCGGTATGGGCCGTAACATGTCTGTCCTTGAAGATTGCACCGATTGTCCGCTTCATCCAGTGTCCGAAATGTGTAAACTGGAATCCCTTGTTCACGACAGTCATCACGATTCCTGCAATAAGAAGGAGCGCAATACCGAATGTACCCCACACAACACCGTTTACGGCATTGTTTCCCACTGTGATAGCATCTGTGACAGTCTTCATAAATTCTTTCACTTTGATGTCCTCCTGATTTTTAACAAAAAAAGACGCAGCAACCCCCGTCACTGCGTCCTCGCATAGTAAGTTTTCAAAATTTAGCATTTATCCAAGCCCTTGTCAAGCCCCTGTCTCCATACCTGTAGAAGGCAAGTGCAAATCTAAATTAAACTCAGTAAATCCCATTCTAAATGAGGAAGCACTTCCATTCACGCCAG
>DFKI01000113.1 GCA_002373325.1 Treponema sp. UBA3649
CGTCCATTATTTCAAGGGAGCCGCAAGCCAGATTGGAGCGGAGGATTTGGGGGAGGCAGGACAGGCGCTGGAGGATTTTCTAAGGCAAAAATCTTCGGGAAACCTTGAGAAGCTGAACGAAAATTTCGAAAAGGCATACAACGACCTCATTCCCTTCATCAAGAGCACTCTGGTTGACATCGGGGCAGCGGAATCATCCTTCAATCGGTGCTAGACAGAACGCGCTCCTGAAATTATTTTCAATGATTGAAAAAAGATGCCCAATATCTGTTCCGCGGATTTTTGAGGCCTCATCATAGACTTTCATTATATCCTGGGGCGGAGTGTTGATTTCCCCACGCAAAGTCTGGAACGGAGCGTCAGTCTCAAGCAGGATTCTCTCATCCGGCAGATTTTTCATGCAGTCCGAAGCCTTTCTCGATCCCTTAAAAAGAATCTTTCCGAAAGAAAAGAACGCGTTGATTCCCTTGTCCAAAAGCGAAAAAGCCTCCCTTGAGCCGAATGCGAACGAATGAAACACGACGGATTTAAGCCCCGCAAGTTTTTTAGCGTCCCTGAACATCAAGTCAAGGGCTTTTCTGTTGTGGATTACGACAGGCATGGAATAATCCCGGGCAAGGTCCAGGCATTTTTCCCATACCGATTCCTGCTCCCCGGCATGATTCCGGAAATCCTCCGTAAAAAAATCAAATCCGATTTCCCCTACTGCATCAAGTCTTCCCGCCGCAAGAAGCTCCGACAAAAAATCAACAAGCCTCTCGTCCGGATTCTGGGGATGCACGCCGAAAGAGCTCACAAAAGTAAAATCACACTCGGCTTTCATTTTCTCCTGAAGAAAAAACTCCCCGGCAGAATGTGAACAGGAGCAGATTGCATACGACGCTGGTAAAAAATCTGCGGATTTGGGAAAGGAAGAGATAAATTCAGCGCACAAAGGAGCGTGAATGTGGGAGTCGCAGTAAATCAAGGCCATCTCACCCATGCGGCCTGAACCGTAAAATGCTTTTGTCTCTCATTAAGATTCATGTCGGGAGGAAGCGATGAGGTCTCACGTCTGAAAGAACCGAACATTTCCGAACATGACGTGCAGTCGCTGTAAGAAACGATGCTGTCCTCGTCAATCCCCAGTTCCCTGAGCACGGCAAGATTTGCTTTAAGAAGGGAAAGACTCCAGGACGATGAATCCTTTGAGACGCGGGAAACACAATCCGGGGTAAAATTGACGCGGAAATACTTCGCCCTCTCCTCATCCACAGTGTAGCAGCACTCCCTGATATGAGGTCCCATCACGACGCAGAAATTCTCTATCCTTGCCCCGTACATTTTTCCCGCAAGCTCAATGGCGTTCTGAACTATGCCGGTTCCCTTCCACCCTGAATGAAGCATCCCGAAAACACCGGTCTCAGGCTCGTAGATAAAAATGGGCATACAGTCGGCGACAGTGACCACCGGAATCAGTGATTTGTTCTGCGTGATGATTCCGTCTCCCTGGCAGTTCTCAAGCTCCTCGGATGAATCTACGGCAAAGACAGTTTTTGAATGAATCAGCTCCACGGCGCATATCTCATGACCGTTTCCGGCAAGGGATGAGAGGAAGGACTCCCGCACAGGATTTTTCTCGTTCCATCTGAAACGCATTGACCCCGCGCTTTTAAGCGTCATTCCAATTCTAGGACCGTCCTCAAGCGGCTTGGATTTCCGGTAAAACAGTCCCTCAAAAAAACGTTTTTCTTCCATAATCACCAAAAGCCCCCTCAAAGTACGGGATAAAATCCAGAGTGAAAAATCAGACCACGGATGCCATGTCCAGGGGCTCTATGTCCTGCAGCATCTCATAAGCGTGCTCAATGCAGAATTTGGCTTTTCCGACCTTGTCCCTGTAAGCCTTGTTCTCTTTTCCGTTGATTTTCATAAGGTTGATCAGAGGTCCGTAGTATGCCGTTATTTTTTCTGAAAGGATTCCACCTAGAAGATTCTTCATGCTCCGGCAAGCCTTACCGAAATCGTTTATCATATCGGCAACCTGCTCCTCAATCTCGGTCATGTTTCCGTCAATCTTCACCTCGTCCGTATTTGTGATTCGGTCCTTGTTCTCCAGTTTCGCAAAGAACTGCCCGTACTCACCACCCGCCGAAAGCTGCCCGGAAAGAAGATCCAGCGCGTCCCCGATTTTCAAAAGCAAATTGAGCGATTCAGAAAATTCGAATCTGTTCTCCTTCATGGCAAAATCACCCTCCACGGATGTCACCGCAAGGGCCTGATTGAAAAGCGGAAATTCATTTTTGAAGAACGAGTGGATGAAGCCCAGCGTAAGACCATAATGGAAGGGTCTCGTCAAGCCGGGAACAAGCTCCCAGGGTCTGAACGGAAAGAGCGGAAAATCAGAAAGATGAAAATACTGCATCAGCTTCACCTTGAGCTTTTCCTTCTTGCAGTCACATTCCCAGTTGTTCCACCTTCTCTCGAACATCAGCTTCCACTGCGAGCGGAATTTCTGGAACCAGCTCTCTCCTCCGCCATAAGCATCGGGCATGAAGACAGAGTTCTCAAACACAACTTTTGAAAGCTTGTACATCGGAACCGTCTGCACGAACATCTTGACAATCCCGTTGAAAGAAGAGGTATTGTTCACGAATTCCGTCGCATCAATCTTCTCGCTGTCCATATCGTTGGAAAATCCCACCATGTTCCGCTTCTGGAAAAAGAGATACAAAGCCTGAACAGCCTCGTCGGTAAGCGGCACATAATTCGCAAGGATTCTCGTAAACTCACTGAATTCAGTCTTCACCTGCGCGAACGGACACTCCCGGATTCCCTCCTGCGAAGAGACGAACTTTGAGATTACACGTCCAAGGGGAAGTTTCACGAACTGCCTTATCCATTCCACGCCCCTGACAGCCGCATACATCTCGGATTTTTTGCTGTTGGACATCTCGTCAATCGTCTTGTCCATCTTCTGAATCAGAAATCCCTTCATCTCTCCGGTCACATTCTTTTTGAGCGCATACTGATAGGGATCGCACGAATGGGCTATTTCCGTCCCGACCTCCGGCACAATCAGATATCCGAGCAAAGTGTAGAACGCCGCGGGATTCTCCTCGTAACGGTTGATGTAGGGCTCAAAAAAATCAGCCGCTTTCTTAAGCTGAACAAGCTTCTCGTAAAATACAGTGCTCAAAACCCGTTTCTTGAAATTGATGAGACCCGGGGAAGACCTCTCCACATCCCTCGCCATTCCGTTGACCAGAGCCCTGTTGAAAACCTGCTCGACCGTAGAACTCGTGAACGTGGCCATAATCCAATACCAAATCTGAAGAAAAAAAGGCTGTCTCTTGAGCTGCGTCCCCAAATCCTCAATCTGCTCGTTGGTAGATTCAAGAGGTCCGGAGGGTCCCTGCTCCACTGTGTTTCCTTTTTTCATTTTATTGAGCATTCTTTCCCTTTCATCCTGGCTGATTTCAGTCACAAGCTCATGAAAGGTCGTGTTGTTTCCATTGCTGGCCATATAAACCCCTGCTGTCCGACATCAAAAAAACGTATTTTCAATGCTTTTATATGGGAAACCTGATTTGAAAAGAACACAGGTCTCCAGTCTAGATATCGGCAAATACGGAATAAAAATTTATGAAAAATCAGCGGTCCCAGGCAGTTAATCTCACGGACAAAAAAAACGCTCTGCCAGTGGGATTAGTGGGAAAAGCTGACAGAGCTGAGTGGGAATCGTTCAATATATTGCTATACTGAATCTAACTGTAATATACACTATATGTAGCGTTATGTCAAATGTTTTTTTAAAAATTCCGCAATTTTTTTTTCAATGCGGGACATTTTCACCCCAAACAGCCCCAAATTTGAGCTTTTCATCCGCTTTTTTTGCCATTTCTGCGCGCAGAGTCCGATTTTACCCCGGCTGCAAGAGATTTTTTACGTGAACTGACGGTGCTTGCTGATTTTTTCACCTTGGTAGATTTGGCATCCAAAGTGTTTTCACCGCCATGAACCTCCTTCACGAACACGCCGTTCTCGTCAAGAGGCTTCCTCTCCTCTGATTTTCTTGGACGGCCACCTTTTCTACCGTTTTCCCTGGCAGCCTCGGATTTTTTCTCGCTCTTTGACTGTCCCAAAACAGAAGCCGCTATCTGAACTTCCTGAATTCGGTTCTTTTTCCATTCGGCAAGCAGCTCCTCATCATCCTTCAGACTGGCAATCTCGCCAAGGTAATTTCCAGCCGCATTGAGCCTGTACATGATGTTCTCAGAAAGGATGCTTCTTGAGCCCTTCATCCCGCCCTTAAGCTCGTCAATTCTCTGAATCAGCTCCAAAGCCATATCGGAGATGTTGTCCACAAAATCCACCGAGCGGATCCTGCTCTGCACGTCCTTCACGCGGATGGGTTTCAGAGCCTCAACAATCAGACGCTCGCCCTCATTTTTTCCCAGCTCAATGACCGTGGATTCCTTCTCCATGCTGTGTCTCAAAAAAATTATGGAGATATTGAAACTGAGTGTCCTGAGTTCCGCAAGTTTTTCAAAATCAGAGTTCGGCACAATGGTCAAATCCTGAATCTGCTCCGAAACATCATCCTCAAGCTTCCGCAAATCTTTTAGAGTAACTTTCATAACTTTTCCCCTTTCCCACCTATAGAATAAGGGAAAACTGGAATTTTGTAAAGTACAAATCAGCGAAAAATTGGAAATTGGGTAAAGAAAAATTTAAACCAAGAGATTTTTTTTCCGAAAATGTTTGTAACGGCATTGGAAAATGAAATGGATTTCCCATGCTCAAGTCGGCGGGAAGATGGGTACTTTCGGCCAAAACATACCTAAAGCAAAACCTTAGAGGGGTTAAAACGTAAAAGGAGCTAAAAATGGCAATCTACACAATCAAAACCAAAAATAGTAGCGAAGCTTTTATGACCGTTGTTAAGGAGATTGAGGACGGATATGTTGTGCGAATCGTGCGTGATATGGACGGCTACAGCGACATTACGACCGATTTCATCTCCAGGGCACTTTTTGACAGTTGCGTCCGCACAGGCTACATCACTAAACTGAATGAGCCCGCACAGAAAATGGCCGCAAACGCATAAAAACAAACTAAAATCCGGCTTCCTCCAACATGGCAAAGGCGGCGTTCAATCTTGTCGCACGGTCATTCACGCGGGGAAGCCAGTTGATTTTCACACCCTTTCTTTCCATGCCACGGAACCAGGTCTCCTGTCTTTTCGCGAACTGGCAGATTGCATGGTAAAGCTGCTCGAACATCTCTTCCCGGGTGAGCTTACCCTCAAGATAGAGACTCAAGAATCTGTACTCAAGACCAAGTTTTTCAAGACGCTCCCATGAGACGCCTCCCTCGTGAAGGTTCCGAACCTCATCAATCATGCCCTCGTCAAGCCGCTGCCTCAGCCTTATCTCAATGTTCTTCCTGATTTCGTCCCGCTCCAGTGTGGTTCCAAGCACAAAGGCCCGGATTTCAGGTCTCTTCCCGATTTTTTCCCTCGCTTTCCCGCACTCAGGACTCCTCATGTAAAGCTCAATCTCAATGGCACGCACCACCCTCTCGCGGATAAGGAGGTCGCTTTTGTTGTGAAGATTGTCCTTGAGCGAAAGAAGCATGGCATCAAGTTCCTCAAGCGATTTTCCATCCAACTCGGCCCTAAGCGTAGGATTTTCAGGCACAGGAACAAAATCATATCCGCGCACCACCGAATCAATGTACATGCCAGTCCCGCCTACCACGAAGGGAACAAGATTTCTCGCCTGCTGATTGCGGAACTCATCGTAAAAATCCTGCTGGAAATTGAACACGTTGTATTCCTGCCCCAAATCCGCCACGTCGATCAGATGATAGGGAATGTGGGTGACAGTTCCGCTCCCGTCGTCAAAATCGTAATCGGCAAGGTCCTTTCCGCTGCCAATGTCAAGCCCCCGGTAAGTCTGCCTGCTGTCCGCCGAGATGATTTCCCATCCGAACTTTTTGGCAATCCGCACACCAAGAGCTGTCTTTCCAACGGCTGTCGGTCCCAGAAGAACCACACAGTTAAACGGTTTTTGTCTTTGCTCCATCGGCTGAAATCCTACATCACCCTGCAGACAGCGCATTTCAGGTACTCGCTTCGGGGATAGCCCAAAAGCAAGGGATGATCAGGTCCCGCACCACGCTTTTCCAAAATCTGCACGTGACGGTGACTGTCCATGGCGGCATGGGTCAGCATGGAATAGAATGTGTTTTCGTCAAAATAAGCCGAGCACGAGCAGGTGACAAGGATTCCCCCGGCATTCAAAAGACGCATCGTCCGCAGGTTGATTTCCTTATATCCTCCGTAAGCTTTCTGAATCAGTTTCGCGCTCTTGGTAAACGCAGGCGGATCCAAAACGATTACGTCAAACTTCTCGCCTTCCGACTCAAACTTTTTAAGCAGGTCAAAAACGTCGGCACACTCAGCCCTCATCACTTTTCCTGCACCGTTAAGCGCAATGTTTCGGTTTATAAGCTCCACGGCATCCTCGGAAATGTCCACGCTCAGAACTTCCCTGGCCCCTCCTTTCACGGCATTCAGACCAAAAGCTCCGGTATGGGAGAACGTGTCCAGGACCTTTTTTCCGCGGCAATATTTCTGAATCTGCTTTCTGTTGAATTTCTGGTCCAAAAAATATCCGGTTTTCTGTCCCCCCGCAATGTCCACAATCAGATTGATTTCATTCTCGCAGATTTGAATCTCCGGCGAACCAGATTTGAAAATCCACCCTGATTTTAACGGAAGTCCCTCTTTTTCACGCACGGCGGCGTCGCTTCTTTCATAGATGGCATCCGGCTTGACTACATTTTTCAAGGCGGCAAGGATTTCCTTTCTGAAGATTTCACATGCAAGCGCAAGGAACTGCACTACAAGATAGACCGAATCTGAAAGCACATAACGCTCCACAATCAAACCGGGGATAAAATCAGCCTCACCGTAAATCAGACGGCAACTGTCGGTGTCTGAAAAATTAAGAGCCCTTACATTGACAGCACGAGCCACGACCTTTTCCCAGTACGTCTCGGGATTTTCCATGATTTTGTCCGCGTGTTCATAACCAATCATGCGGATTGCAATCTTTGACTTTTTGTTCAGGACTCCGGTGCCAAGAAATCCGCCCTTGTTAGTGTAGACTTCCACAACGGAACCGTCATCGCAAGGACAGCCATCAAGCCCCTCCGATTTTGCTCCGCTCCCGTCTTCCTCGTGCCACTTTACAGTCTGGATCTCGTTATCATAAACCCAAGGGAAGCCCTGCTGGATTTCCGTCTCTTCCTTCGCCTTTAAAACTACATGTGCAAAATTGTTCATGCTGCAAGTATAGCGGATTTATCAAAAAGATACAATATAAAATGTAGAAGGCAAGTGCAAATCTAA
>DFKI01000158.1 GCA_002373325.1 Treponema sp. UBA3649
TCCTTGAACCACATCTTTGCGTGCTCTTTCTCGTTGTCAGCGGTCTTGAGGAACATTGCCGAAATCTGCTCGTATCCTTCTTTTTTTGCCACCGAAGCGAAGTACGTGTACTTGTTCCTTGCCTGGCTCTCACCGGCGAATGCAGCCTGAAGATTTTTCTCTGTCTGTGTTCCTGCGTATTTGTTTGCCATTTTATTCTCCTTTGAATTTGATTTTGCATTTGCGCTTGATTCTGTCTTGATTTTGTTTTCCGCCATTTCCGCAGCAGGGGACTCCTCGTAAATCGGCTCGAAATCCTCCGCTGGATGACCGCACATGGGACAAGTGTAATCGGACGGCAGCTCGCTCTGCATGTATTCGTATCCGCAGATTTTGCACCTCCACCCGATTATTTTCCTCGCCGCCTCAATCTTCACCCTGGGCTTTACGCTGCTCTGATAGTATGAGTAGGTCATGGGCTCCGTGGAAGACGTCACCTTTGCGTCCTCAATCTCCGCGACAAAGAGAGTGTGCGTTCCCAAATCGCTTTTGGAAATCACCCTGCATGAGAAAATGGAGCATGTGCTTGAAAGAATGTAGGGGCATCCGTTTTTGTCCGTCCCGTGCTTGAAATCAGCGAACTTGTCCACGTTCCTTCCGCTCTGGTATCCGAATCGCTTGAAGAGATCGAAGACAGCGCTTTTGTCCAGCACCGAAAGACAGAAAACTCCGGACTCCTTGATCAGGTCACAGGTATAGTTTCCGTTCAAAAGTGAGACGGAAAATCTTGCGGGATCGGAGGCCACCTGCATACAAGTGTTCGTTATGCACGCGTTGATTTTTTCACCGCTTTTTGTGCCGATTACAAAGAGACCGTATGATATGTTGTAAAGTGTCTTGTTGTCCATAGACCGTCCGATTATTTGTCCGCCCAAAGTCCGTGGAGGTTGCAGTATGCGTATGCCCTCACGACCTCATCTCCGTCAACGAGCGCGAAACTTGCCTTGGGCTCTTCTCCGGGCTTAAGGAATTTAATCTGATTTCCGGATTTTGTCTCAAGCGCAATCCACTCGATGAAATGTTTTTCCTCCATTGGATGTGTCACCGAGCCGACCGCCACCTTCACGAGACTTCCGCTCTTCTCCACCACGGGAACATGCTTTTCCACAGCAGCGTCCGTCGTGTTCGCCTTGAGCTCAATCATCGCTTCCCCGCAGCACATCGTGTCGCATGGTGAGCCTTTGAGCATGGCAACAACCTTTCCGCATTTTTTGCATTTGTAGAATTTCAGGGCCATAATATTTTCTCCTCCTGCCTAACGGGTCTTTTTCTCCCCATTTAAAAGTTAGCAGATAAACAGGGATTTGTAAATAGCAAAGTTAAAAATCCACATATCAAAATCCTCTTGCCAAGTGAAAGTTTATGTGCTATTTTAATTGTGGAATCTTTTGATTTATCGCATGATTTTTAAACGGGAGTCTTATGGAATACATTAATCTGACCTTGGATGAGGAGCGTGCCCTGTACGCGGTTTCGGACTCAAGCGTCGTGAACTGCCGGTTTGACGGTCCTCTTGACGGGGAATCTGCCTTGAAGGAAGCGAGGAAAATCAATGTGCGGGACTCCTTTTTCAACCTGCGCTATCCTCTTTGGCATGTGGTCGATTCGGAAATCCATGGCTGCAAGATGACGGAATCCTGCCGCGCGCCTCTTTGGTATGACAGGAATCTTTTGATTGAGGGATGCGAAATCAACGGAACAAAGGCCCTTCGCGAATGTGATTCAATCATCCTGAAAAATTCCAGCGCAAAATCTGCGGAGTTCATCTGGAAATGCCGTGGACTTGAGATTGACAATCTTGTCGTGGAGGAATCCGAGTATCCGTTTTTTGAGGTTGATTCGGCCAAAATCAGCAATCTGAAAATGAAGGGAAAATATTCTTTTCAATATTGCAGCGACGTTTCAATCTCCGGTTCCATTCTCGACACGAAGGATGCTTTCTGGCACACGAAGAACATGCAAGTCCGTGACTCCGTAATCAAGGGGGAGTATCTTGCGTGGTACTCGGAAAATCTCACGCTCACGAATTGCCGCATCATCGGAACACAGCCGTTTTGTTACTGCAAGAATCTTGTGCTTGAGAACTGCACGATGGAAAACTGTGACCTTGCGTTTGAGAGAAGCAGTGTCCGTGCGAAAATTTCCGGCAGAATCGACAGCGTGAAAAATCCTCTTTCGGGGCGGATTGAGGCCGATTCCATTGGTGAGATTATTATGGAAGATTCTTTTGTGGATCCTTCAAGGACAGAGATAATCTCTTGAATTAAAAAGGGGAGTGGGGGCTGATTTCAGTAACGCTCGGCATTTTTTTTCATGTAGGCTTCGAAAAGCTCAAGGCATTTTTCTTTGTCACATTCTTTTGTCACAGATGTTCTGTCGGCGAATGTCTGGTAAAATTCGTCATCCCTGAAACCGATTCTGTCCGTGTCCTTTATGGAGCATCCGTAATAGACCTCCCTGATGTTTGCCCAGAGAATCGCACCCATGCACATCGGACAAGGTTCCGCCGTAGTGTAGAGAATCGCTCCCGAGAGATTGTGGGTCCTGAGGTTTTTACATGCGTCGCGGATTGCCTCCATCTCGCCGTGGCATGTCGGGTCGTGGTTTAAAAGGACCTTGTTGTGTCCCCTTCCGACTATTTTTCCGTCCTTCACGATTACCGAGCCGAATGGACCTCCGTGCTTGTTTTCGATTCCGAAGTACGCTTCCTTCAGAGCTTCGTCCATGTAATCCATGCCCATTTCCCCCGCGTTGAAAATTGATTTCGTTTCCATCTCCGAACATAAACTTTTTTGCTGATAAAGTCAACATTGCACTTTGTCTCCGAAGGCTCTGTCTCCCCCTCTTCCAAAAGTCCCGCGTTTGTTGTATAATAAGAAATCCAATTTTTAAATTTGAACAAGAGGCGAATTATGGCTATGGTAATTTTGACATTGAACTGCGGCTCATCCTCCGCAAAGTATCAGGTATATGACTGGGACGCAAAGGAAGTTTTGGCGAACGGTGTTGTCGAGAGAATCGGAATCGAGGGATCCGGAATCACCCACAAGGCAAAGGGAAACAAGACTGAAATCAAGAGTCCCTGCCCCACGCACAAGGAAGCAATCGAGCTGATTCTGAAGACCATCACCGACAAGGAAGTGGGAGTCATTGAGGATATGTCCGTAATCAAGTCTGTGGGACACCGCGTTCTTCACGGAGGCGACAAGTTCACGAAGAGCGTCGTGATTACTCCCGAGGTCCTTGAGACATTCCGTTCGGTTCAGGATTTGGGACCGCTCCACAACCCCGCGAACATCATGGGAATTGAGGCCGCACAGAAAGTCATGCCGGGAGTTCCCCAGTGCGCTATCATGGACACAGCCTGGCACCAGACCATGCCCGAGTCCTCATTTATGTATGCGATCCCACGCGAATGGTACACGAAGTATGCGGCACGCCGCTACGGATTCCACGGAACAAGCTTCCTTTATACGGCAAAACGTGCGTCAGTCCTCCTTCACAAAAAGCCCGAGGACACAAACGTGATTATCTGCCACATCGGAAACGGAGCATCTGTTTGTGCGGTCAAGAACGGAAAGTGCTACGACACGTCCATGGGAATCACTCCCCTTGAAGGACTCGTCATGGGAACACGCTCAGGAGATTTGGACCCGGCCCTTCCCTTCTACATCATGCGTAAGACCGGAATGAGCGCGGCAGAGATGGACACAGCCTTGAACAAAAAATGCGGACTTTTGGGAATCACCGAAAAATACTCAGACCGCCGTGACATTGAGGTAGCGGCAGCCGAGGGTGACAAGCTCGCACGTCTTTCAATCGACATGGAAGTGCAGAGACTCAGAAAATACATCGGAGCGTTCATGGCGGAAATCGGACCGGTGGACGCAATCATCTTTACGGCAGGCGTCGGAGAAAGATCCCCGATCATCCGCGGTGCCTCTCTCAAGGGACTTGATTTCATGGGCGTGAAGATTGACATGCAGAAGAACGAGTGGAGCTTTACCGGAAACGCGGAGACATGCATCTCAGCCGACGACAGCAAGGTGAAGGTCTTCGTCATCCCAACTGACGAGGAGCTTGTTATGACCGAGGATGCCTACGCATTGATGAAGGGAAATTACGACGTTCACACGAACTTCACATACAGCTTCCAGAGTAAGGACTACGTGAACAAGGCGAGGGAGGAAGGTCTGAAAAAGGACATCGCAAAGAATCCCCACCTGGCGGATGTCGTGGTGCGCCCATAAGGCTTACTAATAACGTGTGTCATTGCCGGACTTGATCCGGCAATCCATGGGCATCAAATAGATTATCGGGTCTAGCCCGATAATGACAGTTTGGCTCCTATGTCATTGCCGGGCTTGACCCGGCAATCCATGAACATCAAATAGATTATCGAGTCAAGCCCGATAATGACATCCGTTGTGAATTTGAGACTGTCCCTGATTAGACAGGAGAGAAAATATATGAGAAACACAACGAAACTGGGCCGCGCTTTATTGATTGCGGCATTTTTTTTATCCTGCATTTCCACGGCTTTTTTTTCATGCGCATCGGGAAATAAGCTCGTAAGCGCGAATCCTACGGTCAGCGAGAGACCTGAAATCATTGAGACAAAGAAAGGAAAAATCCGTGGTGTGTATGCGCCGTCCCTTAAAAGAGGAGATCCTCTTGTTGAGCTTTACGCAGGAATCCCCTTTGCAAAAGCTCCAGTTGGAGATTTAAGATGGAAGCCCCCGGTGGAAGCGGAAAGCTGGGGCGGAGTTTTCGATGCGGACACATTTGCCCCGCGAGCGATGCAAAAAAAATCCACATGGCTTGAAAGCTTCATCTACAAAAATTTCATCTACCACAGGAGTAACCGTGAGGACGACGCGCCCATGAGCGAGGACTGTCTTTACCTGAACGTGTGGAAGCCCGCGGACGCAACGGACTCGTCAAATCTTCCTGTCCTTGTCTACATCCACGGTGGAAGCCTGATGACGGGCTCAAGCTATTCGGACTCCTTTGACGGAACCACATTCGCGAAAAACGGAATCGTCGTGGTGACGGTGGCATACCGGCTCGGGGTATTCGGATATTTCGCGGCAGATGAGCTTGCAAAAGAAAGCGACGTGGGAACCACTGGAAACTACGGACTTCTCGACCAGATTGCGGCGTTGAGGTGGGTGCATGAGAACATCGCATCATTCGGAGGAAACCCGGATAACGTGACCATTGCCGGAGAGTCTGCCGGAGCATCATCGGTCGGCGCCTTGTGTGTGAGTCCGCTTTCAAAAAATCTTTTCAAACGTGCCATAGCGGAAAGCTCGGGGCTTGCGGTTCCTCTTCCTCCCCACACATACAGAAATCTTGATGACGCGAAAAAAATGGGACGGGATATCATGGAGGAGTTCAAAGTCAGTTCGGTGGAGGAGCTAAGAAAAATCCCGGCGGAAAAACTGATTAAGACAAAGCACGCGAACAACTCACTCACCGTGGACGGATACGCGCTTACGGAGCCACCCTATCAGACCTATCTCAAAGGCGAAAATCACGAGGAGGCGCTCCTCAACGGATTCAACGCGAACGAGGCATATTTCTTCAATTTCTTCGGGGGCAATGCGGGCAAAAAAAATTATCGGGAGAAGATTGAGTCCTACTTCGGTCCTCACACGGATGAGGTTCTTGCTGCGCGACCTGCGGAATCAAACTCGGAGGCAAAGAAAAACTGGAACGAGATTTGCAGCGCGGTATGGTTCGCAAACAGCCACGACTCATGGACAAGGTTGATTTCATCCCAGGGAAAAAGCGCCTACGAATATTTTTTCACGAAGGAAAACGGAGGAATCGGAACCAACCACTCAGGGGAAATCATCTACTGCTACGGAAACGTCCCCGAGCTGAAATACTACGACGATGCGGACCACAGGCTTGAGAAAATCATGGCAAGCTACTGGATGAATTTCGTGAAAAACGGAAATCCCAACGGAAGCAATTTTTGGACAGAGGAAGAACTTCCAGAATGGCCTCTTGCATCGGAAAATCCCGGAAAGGTCCTTGAGCTCGGAGAAAACGTGGGACTTGTGCCCGATCCATACGCGGATCTTTATCCCATAATCGAAGCGACCATGAAAGAAAAGGCTTCCGGGCAAAGTTGGTAGGAGAAAAACAAAAGGAGCGGCAGATGGGAATCTATTTGAATCCAAACAACGAGAACTTCGAGCGGATAACGAGACGTGAAATCTACGTGGACAAAACCATGATGATAAGCGTGATAAACAGGTTCATGGAGACCGACAACACATATCTCTGCGTTTCCAGACCACGCCGGTTCGGAAAGACCATCGCGGGAAACATGCTCTCCGCGTATTTTTCCAAGGGATGCGATTCCCGATCGCTTTTTTCCCCATACAAAATCAGCTCCGACCCAAGCTTTGAAAGCAACCTGAACAAACTCAACGTTATTCAGATTGACATGAACAGCGAGTATAAAAATGAACGTGACAACGAAAATCTTCTGAACAATCTTCAGGATAAAATTGTCGCTGAGTTTGCAAGACAGTTTCCTGAAATCAGTTTTGGCGAAAAAGAATCCGTGGGGAACTGCATTTTGAAAGCATACGCAGAAAAAGGAGAGCGTTTTGTAATCATCATGGACGAGTACGACGTGCTTGTGCGCGAGAACGTAAGCCAGAAACTCTTCTCACAGTATCTTGATTTTTTGAACGGTCTTTTCAAAAGCAACACTCTCCGGCCGGCAATCTCGCTTGCCTACATCACGGGAATCCTTCCGGTAATAAGGGACCGCATTCAGTCCAAGCTCAACAATTTCCGTGAGTACACGATTCTTGACGCGGGTAAACTTGCCGAGTTCATCGGTTTCACAGGAGAGGAGGTCAAGGAGCTTTGCAGAAAATACGGCACTGACTATGAGGAGACAAAACGCTGGTACGACGGTTACAGCCAGCATGGTTTTGAAATCTATAATCCAGAATCCCTCGTACTTTCAATTGAGGAGGAAAATTTTGCGAACTACTGGAGCAAGACCTCGACCTATGCGGTAATCGCGGACAGAATACAGCAGAATTTCGCGGGGATGAAGGACGATGTAATCCGTATGCTTGCGGGGGAAAGCGTTGACGTAAACGTGACCCGTTACATGAACACCATGACCGATTTTTCAACAAGGAGCGACGCGTTCACATACTTGATTCACCTGGGATATCTTGCCTACAACCGGGAGGACAAGACATGCCGCATACCGAACAGGGAAGTGAGACAGGAATGGTTCAACGCCATTGAGGCAAACGAGGACTATGCCGTGACCAACAAGATAATCCAGTCATCAAAGGAGCTCCTTTCTGAAACCCTGCGTCTCAATTCCGATGCCGTGGCAAAATCCCTTGACGAAAGCCACATCAACGTGACGAGCAACAGAAGCTATAACAACGAGGACGCATTGCAGTCGGCAATCTATCTTTCTTATATCTATGCGCTGAACAAATACACGGTTGTAAAAGAGATGACTTCCGGGAAAGGTTTCAGTGATGTTGTCTTTATCCCTTTCGTGCCCGATCTCCCCGCCATGATAATAGAGCTCAAGCGAAATGATTCCGCCGAAAGCGCAATTAATCAAATCCGCGAGAAAAAGTATTTCGCGTCCCTTGAGCATTACACCGGGAATCTTCTTTTTGTGGGCGTGAACTACGACGAAAAGACCAAGACCCACGAGTGCCAGATCGAGCAGATGGTGAAGTGAGCCTGTCCCGAACGTTTTTGTATGCATCCTTATGAAGCCGGGGGGAATCTTCACTTTCCTCTGACAACCCTGAATCCAAGCATTGCGTGGGAGTCCGCCGGGTCGAACCAGGTTCTGTAGTATGTGAGGCAGTAAATTCTTGAGCCATAAAAATTGCCTCCACGGATTATCATGTCATTCGATTTTCCGAAAAATCCTGCGCACCATTCGAATACGTTTCCGCTCATGTCGTAAAGACCGAGTTCGTTCGGAGATTTGGTCATAACGTCATGGCTTTTTTCTCCGCTGTTCGATCCGTACCATCCGGTTTCTTCTATTTCATTGCTTCCACTGTAGGCATATCCGTTGCTTTTTTTTCCGCCCCTTGCAGCATATTCCCATTCAGCTTCGGTCGGGAGCCTGTAGCCGTCCGCATTTTTGTCCTGCACCCACTCCCCGTAGATGTCATTTTTTTTGAACGTATTTTTGTTTTCCTGAGTTATCTTTTTGTAGCATGGCATAAGCCCCTCTTTTTCGCTCAGCTTGTTGCAGTATTCGATTGCGTCATAAAAACTTACTGATTCGACCGGTCTCGAGTCTCCTTTGAAGCTGCTCGGATTTTTTCCGGTGACTTCCCTGTATTCCCTTTGCGTCACCTCATGATTGCAGATGTAAAAACTTCCGACAGTCTCCTGATGACGCTGGTTTATCTTTTCTTCGGGATCTCCCATGCAAAATGTTCCGCCCTCAACGAAAACGAAATCAGAAGGAAAAGTTCCGCCCGCTGATTTTTCAGGAAAGATCGCCATGGGAATTATTGCAAGTGCAACCGGGATAATAAAAAACTTTTTCATTATGCTTTTTCTTATTGATAAAAATCGTTCTTCCATGGAGAAAAATCATATCACAGGTGATTTTGTTTTTCAATAAGTTCCCCTGCGGACTTCATTTTTTTGCCTTGTACATTTCAGTGAATCCAAACAATGAAAATTCCACGTGGATTTGGAATCTATTTTCCCCAAAGTCCCGAAAGAAAATATTTCCAGGGGAGTATCTCTATTCCGTCAACCAGCCGGGGATGCTCTTCCTGACAGACCACGACGTACCGTTTGAAAATGCCTTCCTCACGCAACGCACGGAGCCCTTTCAAATGCCTTTCTGTCACATTCATCGTGGATTTTACTTCGACGGCCATCTCCTCGTCCACACAGAAATCGACTTCCATATTTGAGGTGGAGCGCCAGTAAGTCAGCCTGCTTCTTGGCCGGGTATAGTCAATCCAAGATTTAAGCTCCATGCAAATCAGCTGCTCAAAGTACTCTCCGTACTCAGCGGTTCCCTCGGCGGGCACTGGGATATTTCTTAGCGAGCGGGCGATGGCAATGTCAAAGAAATAGAATTTGGATGTCGCAATCGCCTTGCGTTTTGAGGTTCTTGTAAAAGGCTCCACCTGATAGCCCAGGAGAGTGTCCTCAAGAATCTGATACCATTGCCGGACTGTCTGAGCCTGAACCTGAGCGTCATTTGCAATGTTTGTGTAATTTAAAATCTGCGCGTTTGTAAGGGAGGCCGTAGTCAAAAAGCGTGCGAAAGCGGGAATGTTTCTTGCAGCCCCCTCCGCGGCAATTTCTTCGGTGAGATAAGTGTTAATGTATGCGGCCAGATCCTCATCAAGATTTTCCGAAAAAAACATGGGTGGAAGAAGACCGTGCTCAAAGATGAAAGGGATGTTGTAGTTCTCGTGCGAACCGACCTCGGCAAAACAAAAGGGATGAAAATGACGCTCCGTAGCCCTTCCGCCAAGAAGATTAACGCCGGTATTTTTCAACTTGCGCGCGCTTGAGCCTGTCAGCAAAAAGCGGATGTTTCTTTCTTCTATTAAAAAGTGTATCTCGTCAAGAAGCTCGGGGATTTTCTGGATTTCGTCAATCACAATCACGCAGTCATGCAGGTTCCTCAGCTCAACCTCCTGTCTCAAAAGTCCGATGTCGGAAAGGAGCTTTAATCTCAGGCGACCATCAAGCAAAGTCCAGAACAATGCGATGTCGTTTTCCTTTGCGAATTCCCCGGTTGCAAGCTGATTTTTAACAAACGAAGATTTTCCCGTCTGCCTTGGTCCAAAGAGAAAGACTGATTTTCGCTCAAGAATCTTGCTTAGGTTCAAAATGCGTGTACAATATGACATACTCACCTCCGTTTAGTGATTTTACATGATATTCCACTAAACAAACATAAGTTTATCATAAAAATGCGGTGTTGGCAAGATTTTAATAATTAAATGACGATAAAGGGCAACGTGAGAATGTGTGGTTGTGCGGAAGGGAAAACAAACGGATTTGTTCATCGCTAACGCGATTCACGGGAAGGGGGAAGTTTTGATAGGATAGTTACGCGGATTCAAAAGTCGCGATGGCGACTGTATAAAATCTCCCCCAAAAAAAAGGGAATACAATGCTGCATTCCCATAGTTTGATGGTTATTGTGAAAGATTATGTTGCTGCTTAGATTATTTTTTCAAGAATATATTGCTTTGACAAGTCATAATACTTTAATTCGTAGCCTGAGAAGATAATTCCCGGATCATTCTCTTCTAACTCAAGATATTCGTGGGAAAATCTACAGCCTGCAGAGCCGTCTGCATGAGGAGTTTTTGTTTTACCATCAGAATCTGTTACATAACAGGCAAATTCCGTATACTGGGCATCATAATCGCCGTCGTAATAGTATGCACTGATTTTACATGTTAATTCAAATTCTTCAGTCTGACCTGGTTCAATTGTAGTTGTCTGGTTATAAGATGCTAATTCACGGCTTCTTCCATATTCCTTAATACCTACTATAGTCAATTGGTCATCTGTATTATTACTTATTGTAATTTTAACAGTCCCTGTATAGGTATGCATGGTTCTTGCCGGTGATACTGGTGTAGATGGTTCATGTTTACATCCCATAAATCCAGTTGTCACAGCAACGGCAGCCAAAATACTGATTAAAATCTTTTTCACCTTTTTCCTCCTTTGGGTTCCTTGGAATGTGGAGCGACAATTCCTCGATTACCACCAGATGGGTTTCCAGTTTTACTGGGCCAACTCGGATTTTTTGGTGGATTGTGGGATGGCAGATTTGTTGGTTTTTCAGATTTTGAATGTGGAGCTGCATTTCCCCTCTGACCACCAGATGGGTTTCCAGTTTTACTTGGCCAATTCGGATTTTTTGGTGGATTGTTGGGTGGCAGAGCTGTTGGTTTTTCAGATTTTTTTCCATCAATACCTCCTCGTGATTTTCTTGAGACCGAAGAAGGCGAAAATATGTTTCAGTCTCAAGTCCCCTTTTAAGTTCCTGTATTTATTATACACACAATATTTAGTAATTGTCAATACTAAATTTAGTCAATAACATACAAAATTTCATAAAAATCACAATAAATTATGTTAAAAACAAACTATATTCAGTTGCCAATATCACTGAATTGCTTAAAAATTCACTTATGACGATTGAAGAGCAAGAGAAACACGTATACGCGCGCCTCAGACAGGAAAGGGAGAATCTGCATTGGTCACAGCTCGACCTGTCCTACGAGTCAGGCGTATCGCAGAACATGATTACCTACATCGAAACCGGGAAACGCACCCCGAGCCTTTCCACAGTCCTCAAGCTCTGCAATGCCATGAAAATCGACCCGTCCGTTCTCTTCCTCAAAAATGACGGCGAAAAGGAAAAAGCCAAGCAGACCGTCATCGAAATCATCCAGAAATATATGTGATATAAAATTGATTTAATCCCACCTGAATTCTGTCATTAATTTGCGTTTTGCAAAGATGTAATCGAGCTGGTTTTATAAGTTTGCTACTTTTTAAGGATTTGTATAAGGTAAATGCCGTAACTGTTGCAAGGGAAATTTGATGTTGATAGAGGAAGCTCTGCAATGGAGACAGGGTTCGTGGCACCGAAGCATTTGCACGGAAGGGAGCGAAAGCGACCTCCAATTCCTATTACCGTGCTCCATGATTCGGTGACGCGGTTCCTGGCGTGAATGGAAGTGCTTCCTC
>DFKI01000115.1 GCA_002373325.1 Treponema sp. UBA3649
CGGCGGAGGAACAGCTTTCCCATTACGGCTCAATTATGAAAATGGAAGTGCAGAGGGCCAACAATGTGGAGGAGCTTGAGAGACTCTACAAATCATACAGGAGCACGATGGATTATATCTTCATAGACACCAGCGGCTACAGTCCCAGGGATATGGAGGGCATTGCGAAACTTCACACCCTGCTTGACGTGGACGGAATGAAGGCTGACATCTATCTTGCGATATCCGCCACTACAAAGTCGAAGGACGTGGAGTACATAATCCGCAACTACGACTCCTTCAATTTCAGGAGCGTGATAATCACCAAGTGCGACGAGACACTTTACTACGGCAATATACTGAGCGTCCTTTCGGAGAAGGGTAAAGAAATCTCCATGGTCGCTACCGGTCAGAAGATACTTAATTCCCTGAAGAGGGCTCATCCGTTGCAGTTCCTGAGGTATCTTTCGAATTTCACCGTGGACAGAAAGCATCTGACGGACAAGTACGGACCCGAGGAAGCTGATGAAGAGGAAAAGGAAAGCTGAGTCCGGACTCACCGGGTGTCAGGTTTTATAAAAAGGAAAAACTATAGGCAAGAGTAAAAATATGGGAATGGAAGAGCAGGCGAACGAGCTGCGTGCCATGATGGGCACTGATGGCAGCCACAAGACGAGAATCATTGCGATTACGAGCGGAAAAGGCGGTGTTGGAAAAACCAACATTGCTGTGAACATGGCCATTGCGTATGCTGAGATAGGCAAGAGGGTCATCCTTATTGACGGTGATATGGGTATGGCGAACGTCAACGTCCTTTTGAACATTGTTCCGCGTTACAATCTCATGCAGGTGATAAACCATCAGAAAAAGATGAGCGAAATCATTTTGGACACTGAGTTCGGAATCAAATTCATTGCGGGTGCGAACGGTTTTTCGAAGATTGCGAATCTCTCGGTGGAAGAGCTTGCCTATTTTACGAAGGAATTTTCATCTCTAGGAAACGCCGACATCATCATCATAGACACTGGTGCCGGTATCGCGAACAACGTGCTTCAGTTTGTGGCCGCCGCTGATGAGGTTTATGTCGTTACAACTCCGGAACCGACCGCAATCACCGACGCATACGGAATCATCAAGATTATTTCCACCGAGCTTGTGAACAGGGAAATCAACATAAAGCTTTTGGTCAACCGCGTGCACTCCGCTGACGAGGGAAAGAGGATTTCCGAGAGAATCATAACGATTGTGGCTCAGTTCCTGAACTACAAGGTGGACTACATCGGTTTTGTGTATGACGATCCCGTGGTTCAGACGGCTGTAATCAGGCAGAAACCGTTTATGGTCGTGAATCCCACGTCGCGTCCCGCTGTTTGTCTCAAGCACATAGTCGGACGGATTGAAAAGACCGATAACGTGACATCCGCCGGTGTCTCAAATTTCCTGAAGAAATTCGTGGGCGGAAACAAAAAGAAAAAATAGTCTCTGCCGGAACGCAACTTTTTCACGCTTCGCAATAAAAAAACTTGACCCGAAGCGGATTATGACTTAAGCTATTAGATGGAGGATGCTTGTATATGCTGAAAATAAAAAAAATGTTGATGCCGGCTCTTTTCGGTTTCGTCCTGTCCTTTTTGATAAGTCTCATCGCATCCAGGAAATTTTTTGTTTCCCTGGGTCGTGGTGTGATTTTTGCCGTTGTTTTCGCGGGACTTTTTCTGCTCATAGATTTTATTTTCGCTCGCTTTTTGGATTCCGACTCGCCGTCCTTCAAGAAAAATTCTTCCCCCGAGCGTGGAAAAATGGTTGACATCACCATCGCTGACGAGGAGCTTTCCGACGTTGGGGAGGACTTGAAATTTCCGGTGTCGCAGAATCTTGTGGGGCTTGGTGCCGAAAAGATTGATTCCATGCGAAAACCCTCTGCTCCTGCGGATGAAAGTGTAAAAAAGGGACCCGCTCCTCAGACTGAGAGTGTGGGTGTGCAGTCTCTTCCGCCAGATGATGTTCCTTCAAAAAATGAGAGCTCTCCATCAAAGCCCTCAAATGTCAGCCAATCCGCACAATCCGCTTCCGCCGCTCCTGCATCCAACTCAGGATTTACTCCTGTGCCGCTCGGTACTCCCTTAAAGGAAGAGGCCGCTGTTTCAAAGGCAGGGGATCTTGACGAGCTTCCTGACATGATGGATTTTGATTCGGAACTCGGTAGTGAGGATGATGGATTTTCTGCGGATGAAATCATAAATGACTCTGATTTTGCCGGAGGGGGAAACGGTGCCTCTGACAGACCGACTTTTTCAGACGGATCCAAGGCAACAGACCATGATGCCGCGACGCTTGCAAAGGCGATTCAGACGATTTTGAAACGGGAAGAATAAATGGGGCTCCGCGAAAGGGAGAAAACCAATCTATAAAAAAGGGTGTGGAGAATGGGAAATTCGCTTATTGAAGAAAAAAACGAGGATGATCTGTGGCATGAATACAAGAAGACGAAGTCTCCTGCCATCAGGGATAAATTTATCCGTCAGTATATGCCCCTGGTAAAATATGTTGCGGGCAAGGTCTCAGCCGGGATGCCGGACAGCGTTGAGTTCGATGATTTGGTCGGTTACGGTCAGTTCGGTTTGCTCGATGCAATCAACAAATTCGATCCCGACAAGAACGTGAAGTTCAAGACCTATGCTGTCACAAGAATCAGGGGAGCTATTTTCGACGAGCTTCGTGAGCAGGACTGGGTTCCGCGTTCGGTCAGACAGAAAGCACGCGAGATAGAGGAGGCGATTGGTGAGCTTGAGTCCAAGCTTGGAAGGGCGGCCACTGATTCCGAGATAGCCAAGGCCATGGGAATGTCCGAAAATGAGTATCAGTCCACAATCATGAAAGTGAGCGGTACGAGCATCCTTTCTTTGAACGACGTGTGGTACTCCGGTGATGACAGCGACCACATGTCCATAGGCGACAACATAGAATCTCCCACGAGCCTGAATCCCGACGTGATTGTGGAGCGTGATGAAGTCCGCAAAGTCATAATCGAGGCGATAAACGAGCTTCCGAAGAACGAAAAAATGGTGATTCTCCTCTATTACAATGAGGATTTGACGTTCAGGGAGATTGGCAAGGTTCTCAAGGTGAGTGAGAGTCGTATCAGCCAGCTGCATACAAAGGCGAACATGAGGCTCCGTGCTAAACTGACCAGTTTCAGAAAGGGGATTTTTTAGCTCCGGTGTGCAGAACATGCTTTTTTTTACCGATAATTTACGGGAGATGCGTATCTTTTCGTTTTAAGGGGGATTTATGGTAACGCTTGACCAGCTTAGGGCTGACCTGGAAAAAGTCCTGAAAATAGACAGGGAAATCCATTCCGTGGAGGTCCGGGGGGATACCATAGAGGAGTGCCTTTCAGATGCCGCGCTCCAGCTTGATTCTAAAATCTCAAATCTTGAATATGAGGTCATTGAAAAAGGTTTCAACGGTGTGATGGGAGTCGCCAAAAAGCCGTGGGTGCTCCGTGTTTACCAGAATTCCCTCTTCATCCAGAAAAAGATGGAGGAGGCTCTTGCGGAAGCCGGTGGAAAAGTTGCCCAGGAAGAGACGAAGAATGTGGATGTGGACGGAATCTACCACGTGCGTCGCTTTGGGGATGGAATTTATCTCAAGGTCGTGCTGCCAGTCGGAAAGGGAAGGCCTGTCAATTTCAACGATGTGCTTATCGAGGCGAAGCGTGCTGACACAAGGACCCTTGACGATGCCCTCATCAAAAAACTCTGCGCGGAAGGCTCCAACGATGATTATGCTGAAATCGGCTCATATTCACGTGTTCCTGCCGGGGACGCAGTTTTTGCCGTTGATATAGCGAAGGATGAGATGAACGCTACTATCACTGCTTCTCCGCCAACATCAAGCGGCTCTGAAATCTCCATGGACGCAATCCTTCAGAAGCTCAGAATCCAGGGAGTTGTCGCAGGAATTCTTGAGGACAAAATCATTGAGTTCGTGGACAATCCCGTGTACAATATTCCGGTTGAGGTCGCGAAGGCTATCCCGCCGCAGGATGGAAACGACGCATACATTGACTACAAGGTTGAGACTGACCATTCCAAGCTCAGACTTAAGGAAGCTGATAACGGACAGGTGGACTTCAAGCAGCTTAACCTGATTGAGAACGTCGTCGAGGGACAGGTTCTTGCGGTCAAGGTTCTTCCACAGCAGGGTAAGGGCGGAAAGACGATTATGGGACGCTATCTTGAGGCGAAGAACGGAAAGGACATGAACATCCCGCTCGGACAGAACGTGAAGATTGGCGATGACGGACTTTCCATCGTGGCTACCTGCAATGGAGAGGTTCTTCTTCAGGGGGACAAACTTTCGGTTGAGCCGGTTCGCGAGGAAAAGGGTGTCAACATCAAGACAGGACACATCACCTTCATGGGTACGGTCATTGTCCGTGGAAACGTCGAGGATGGATTCAACATCAAGGCGGACGGAAACGTCGAGGTCTACGGAACTGTCGGTAACTGCCGCATTGAAGCCGGTGGTGACATCGTTATCTCACAGGGTGTCTCTGGCCGTCACGAGGGATACATTTCCACACCGAAGACACTTTGGGCTCATCACGTGGAGAACGTCAAGATTGAGGCGGGTGAGTATGTCGTAATCACGGACAGTATCGTTAACTCCGAGGTTACGGCGATGAAGAAAATCGTACTCAAGGGAAAGCGTGCTCAGATTGTCGGAGGACACCTTTTTGCCACTGAGGAAATCACCGCGAAAAACCTTGGCTCCCCGGCCGGTGGAACTGAGACCGTTCTTGAGGTCGGAATTGATCCTAAGGCGAAAAAACGTATGCAGGAGCTTCAGGAGATGCAGGCTAAGCTTGTCGCTGAGCTTGAGGAAGTGGAGCTGAACATTGCCCATCTTGAGGAGCAGAGAAAAATCAGGCGCTCACTGCCGAAGGATAAAGAGGAGAACCTTAACCAGCTGATTACGCGCAAGAACGAGATAGATGATGAGACGGCAAAGGCATCTGAGGAAATCAACGAGATTGACGAGCGTCTCAAGAATCTTAAGGTGGCGGGAAAGGTCAATATCTCCGGTACGGCTTATGCAGGCTCAAAAATCCGGGTAAGGGACCGCGAGGATGAGCTCAAGACCAACGTCAAGGCTGTAACTTTCTACTATGAGAACGGATTTGTCCGCCGTGGAAAATATAATCCGAATGCGGATGAGATAAAGGGACCCGATGGCTATACAACCAATTGATTTGTCCGTTATCTACACGCAGATGGACAATGTGGCGAAATTCAATGCGTCTCAAAATCAGCTCTCCCAGGTGGCGAACCAGAGCATGATTAACAAAACTGCCCAGGACAGGCTCGAAAGCTCAAAGACTGTCAAGGCGGCGGAGAACAGCACTGACACCAACACAATCAAAAACGACCTGAGGGAAGGTGGCGGAGATGCTTTTTTTCAGCAGGATCAAAAGAAAAAAAAATCGGAGGGGGAGGACGAATCGGATGAGGCTCCCTCCCAGTACGTGATAACGGATCCTTCCCTAGGGCAGCACATAGACATTACGGGGTAGCTCATGGCGGTTCTTATCATCCTTTTGTGCGTGTTCAATCTGGTCATGTGGCTTTTGGCCATCGTCCGTTTCAAAAAAATGTTCTCTACCGATGAAATAATCGAGGAAACAAGAACCCAGCTTGACCGTATGCTCATGAACATAAATCAGAACGCAGAGAGAAACATCACTTTGATTGAGGATGGAATCCGGAGACTCAAGGAAGCCGAGCAGGAGGCGGACAGACATCTTGCAGTTTTGAGGGGTGAGCTTGAGAATGTGGGAAAATCCAATGTTTTCAAGGAAAAAATCAACTCTCTTACGCCTTCACGTGCGTCTGAATCATCCGTAGAATATCCGGAAATCACTTCGGAGGAAGAAAAAAGACCACGCTCAAGGTCCCGGTCAACTCTCTCTTCAAAATCCACCGGAACAAAACCGGCGAAATCCGTAAAATCCAAGCAGGAAACTCAGACTCCGGTCCTTAAGGTGAGGTCCCCGCTGGATTCCTATGAGAAAGAGAGACGCGAGCAGAGGATGATTGGCGGACGCATGTCTTTGCAGGATGAGATGGACCTGATTGTGGAAAGGGCGGGACAGACTGATTTTGACGTTGAGACCAATGCCTCTCCGACTTTTTCAGGTGATTTTCCGACTATCACAAATGCGGCTGAAATGGTCAGTCCGAAAAAATCTATCAACAAGCAGGTGCGTGAACTGGCGGAAAAAGGCTATACTATAGAAGAAATCGCATTAAATTTGGGAATTAGTACCACAGAAGTAAAATTAGGACTTGAATTTTAACAAAAACGCGGTATAATATCGGTATGGCAAACTTAGAACTTAAGAAAAATATTTTCGGCAGGCTTTCCGATGGTACAGAAATTGAGCTTTATACCGTAAACAACGGAAAGATGTCCTTCTCATCTACGAATTACGGATGCACACTGACTTCAATCATGCTTCCAACGGCAAAAGGAGCCTTTGTGGACGTACTTCTTGGATTTTCCACTCTTGACGGATGGGTCGGTGACGGCTACTGTTTCGGTACCGGAGTGGGAAGATTCGCAAACCGCATAGGTGGTGCCTCATTCACTCTTGACGGCAAGAAATATCAGCTTGACGACAACGATTCAGGACGCACATTGCACGGTGGATTCACGCGCTGGGAAAAGAAAGTCTGGAACCACAAGGAAGTTGAGACAAAGTATGGACGCGGGGTGGAGTACTCCAGAGTCAGTCCTGACGGCGAGCAGGGATTCCCGGGAAATCTTAGTGCGAAGCAGATTTTTACTCTGAGCGAGGACAATATTCTCACCCTTGAGTATTTTGCGACGACCGACGCGCCCACACCAATCAGCATTACAAATCACGCGTATTTTAATTTGAAGGGATATGACGGAGGAACAATCCGCGACCAGGAGGCCATGTTCAACGCTGATACAGTCCTGGAGATTAAGGAAGACCATCTTCCAACCGGCAAGATTCTGAATGTGGAGGGAACTCCTTTTGATTTCAGGACTCCGCGCCTTATCAGCTCCCAGATTGAAAAACTTCCGTTCGGATTTGACGACTGTTTCTGCGTGAACGGATTTGACGAGAAGGATTTCAAGCTCCGTGATTTCGGATATGTGAAGGATCCGGCGAGTGGAAGAAAGATGAGCGTAAGGACGACGCAGCCCGGAGTTCAGTTCTACACCGCGAATTTCTTGGATGGTGTGAAGGGTAAGAACGGACATCCATACGGAAAGCAGGAGGCTCTTTGTCTTGAGACCCAGGGATACCCCGACGCTCCGAACAAGAGTGAATTCCCGAATTCCATTCTGAGACCGGGTGAGACATATCATCAGGTTACGCAATACGTCTTTGAGTTTTAATTCTTGACAGTACGCGATTTGTGTATTAGTCTATAGGAATGTAATTATCCTGTTTTTGGTTGCTGTTTTGCGGCGAAAAACTTTACGATATTTTTATACAAAAGAGAGGTCATGATGGACGTCCAGTTACAAGAACTGATCGACAAGATCAAAAGAGACGGTGTCTCCAGTGCGGAAAACGAGGCCAAGGAGATCGTTTCCAAGGCTGAAAAACAGGCTGCTGCCATATTGAAGGAAGCAGAGGAAAAAGCTGACAGCATTATCAAAAATGCCAGGGCTGAGACTGAGAGGATGGAAAAGGCCAGTGAGGACGCGATTACCCAGGCCGGACGCAATCTGATTATCTCATTCCGCGACGGAATCAACAAGGAGCTTTCTGCTTTGGTTTCAGCAGAGACCGAAAAGGTTTTCGACAAGGATCTGCTTAAAAAGCTGGTTCCTGAGACAGTAAAGGCATGGGCAGCGAATCCTGATGCGAAGGATGTTTCCGTGCTTCTTTCCGCAAAGGATTTGAAGGCTCTTGAGACAGGATTTAAGACAGCTCTCAAGGCTCAGATTTCCAAGGGACTCGAGATCAAGGCCGATGCTTCTCTTGCAAGCGGATTCAGAATCGGTGCGAAGGACGGAAGCGCATTTTATGATTTCAGTGCCGATGAGGTTGCAGGTCTTTTCAGCGCATATCTGAACCCCAAGACCACTGAGCTTATGAAAAAAGCCGCCGCCGGAATTTCTTCGACCGTGGAGATTAAAAAGGAATCACCTGAGGATGAGGCTCCTGCAAAGGCTCCTGCCCGCCGTGGAAGAAAACCAGCCGCTGAGAAGGAAACGAAATAGTGGAACGACTTTATTATTTGGTGTCGCAGCTTCCTGCATTTCAGACATCGGGTGAAAGTACAGCAAAACTTCCCATCACAACGGAGTATTACAAGGACTTGTGCTCCCGTTTTATGAGCGATAGGAACAAAAAGCTTGCCGCAGCCCTGTCTCTGGAGCCTCCGAGGGAAAGTGAGCCGACCGGTTCTGTTTTCCTTGATGAGTGGTATGCCAAGGAGCGGAACCTACGTTTTGCCCTTGCTCAGGTGCGTGCCCAGAAAATGAAGAAGGATGCGAAGGACATACCTGTTTCTACGGACGGTGAGGTAATTCAGGCTGCCCGCACGGCAACAGGAATGGACAGTCCGCTGAGCGCAGAGCAGTTTTTGAACGAATACCGCATGTCGGTTTTGGACAAGATTGCTCCCCTGGACATGTTTTCGGTGGACGCTGTTTTCAGCTATGGTCTCCGATTAATGCTTACGGAGCGCATGAAGAAGTTCAACAGGGACGAGGGACTTGCTTCTTACCATAAAATATATGAAGAGATTCTTGGAGAAAAGAAATGACTGATACAAAAGGCAAGGTAGTTGCCGTCAACGGAAACTTGGTTTCTGTGGAATTTGACGGAAAAGTCTCGCTCAATGAAGTGGGATTCGTCAATGTTGACGGAAAGAGCCTGAAGGGCGAGGTCATCCGTATCCGCGGCAATACGGCGCAGATGCAGATTTATGAAATGACAAAGGGCATATCCACGGACTGTACTGTGGAATTCACCGGTGATCTTTTGAGCGTTGAGGTCGGTCCTGGACTTCTTGGGCAGGTTTACGACGGATTGCAGAATCCGCTTCCCTTGCTTGCCGAGCATTCAGGTAACTTCCTTGAGCGCGGCGTGTATCTTCCGGCTCTTGATGACAAGGTAAAATGGGATTTCACTCCCACAGCTAAGCCCGGAGACAAAGTGCAGGCAGGAGATTCCGTGGGTACTGTTCCCGAGGGACCTTTCGTGCACAAGATTCAGGTTCCTTATGGATTCCTTGGCACTTACACTGTAAAATCCGTGGCGAAGGAAGGAAGCTACAAAATCCATGACACAATCGCGACCCTTACCGACGAGAAGGGAAAGAGCGTCAACATCTGCATGAGCTTCAAGTGGCCTGTAAAACGTGCCGTGAACTGCTATGCCGAGCGTCTTAATCCCGATGAGCCTATGGTCACGAAGGTCCGCCTTATCGACACATTCTTCCCGGTAGCC
This sequence comes from Treponema sp. UBA3649, assembly GCA_002373325.1. GTDB lineage: Bacteria > Spirochaetota > Spirochaetia > Treponematales > Treponemataceae > Treponema_D. Next base: position 9,482 of record DFKI01000115.1, read on the forward strand.
CGTGGAGGAACCTATTGTATTCCTGGCCCGTTCGGTGCGGGAAAGACCGTTTTGCAGCATACTACAAGCCGAAACGCCGATGTCGATATCGTAATCATCGCAGCTTGTGGTGAGCGCGCAGGTGAGGTCGTTGAGACACTGACTGAGTTCCCCGAGCTTAAGGACCCGAGAACCGGACGTTCACTCATGGAGCGTACAATCATCATCTGTAACACGTCTTCCATGCCGGTTGCATCCCGCGAGGCATCCGTTTACACAGGTGTGACCCTTGCCGAGTACTACCGCCAGATGGGACTCCACGTTCTTCTTCTTGCGGACTCAACTTCCCGTTGGGCACAGGCCATGCGCGAAATGTCCGGACGTTTGGAGGAAATCCCTGGTGAAGAGGCGTTCCCGGCATATCTGGAGTCAACAATCGCATCATTCTACGAGCGTGCCGGTATCGTAAAGCTTCGCACTGGTGAGACCGGATCCGTTACAATCGGTGGTACAGTTTCTCCTGCCGGTGGAAACTTCGAGGAGCCCGTAACTCAGGCAACTTTGAAGGTCGTTGGTGCGTTCCATGGACTTTCACGTGAACGTTCCGATGCCCGCCGTTATCCTGCCATTGACCCGCTTGACTCATGGTCAAAGTATCATTCCGTAATCAAGCCGGAGTGGGTTGAGTATGCGCGCTCCATTTACCGCAGGGGATGTGAGGTCAACCAGATGATGAAGGTCGTCGGTGAGGAAGGAACCTCCCTTGAGGATTTCACACTCTATCTCAAGAGCGAATTCCTGGATGCGGTCTACATGCAGCAGGACAGCTTCGATGAGATTGAGGGCGCCACACCTCCTGAAAGGCAGAGATACGTCTTCAAGAAGATTCTGGAAATCCTAGGCTCCGACTTTGACTATGAGGAAAAGGACGATGCCCGCGTGTTCTTCAACAATCTCAGGCAGAATTTCATCGACATGAACTATTCCAAGTACGAGAGCACGGAGTTCAAGACTCAGGAAAAGAAGATTGAGGACCTGCTCAAGGAAAAGAATGCAAAGCTCTCTGACGGGGTAAAGACGCTCGTTAAGGACGGTGAGTAATGAACAAAGTATACAGTAAAATAGAAAGCATTAACGGAAGCGTCATAACCGTTCGTGCCAAGGGTGTGAAGTTGAACGAACTTGCTGAAATCACCACAAGATTCGGACGCTCCCTTGCCGAGGTCAATAAGATTGACGGTGATTTGGTTTCCCTGCAGGTTTTTGCGGGTGGACGCGGTGTTTCCACGAATGACCAGATCCGCTTCCTTGGACAGGAGATGAAGGTTTCTTTCAGCGATGACCTTCTCGGACGCATCTTCAACGGTTCCGCCGAGCCTCGTGATCACGGACCTGCCTTGGTGGATAACCTTGTCGAGATCGGAGGACCTTCCGTCAATCCGTCAAAGCGTATCACACCGAACCGCATGATCCGTACCGGAATCCCGATGATCGACATCTTCAACACTCTGGTCGTCTCACAAAAGCTCCCGATTTTCTCAATCTCCGGTGAGCCTTACAACCAGCTGCTCGCACGAATCGCCATGCAGGCTGAGGTTGATGTAATCGTCCTTGGTGGAATGGGACTCAAGTATGATGACTATCTCTATTTCAAGAACACCTTGGAAGAGGGCGGGGCTCTGAGCAAGACCGTAATGTTCATCCATACAGCCGCGGACCCTACAGTAGAATGTATGAAGATTCCGGATCTTTCGCTTGCGGTTGCCGAGCAGTTCGCGTTGCAGGGAAAGGATGTTCTTGTTCTTCTTACCGACATGACAAACTTCGCCGACTCCATGAAGGAAATCGCCATCACTCAGGAGCAGGTTCCTTCAAACCGTGGATATCCGGGAGACCTCTATTCACAGCTTGCGAGTCGCTACGAAAAGGCCGTTGACTTCGCTGATTCCGGTTCCGTCACAATCCTTGCGGTTACGACCATGCCCGGAGATGACGTTACTCACCCGGTTCCTGACAACACGGGATACATCACCGAGGGACAGTTCTATCTCAAGGGCGGACACATCGAGCCGTTCGGTTCACTTTCACGTCTTAAGCAGCAGGTCAACTCAAAGACAAGAAAAGACCACCGCGCACTCATGGACGGTATGATTCGTCTTTACGCACAGTACCGCGACACCCTGGAAAAGAAATCCATGGGATTCAATATGTCGGCATGGGACGAAAAGCTCTTGAAGTACGGAGTTCTCTTTGAGTCCAACATGATGGACCTTAGCGTGAACATTCCGCTGGAGGAAGCCTTGGACAACGGATGGAAGATTCTTGCCCAGTGCTTTGAAAAACAGGAAACAGGTCTGAAGACTGAGCTGATTGAGCAGTTCTGGCCCAAATAAGAGGATACTGAATGGCAAAGTTAAAGCTGACGAAAAACGAGCAGAAGGCACAGAAAGACGCACTGAAAATGTACCAGCGTTATCTTCCGACCCTTACGCTCAAAAAACAGCAGCTGCAGTCAGAAATCCGCACCATAGATGAAAAGTGCAAGGCAGTCCGAGCGGAAAAGAAAGCACTTGAGGAAGATTTCCAGAAATGGATTTCCGTCTTTGGTGAAAAAGATGCCTTCAAGCCCGACATGGTGACCGTAAGGAACATCAAGAAGGGATGGAGCAACATTGCCGGTGTGAAAATCCCAATCTATGAGGGAGCTGATTTTGGCCGTGGTGACTACGACCTCTATTCGACCCCTCTGTGGATTGATATGGCTGCAGACCGGATGGAGCGGGAACTTGAGCTGGATTTGGAAGCCGAGGTTCTGGAAGAGCAGGTAAGACTGCTTACTCAGGAGCTCAGGACCACAAGCCAGAGAGTGAACCTGTTCGAAAAGGTAAAAATCCCGGAGACAAAGGCCAACATCAAGAAAATCGGTATTTTCCTTGGTGATGAGCAGGTTGCCGCCGTTGTTAGAAGTAAAATCTCTAAGAGGAAACTTCAGTCCGCTTCCGCAGCGCCCGTTGTTGTGGATGAAGAGGACGAGGCTCCGAAAAAGAGACGCACAACCAGAACCACAGCGAAGAAGGAGGCTGAAAAATGATTGTACCGATGAAAAAAGTCTCCATTGTAATGCTGAATTCTGAGAGAAAGTCCGCGCTCAAAAAACTTCGCAGGATAGGGCTTGTCCATCTTGAGACGGTTGAGGGCAAAGGACCTGTGCTCCAGGCATACAAGGATGCGAGTGCATCGGCTGATAAGGCTATTTCCGTACTTGACGAAATCAAGATGCCGAAAAAACTCATTCCGACCCAGGTGGAGCTTTCCACCAACGAGGCTGATGAGAAGGCAAGGGAAATTGTTGCCCTGAGTGACCGCAAAAAGTCGCTTCTGGATTTGATTTCGCAGAATATTCAGGAGATTGAGCGTCTTTCAAAATGGGGTGCCGTCAATCCTGATGATTTCAAGTCGCTTGCCGAAAAGGGAATCTTCATGTACATGTACGAGATTCCTTCGGAAAAGTACGGTCTTATCGGAGAGACTTCAAAAACCATGGTCGTGAATTCCGTTGCGAAAATCACACGTTTTCTTCTTCTTTCCGAGGAGGAAGTGATTGATCGACCTGCGGATTTGCCACCTGAGGCTTTCGCGGTTCCCATGCCCGAAAAATCCACGGGAGAGCTGTATGCGGACATTGAGGCTTCAAGAAAAGAGATTTCTTCCATAGAAAAATCCCTTGAGGAGGCGAAGAAATACCGTTCCGCCATTGGGGAGCTCAAAAAGACTCTTGCCGAAAGCATTGAGTTTGAGACAATCTTCAGTGGAATGGAAAGGGATAAGTCCGAAAATGCTCCCGATGAAAAATCAGCCGGGCAGGAGACTGTCGAGGAGGCTCTTGCAAGGGAAGTTGAGGAGATGGAGGATCACAGTGGAAAACTCGCATGGCTTACCGGCTATGTTCCCGAGGATTCCATGGAGGATTTTGCATCTGAGTGTAAGGCTAACGATTGGGCGTTCGCATCTTCAGATCCTGCCGATGATGACCCGGTACCGACTAAGCTGCACAACAACAAGCTGGTGAGCATAATCTATCCGCTTACCGACTTCCTTGATGTGACACCTGGCTACCATGAGTTCGACATTTCGGGCTGGTTCCTGCTTTTCTTCTGCATTTTCTTTGCGATGATTTTCGGGGATGCGGGTTATGGTTCCATCATTGCATTGCTCGGACTTGGACTTCTTGCAAAATCCAAGAGCGGAAAAAGATCTCTGCCCGTTCTTGTCACTATCTTGGGACTTTGTACGGCGGCTTACGGAGTTTTCACCTGCTCATGGTTCGGAATCGACTACAACGCCCTGCATAATCACGGCTGTGACTGGATGATTGAGCTCTCGCTGAAACCCATATCGAAGGCAAAACTCGATCTGATTGCCGGCTATGGTGCTGTCAGGGCCGAGGACATTGCGAATACGAACCAGAAGATTTTCTGTTTCATGCTTGCCTTGGTTCAGCTGAGTATCGCGCACATAAAATGTTTCATTGCTGACAGAAAGAGCCTGAAATGTCTCGGAGACTTGGGTTCACTCCTTCAGCTCTGGGGCATGTTCTACGTGGTGATGAGCCTTGTCGTAAGCGCGGAGAGATTCCCACTTTCAGATACCGGAAATCCAATTCCGATATTCGGTGGGGCAGTCAATCTTCCTTCGGTCATGCCGCTCATTGCAATCGGTGTCCTGCTCTTCGGATTCGTTCTTAGCTTTGTCTTCTCAAATTACGAGGGAAGCATAGGTAAGTCGGTTCTGGAAAGCTGCAAGAACATCATCTCAGTGCTTCTTGGTGTTGTGAACGTGTTCAGCGACATCGTTTCCTACATCCGTCTTTGGGCAGTCGCTCTTGCGGGTGGTGCGATTTCTGCAACCGTAAACACAATGGCACTGAACATTTTTGGAAGCAACGGCGGTGTCGTCGCTAAGATGGTGATTTTCGGAATCCTGATGGTTGTGCTTTTGTGCTTCGGTCATGGGCTCAACGTGATTTTGAACGTCCTGTCCGTAGTTGTCCACGGTGTGCGTCTGAATACTTTGGAATTCTCACAGCATCTGGGCATGGCATGGAGCGGAACAAAATACAGACCTTTCAGTGAGAACGAGAATTCAAACAAGGAATTCCGCGTTGAGGGACTTGGAAAAGCCATCAATGCACTTGGAAGCCTTGGAAAGTTGAAATGATGGATCTGGCCTTTGGTCAGTTATGAATGGTTTTAACAGGTGGGACAAAATTCTGCCTGATAATAAGAAAATATAATGCGTAAAGCGTTTAAGGAGTAAAAATTATGATCAACTGGGGTATGATTGGTGCCGGTTTAGTTATGGGTATTGCTGCTATGGGAAGCGCAATTGGAATTGGAATCGCAGGTCAGGGTGCTATTGGTGCATGGAAGAGATGCTACCTGAACAACAAGCCCGCTCCCTTCCTTCTGGTGGTTTTTGCGGGTGCTCCGCTTACACAGACCATCTATGGATTCCTTCTGATGAACTCAATGAAGGGAAAAGTTGCCGAAGGTCTTCTTGATCCTTTGTTCTCACTGGGACTTGGACTTGCCTGTGGTCTTGCAATGTGCATGTCAGCAATCGCGCAGGGAAAGGCTGGTGCCGCAGGTAGTGATGCCTTGGGAGAGACCGGAAAGGGATTCACCAACTACATCATGGTGGTCGGTCTTTGCGAAACCGTCGCTCTGTTCGCAATGGTTTTCGGAATGATTGCCTGATTTTTCCATGCATTTGGGGGTGCGGCGTTTTTCATGTCACATCCCGAATTTCAAATGGCCGTCTTGGATGTCCTTGCAGGATAAGTCTTTGGCGGTCTTTTTTATTTGTGAGACAGGAGAAAGCTCGTAATATGTACAAAAAGAGTCGCAAGATAGTGCTGGGCGGGCATGACGGAATCGCTCGTGTGGAAGTGGGCGGGGGTGCTCCCGTAACAATTCAGACCATGTGGAAGGAACCCATTTCGGATGTGGCCGGAAACAACGAAAAGATTGAGGAAATCCTCCGTAAAATCAACACGCTGAAATCGCTCGGCTGTGACATAATCCGTTTTGCTGTGCCGGACATGGAAAGTGCCGCGGGGTTGTGTGCCATCCAAAAAAGATGCGGGATGCCCCTTGTTGCCGACATCCATTTTGACTATCGCCTTGCCTTGGCTTGCATTGATGGAAATGTCGCTGCAATCAGAATCAATCCCGGAAACATCGGTAGCCGCGAGAGGGTGGAGGCCGTTGTCAACGGATGCAGGGAAAAGGGACTTGCAATCAGAATCGGAGTGAATACGGGAAGTCTGCCTAAGGATTTGGAAGCGGAAGTGGAGGGGGGAAAAATCAGCCGTGCGGAGGCTCTTTCAAAGACTGCCATGCGTGAGGTGGAGATTTTCGATGAGCTTGATTTTCTCAATGTGGCCGTGAGCATGAAAGCATCGTCCGTCCGTGAGACTGTTGAGGCGAATGAATCTTTTGCCCGCATTTCAGACATCCCCTTGCACATAGGAGTTACCGAGGCCGGTCCCTTAATCGGCGGGCTTGTAAAATCAACGCTTGCATTTTCCACGCTTTTGAACGAGGGCATTGGGGACACGATCCGTGTGAGCCTTTCATCTACCCCCGAAAACGAAGTGATTGCAGGACGTGAAATTTTGCATGAATGTGGCAAGAGGGAAGGGGGAGTGACCATCGTGAGTTGTCCGAGGTGCGGCAGAATTGGTTTCGACGTGCACGGTTTTGTGGCAAGATGGCAGAACGAGCTTCTTTCCATGAAAAAAGATGTAACCATTGCCGTGATGGGTTGTGTTGTTAATGGGCCCGGAGAAGGAAAACATGCTGATTTGGGCATTGCCGGCGGTGACGGACGCGTTGTTTTTTTCAAAAAAGGCAAAATTGTGCGAACAATTGACGCTTCGGATGCCGATAATGTGTTTAGGGAACTGCTCGATGAACTTTAAGGCGGTTTCCTGATTAAACTGAAAATCAAGTTAATGGAGCCTGTGTTTTTATGAAAGCAGTCTTAAAAATATTTGTTTTGAGCCTTGTTGCGGCCATTTCGATTCCAAATGTTGTGGCGGAAAGTTCCATTGTCGTAAGAAAACCGTCCGGGGATGAGTACTGGTACATTCTGAAGCAGGCTAAAGATGCCTTTGATTTCGGTGAGTACGGACGCTGTGTTTCCCTTGCCGAGCAGGCCAAAAAGAAGCGGATGAGCCAGATTGAATGGGAGCAGTACACTCTTGACCATGCCCAGAGAATCTCCAGCGTAAGAAATGCCGGGGATGAGCTCAACGTGGTGATTCAGGCGCTTGACAAGACAAAACAGAAAAATGCCTTGGAGATTGTTCGCTCATATCTTTCCACATACGGGGATGCGAAGTTCAAGAACAGTTTTTCTGCCCTGCTTTCATTTATCAACCGAAACAACTCTTACCCGGAGGCGGATTATCTTTTGGGCTCTGTCTACATGATTGAGGGAGAGGTGAACAACGCGTCTCTTTACATGAAAAAGGCTTATGAGTCATCCGAGCTTCTGAGCGTGCCCGACGTGAAGTATGACATTCTCTATGACCTTGGAAAAATGGCCCAGAATCAGCTCGAGGCTTCCGATTATGCAGAATATCTCAGGAACTCCAGAAAATCCTCCACATATTTTACTGATTACGAGAAATACATGCTCGACATTCTTGCGGATGATGAATTCTACACGGATTCGACCTACATGAAAAGCATGGAAAAGGTAATCTCCGGGAACACTGCAAAATCAGTGGATCGTTTTTTCGTGCTTTACAGGAGCAATGTGGACAGATCTCTTTCCGCTCTTGACGGACTTTCAAAATATTACAAGACAACATCGGCTTTGCTTTCTGACCCAAAAAAGATGAGCGCAGAAAAATCAAAGTCCCTTCAGTGTGCCGCGCTTGCATCCGTGATTGCTGTGACCCGGATTGAGGAAACTCTTGGCGACAGACTCACCAACTTCAAATATCAGTCCCTGGGAGATTTGCTTGCGAAGGCCGGAAAATACAGCGACATTGTGGGCTGGGGACACGAGAATGGAATCTGGGAGCTTTTGTACAATCTTGCAGACACCGCCGCCGAAATGGGATACACACCTTTTGCCGCAGGACTTTTCACGGTGCTAAGTGAGTCTCTTCCCGATCCTTATTGGAAAAATCAGGCCTCCTTGCGCATTGTAAGAAAAGCGGATTCCGAAATTTAACGTTCGGCCTCCCCGATTTTCTTGACCTCAGTTATAAATTCATCCAGATTGTTGAAGTGCTTGTATACGCTCGCAAACCTGATGTATGCAACCTTGTCCACATCGTTCAGTCTCTTGAGCACAATCTCGCCCAAATCCGACGTGGTGATTTCGCGGGAAGTCTTTCCCTTTTCGTATGACTCGTCCTCAATCTCGGTGACTATCTGATCCACCATGCTCGTTGAGACCGGACGTTTTTCCAGAGCGCGCTCAATGCCCCTTGAAAGTTTTTCCTGATCGAAAGGTTCCCTGCGACCGTCACGTTTTACCACCATGAATGGTTTTTCCTCAATCCTCTCGTAGCTCGTGAATCTGTAGTGGCAGACATTGCATTCCCGTCTCCGCCTTATGCTCTCTCCGTTAATCATCGTCCTGGACTCAATCACTTTGTCATCCAGACTTCCGCATGATGGACACCTCATTTTGCACCCCCTTCATTATCTGGCGAATCTTGCCGCAATTTCCTTCACTTTTTCAAGAAGATCGCACATCGCTTTTTCCGTGGTCGAAAATCCGAAACTGAATCTTACCGAGGACTCTTTTTCCTCCCGGCTTACGTTCATGCTGTCCAAAACCGGTCGGGATTGTTTGCCCGAAGAGCACGCGCTTCCCGTGGAAATGTAAAATCCCTGCTCGCTCAAAGCCCTTTCCATAACCTGACCCGGAATGCCCAGAAACGCCGCCTGTACAATCCACGGTGAAAAATCAAGGGCCGAGTTTTCCATTCGGCCATGCGGGATGATTTTGCATCCGGGAATTTCTGCAAGCGACTTGAGGAATCTTCCGGTCATCTCCTCTTGCTCTTTGAATCGCTTCATCGAATCTGGATTCCGCTCGCTGATTGCATATTTTTTAAGGCACATTGCAAGAGCCGTCGCGCCAAAAAGATTTTCCGTCCCGCTCCTGATTCCACCCTCTTGTCCGCCGCCACGCAAAAACGGTGTAATCTGCTTTTTAAGGTAGAGAAGTCCGATTCCCCTGGGCCCCCCGATTTTATGTGCGCTGAAAGATGCCGCGTCAACCTTGCTTAAGTCAAGAGGGATTTTTCCGGCTCCCTGAACACAGTCCACGTGGAAAACCGGTTTTCTTTTTCCCTTGCACGCTTCCTCGATGGATTTAGCAATCTCTGCGTATGGCTGCACCGCACCGGTCTCATTGTTCACGGCCATAACTGAAACGAAGGTCGTGTCGTCCTGGATTTTTTCCACGATGCTTTCAGGCAAGATGAATCCGTTTTTGTCCGGTCCCACCGTGATGATTTTCCATCCGCAGTTTTCCATGGCCTTTGCCATTTCCCTCATTGCAGGATGTTCGATGGCGCTCAGGATTACGCTTCCCTTGTTCGGTCGTGTGAGCATGGAGAGCAGGGGAATGTGGTCGCTTTCGGTTCCCCCGGATGTGAAAAAAAGTGTCTCCGCTTTTACGCCGAGTGCTTCCGCTGCCATAAGACGTGCGTCGCTCAACGCTTTTTTTGCATCGGTTCCGGCCTCGTGTATGCTTGAAGGATTTCCCCAGTGCTCAAGCGATACATCCAGTGCCTTTCTTACTATCTCTTCGTCAGTGGGGGATGTCGCCGCCCAGTCAAAATAATGCTCACGAGAAATTTTGGAAGCCTCAGTCATGCCAGTACCGCCTCAATGTCGCTGTCGCTCGCAGTCTGAATCACAGTGTCGCAAAGTCCCTTCTGCAGTGTGAGACGGATTTCGCTGGACTGATTTTTCTTGTCCTTCCGCATCGCCTCAATCAGGGAGCGGATTCTGTTTTCGCCGAAAGATTTAAGGGCTTCCGGAACTGGATTCATGTCGTACCCGTAAGCGGCAAAAAGTTCCTTGCAGCTTTCCGCATATTCTTTCGTGCAGAGGGAAAGTCTTTCGCTCAAATCAAGTGCCCTTCCGATTCCCCACATTACGGCCTCTCCGTGGGTGACATCGCCAAGTCCTGCGACCGACTCAAGAGCATGTCCGAAAGTGTGTCCCAAATTCAAAAACGCGCGCCGTCCGTGTTCCCTGAGATCTTCTTCCACAATGATTGCCTTTGCCTTGGCACATTCAAAAATCACTTTGCCGATGATTTCGGAATCCCTCGCGAGAACCTTGTCTTTTTCAGTCCTGAACAGATTGAGCATTTCTTCGTTGAAAAGCAGGGCGGTCTTGAATGCCTCACCTAGTCCCGAGCGGAATTCTTTTTCGGGAAGTGTCTTTACGAAGTCCGGCCAGACATGCAGATTTTTTGCAGGCCAGAAAGTTCCGACCATATTTTTGTAATTGCTGAAATCAACTCCGGTCTTTCCTCCGATGGAAGCGTCCACCATGGAAAGCAAAGTTGTCGGGACAAAATCCACCGAGACACCACGCTTGAAAATTGATGCGGCGAAGGCAACCATGTCGCTCATCACACCGCCACCGATGGCAATGAAAGTGCAGTTCCTGTTGAAGTTGTTTTTGATTGCGACGCTTTCAATGGAAAGAATGCTGTCCATTGTCTTGAACTTTTCCCCGGCTCCGATTACCGCAAGAATGTCTGTTCCGTGCTTTCCGTATGTAATTCCGGGAATGGATGTGTCGCCGCTGTCGGTGAAAAAATCAATAAAATTTTTTAATGCGGGCAGTGATGATAAAGTCGTGTCGGTAACAAAAAGCCGCTGTGAAGATTTCTTTTCGTCTGTGTTGAAAAAAATCTTTTGTAAATCGGGAGTTCCCGTGTAGAAATGAATGTCCGTACCCTTGAAGCCTGAGTCGGCGGGGTAGGAAAAGGAGAATGTCTTGTCTTTCATTCCCCCATTCTAATATTTTTTTTCATTCATTTCAATAAGGTCGGCAAGAACTTTTTTGAGTCTCGTAAGCTCGCGGTCCAATGTGCGTCCGTAGTCCAGGTTCCCTGTGTTGATTCTTTCACGCTCGTCTTCCCAGTTCTGGATGTCCGTCATGCAGAGAAAATTGAATTTTGAGACGCTTGCTTTTTCCGCCCAGAGTTTTGCCTCTTCCCAGTAATAATATCCGGCTTCGTAGCAAGACTGGGCTTTTTCCAGATTGCGCTGATATTCGTCGGTCCATGGCGCGTCGTAAAAATATGCGATTTTTTTGTCGTAAATGCGTCCCAGCCGGAGGTGCTGCTCAATCAGTTTCAGGTTTACGTGCATCATAAAAAGATAGCGGTATTTTTCCCATTGCCTCTCGTCCTCAATTTTTGCCAACGCATAGTAGGGATTCGCAAAATCAGCCTTGACGGCCTTCTCAAGCCAGTAGATATTTTCCATGCAGTCATCGGGAAGCTGCTGATAATGCACGTGGTAGAGCTTGTAAAAATCTTCCTTATACTTGCACACATAAGCCCCGGCTCCCTGATTTGCAAGGACCATCATCAAAATGATTGCGGCGAGATATTTATATATGTTTCTGAATGTAGACTTTTCCATAATCTTATTTTCGGCACATCGAGGATGATTGTTTAGGTGAAAGTTGAGAGGTGAAAGGTGAGAGGTGAGAGTTGAAAGGTGAAAGGTGAAAGGT
>DFKI01000052.1 GCA_002373325.1 Treponema sp. UBA3649
CCTTTGATAAACACAAGACATGTGACGACGGGACGTATGGCGGGGGAGCCGGGCAACTCATGATGCCTGAACCCTTGGGACGCGCGTTGGACAGCGTTGAGGCCTACAAAAAACACGTGATTTATGTCACGCCGAGCGGTAAGCCATTTACGCAAAAAAAAGCGGAGTCCTTGAGCCGTAAAGAAGAAATTGTCCTTATCTGCGGAAGATACGAAGGAATCGACCAGCGGATAATTGACCTGTATGTTGATGACGAGATTTCCATCGGGGATTACGTGATGAGCAGCGGGGAAGTGGCGGCGACGGTGATTGTCGATACGGTCTACAGGCTGGTTGACGGAGTAATCACCCACGAGTCATTGGACGAGGAGAGCTTTAACGGCAACCTTTTGGAATATCCCCAGTATACGAGGCCAAACGTGTACAAGGGCTTGGAAGTACCGGATGTTCTTTCCGGCGGCAACCATGAGGAAATCCGGAAGTGGAGGCTTCGTAAGAGCCTGCAGAAAACGCTGATGAACAGGCCCGACCTGATTCAGAACGCAAGGATGCAAGGTACTCTTTCCGAGGAAGCCGAAAAGATGATCGAAGAAATCGCCGAGCACAGGGACTTCAAAAACGACAAAAAGCAGAAGCGGCAGTTGCGTTCCATACAGGAAAGACTGAAGCGGAAGGCTGAGAAGAAATCCGGTCCGGCAATCAAACATGGAGACTAAAATGGATCTTATCAAGACTATTGAAGAACAGCAGAAGAAAGCGAATGTTGCGGACTTCCGTGTTGGAGATACCGTCAAGGTTCACTTTGAGATTATTGAGGGAAAGACAAAGCGTATTCAGATTTATGAAGGACTTGTCATCTGCATCAAGAACTCAGGAATCAGGCAGACATTCACTGTCCGCAAATTGAGCTACGGTGTCGGCGTTGAGCGTGTGTTCCCCGTGAACAGCCCCCGCGTTATGAAGGTGGAGATTGTTCGTCCTGGAAAAGTGCGCCGCTCAAAGATTTACTACGTGCGCGACAAGATTGGTAAGGCCGCCAAGATTAAGGAAGACCTTACACCCAAGGCAAAGGCCCGCGTGAACGCATCCAATGCTCTGGCAAAGGCAAACTCACAGGCTGAGGAAGCTTTGAAGGCAGAGATTAAGGCTGAGACTGCTGCAGAAGCGGCTGCAAACAAGGCAAAGAAGAAATAAAATTCTTTTTTCCTGAAAAAAAAAGGGAGCGGCTGATTGGCACTTGAAAGTCCTTTCGGCAGCTCCCTTTGTTTTTATACATGGATTTAATCAGTCCTTCTTTATGAGCCGGATATTGTCCACCATGATTTTTCCGCCGGTGTTTTCCCCAACCACCTGAATCATTCCGCATGAAAGCTGTTCTCCGTGAACAATCTCCGTAACGGGATTTCCGTCGCTTTCGATTCCCTCAGTCAGGCTGAAAATCACGTTCTTGTTCTCACCTTTTCCGAGTGTGAATGTTTCGGTCGTGGTCCATTTCCATTCGATTCCGTCCTGAACGGCCACGTTGACCTGCAAGGGCTGCTCCGAGATGTTGTTGAAATCCACCACGATGGCCTTGTAGGGTGTCCAGTCCGTCTCCAGGAGGGCATAGCACGGGAAAGTCGCCTGCATTGATGTGTCCTTTGACATCACGTCGAATTCCCAGATTCCTGATGTCGCACCGTCGCTGGCCCATTCCTCCGAAAGATCCGTCTCAAGCGAAAGATTGTGGCTTCCCCACTGGTCCCATGAGTCGCCGACTGCCTGCCAGAAGTTTCCTTCCTCAAAACTGTCAAGCAAGACTATCTCTCCCTCTGGATCCGGATTGTTTATGCACGGAATCTCCGGGGCTGCCTTTGGTGTGCTTGCGCATCCTGCCATGAGTACGAGACATGCAAGCGTTGAAATCGCGTTGATTGCGTTCGTTCTTTTCATCAAAATCTCCTGACGCTAATTTTATTTTACAAGGCGGATGTTGTCAACGGCGATGGGACCGTCATTCTCCTGGAAAAGACAGACGCACATTCTGTGTACCGCGCTTGGATCCGGAATGTTCATGTCCTTGAGACTGAATGTCACGTTCTTGTTTACTCCGTTTCCGAGTGTCTGTGGGGCTGACTGACACCACGCCCAGTTCGTGTCCTGGATTACAACAACAAGGTCAATCGTTCCGCTCGTTGTGTTGTTCACGTCAAGCACTATGTCCTTGTATTCGGTAAGGTCGGTAATCACAAGGGAGTCGCAGAAGAATGTGGCCTTGTCACCTCCGTTCGCAGCCTTTTCAGCTGAACCCGCATGATACTCAAAGAGAGCCGATGTGCTTCCCTCGCTTGCCCAGTCGCTTGACTCGGAGATGTCCTCAGAGCAGTCATCCGAATTCCAGCTTCCCGCCACAGCCTGCCAGTACATGCCTTCCTCAAATCCGTCGAGCAAATCAACTGTTCCCGATGGATCCGGATTGACGATTGGTGCGACAGAGGCCGATGGAGCCGCCGTTCCTGAGTTTGACGCGCATCCGATGAGAAAGAGTGCCGAGAGAGCCATTCCTGCTGAGATTAAAAGTCTTTTCATATTGTATCCTCCAAAATTTTTCCGGCTTGGATCATTACGGTCTGTCCGGATTTCTTCTACTAAATATTATTGTGCGTTTTTCATAAAAAAGCAAGTAAAAAATGCTAAAAATTCGTAATTTTTTTTACGTAAAAAAATATTTTGCAAATTCTTAATTTCTTCTATAATTTGCGTCAGATTTCAGCTTCTGAAAATCAATGTGAGTAAAAAAATGCAAAAAAAATGAAAAAATCAGCCAATTTTCTTTACAAAACTCTTGCTAAATTTTTATTTTAGGTTTATTCTGTTAATTAAAGAGATTAAATTTAGGCAATAACTAAAAACGCTTTAAGGTGTGTTTTAGTGGACCGGATGATTTTTTTTGAAGTGAGTCGGTTTTCAAGGGGGCTTTGCGGATGTTGAAAAGATTTTTTTTGTTTATGCTCGTTCTGGCATCATGCCTGTCCCTTGCGTTTTCCCAGCAGGGCGTGGAGAAAAAGGCCATCCGATGGTCACGGGGCAGCTCGGTGAATGAATATCTCTCGCTCCATGAAGCGGCTTCTTTCCCGGATGAGACTGTCGTGCTCAATGCAATCTCCTATTCATCAGCCTCATCAGACGCAAATGTGGAGACTCTTGAATCTTGGAACGGCAAATCCGACGTGCTTCGCTGGACAGATGAGCAGGGGTCCGTGAGCTGGGATTTTTCGGTTGAGCAGAGCGGATTTTATTTTCTTTCCATGGACTACATCGCTCTTCCTTACAAGGGGATGGAGATTGAGTTCGAGGTGCTGCTTGACGGTAATCTTCCGTATGATGATTTTCAGGCGGTCCGTTTTTCGCGGGTGTGGAAGGATGCCGGTGAAATCAGAAGGGACAGGAACGACAATGATCTTGTGAGCGACGTGGAGGAGGTCTTTGTCTGGCAGACGAGGGATTTCATTGACACGCAGGGATTTTTCAACGAGCCGCTTCCGCTTTATATAGAGGAAGGAAATCACACGCTCACGCTGAATCTGAAAAGGGAGGCCCTTTGCATCAAGGAAATCAGAATCTACAATCCGAAGGAGATTCCTGTCTATGCGGAGATTGAGGAAACTCTTGCTGGACTTCCGAAACCGAAAAATGTGTTTGAGAAAGTCCAGGGAGAACATGCGTCAAGAAAATCAGATTCGGTACTGATTCCCACATCCGACAGAATCGATGCGGCGACAGAACCGAGCTCACCTTCCAAAATCAGGCTGAACACAATCGGCGGAAACTACACTTGGAAACTTCCCGGTCAGTGGATTGAGTGGGAGGTGGAGGCACCCGAGGACGGACTTTACAAAATTTTCATCAAGGCAAGGCAGAACACACAGAGGGGAATGGCTGCGACGAGAAAAATCTATGTGGACGGAAAGATCCCGAGCGCGGAATTCTCACTCATGGAATTTCCATATTCTCTCAAGTGGGACATGTATTCGCCGGTGGACAAATCTAGCGGAAAGGAATGTCTCGTTCATCTGAGCCGGGGAAAGCACACAATCAGAATGGAAAACACGTTGGGCCGTCTGAGTCCGATTCTTTCTTCCGTGGACGACCTGACTTACGAGTGCAACACGATGCGGCGGCGTTTCATAATGATTATGGGAAGCGAGCCTGATTTGTACCGCGACTATCAGCTTGAAAAAGAGATTCCGGGACTCATCGAAAAACTTCATGAGCTTTCGGCACGTTTTGAGCAACAGGCGGATGAGTTCGAGGCGATTACCGGACAAAAGGGAACCGAGGCACAGACTTTGAGAATCATGGTGGAGCAGCTTGACCGTTTCGCCGAGCAGCCGGAGTACATCCCGAACAGACAGTCATCTTTCAGGGACAACATTGCGAATCTTGCCACATGGATTCTTGCGAGAAAGGAAGTCCCCGTGGAGATTGACTATCTCGGAATCATGAGCGCGGACAAAAAGATGCCACGTGCAAGGGCCTCCTGGTTGCGGCAGCGGTGGATGGGAATCCGCTCTTTCTTCGCTTCATTTTTTGAGGATTACACGAGCGTCGGAGGAAAGGAAAAGGATGCCATCACCGTGTGGATTTCTTCAGGACGTGACCAGGCTCAGATTTTGAGAAACCTCATAACGAACGACTTTACGCCGAGGACCGGAATCAAGGTGAATCTTTCTCTTGTGCAGGGAACAATCATCGAGGCTACCATGGCAGGACGTGGACCCGACATTGCGATTCAGGTGGCGAGGGGACAACCCGTGAATCTTGCGGCGAGGAATGCGCTTTATGATTTGAAGTCTTTCCCGGATTATGACTCTGTCGTGAAACGATTCCGCGAAAATGCGATGGTTCCTTACGAATACCGGGGAGGGGCATACGCGCTTCCTTTGACTCAGGACTTCCACATGATGTTCTACAGGACGGATATTTTTGAAGAGCTCGGGATAGAGCCTCCTGAGACATGGGATGACCTTTACAAGATTATTCCGACTTTGCAGAGAAACAACATGCAGGTGGGTCTTCCGTATCAGTCCGCGGACGGAATCGATTTGATTGACGCTGGCATGGGCTCAAGGAATCTTTTTCCCACTCTTCTTTCACAGCACGGAGGTTCCTTCTATAAAAATGATTTCAGGGAGACTGCCCTCATGGATCCAGAGGCTTACGCTGCGTTCAAGCAGTGGACTGATTTTTACAGCGCATACGGATTTACTCTCAAGTTTGATTTTTACAACCGCTTCCGCACCGGAGAGATGCCTTTGGGAATCGCGTCGTACGGTCAGTACAATCTTCTGATGGCGGCGGCACCGGAGATTCGGAATCTGTGGGCCATGTGTCCCATTCCCGGAGTGAGGATGGATGATGGAAGTGTGAACAGGAGCGAGTCTGCTTCGGGATCTGCCATGGTCATGTTTAAGAAAATAAAAAATCCAGATGACGGATGGGAGTTCATGAAATGGTGGACAAGTTCTGACGTGCAGCTAAAGTATGCGAATCAGCTTGAGACACTTATGGGACCTGCGGCTCGTCTCGGAACATCCAACGTGGAGACTTTCAGACGCATGGCATGGTCAAGGTCGGAGCAGGAAATCCTTGAGTCGCAGTGGAAGCATGTGAAGGAAATCCCTGAGATTCCCGGCGGATATTACACAATCCGTATGCTTGACATCGCGTTCACGAAAACTTATTACAACAACATGAACGCGCGCGCAACGTTGAACAAGTATTGCGAGATGATAAACGAGGAAATCTCACGAAAGAGAAAGGAGCTTGGAGCAGATGAACGAGAGTGAGGCAATCAAGACGGCGGGTGAAAAAAATCCATCCGTGCCGAAAGTACCGAAAAAGAAAAAATCGCATTGGGAAACAAGGTCAAGCTATCTGATGATGGCGCCGTTCCTTGTTCTTTTCACAATCTTCACAATCATCCCGATTCTTTCCTCAATCGCACTGAGCTTCACGAGCTTTGACATGCTGCAGTCCCCGCGTTTCGTCGGATTCAGCAATTACGTGCGGCTTCTTTTGGACGACCAGATTTTTCTTCAGGTCTTGAAGAATACTTTGGTATTCGCTTTTGTTACGGGACCAATCTCCTACGTGCTTTCCTTTTTGCTCGCGTGGATGATAAACGAGTACCGTCCCTTTGCCCGCTCAATCTGGACTTTGATTTTTTACGCTCCGACTCTTGCGGGAAATATTTTTTACATCTGGACTTTTATTTTTTCGGGGGACCAGTACGGATTTCTGAACGGATGGCTTTTGAAGCTCGGGTTCATCAAGGAGTCAATCGACTGGATCGGTAACAGCGACTATGTTCTGGGCGTGTTGCTTACGGTACAGATTTGGCTGAGTTTCGGCGCGGGATTTCTTTCCTTCATCGCAGGTTTTCAGGGGATTGACGCATCGCTTTACGAGGCCGGAAGAATTGACGGAATCAAAAACAGATGGCAAGAGCTCTGGTACATCACGATTCCCTCCATGGCTCCCCAGCTTATGTTCGGTGCGGTCATGCAGATTGCCGGCTCTTTTGGTGTGAGCGAAGTGATAAAACAGGTGGGAGGATTTCCGACGCGGGGATATTCAGGAGACACAATCGGAACTTACATAATAGACTACGGTACTGTCCGCTTCGAGATGGGGTATGCGTGTACACTTTCCGTCGTGCTGTTTCTGATAATGATTTTCACGAACAGCGTAATCACTAAACTGCTGAGGAAGAATTTAAATGACTAAGAGAAGTTTTTCAAATACAATCCGTCACCTCAAATACCGTGGCGCAAAAAAAGCAAACCGCTCAAGAATCGTGGATTTTCTCCTTGCTCTTTTTCTCCTGACCCTTGGAGTTTTCATGGTTCTTCCCGTGTGGCTCGTGTGCATAAACGCGTTCAAGCCGATTGACGAGCTTTTCCTCATGCCGCCGAGATTTTATGTGGCTCATCCGACGCTGAACAATTTCGTGCAGCTCATGCAGATTCTGGAGAACATGTGGGTTCCGTTCAGCCGCTACCTTTTCAACTCCATTCTTGTTACGGTCACTGCAACTCTCGGAAACGTGGTGGTCGCGTCCCTTGCTGCTTATCCCCTTGCGAAACATAATTTTCCGGGAAAGGCGGTGATTTCAAAAATCATCGTGCTGGCCCTCCTTTTCACGACGTCAATTCTTTATATTCCGCAGTACATAATTTCCGCGAGGCTTCATCTCATCAACACGTACTGGTCGCTGATTCTTCCCGTGGTTCAGATGACGATGGGCGTGTTTCTCATGCAGCAGTTCATGGGCCAGATTCCCACGTCGCTTCTTGAGGCCGCTAGGATTGACGGTGCGGGTGAGTGGAAAATATGGATTTCTGTGGTCATGCCTTCCGTAAAACCCGCGTGGCTCACCGTAATCATCTTCGCGTTCCAAAACATCTGGAACCAGAACGGAAACATGTACATTTACAACGAGAGCATGAAGGTGCTTCCATCCCTCACGTCACAAGTTTCATCCGGCGGAATTGCGAGGGCTGGTGCGGCTGCGGCTCTGATGCTTGTGCTGATGATTCCACCGATCGTGCTTTTCCAGATGACACAGAGACAGGTCATTGAGACGATGACGACATCGGGAATCAAGGAGTAGGCAATGGAAAAAAAATCAACTCTTGCAAATCATCTTACGCTCTCCGTCACAATCATTCTCGGATTGCTCTTCGGGATGCAGACGGCTTTTGCTCTTCCTCCTTTGGAACAGCAGGTTCCCTATCATTCTTACACTTATGGAATCTGGGACACGAGCGTTCCTGCACATCCTGCTTATGAACCTGAGCGTACTCTCACCGGAACCGATTTGGGCATAGGCTCTCTCAGTGACCCTGAGGATTTGTGCCGTGACAATGAGGGAAACATCTGCATACTCGACGCTGGAAACGAAAGGATTGTCAGAATTTCAAGCGACATGAAACTTCTTGACGTGATTGACCTTGCCTCCGACGATGTTTATGAGAGCGGTGTGGAGCTGGTGGAGCCGCTTGGGATTTGCTTTGATAAAAACGGACTTCTCTACATAGCCGACCGTGGTGCCGAGGCTGTCTTTGTTTGCAACGGCGACGGAACTCTGATTAGAAAAATCATGAAGCCTGAGAGCGACCTGCTTGATGAGGAATCACTTTTCCAGCCGACGAAACTTCTTGTGGATCATCTTGGAATTCTCTACGTGCTTTCTTTCGGTTCCTTCGAGGGGGCGTATACTTTCGACGAGAACGGTGATTTCCTTGGGTTCTTCGGATCGAACAAAGTCAACGTCACGTCCAATCTTCTTTACGACCGCTTCTGGAGGCTCATCTCAACCAAGGCTCAGAGAGAAAGAATGGCGCGTTATGTTCCGATTGAGTACGTGAATTTTTCTATCGACACTGACGGCTTCATCTATACTGTTTCGAATTTCGGCGAGCAGGAGCAGAAGGGGCAGGTGAGAAAACTCAATCCGCTTTCACAGAACATTCTTTTTAAGGGTCAGAAACCGGAGCTTGCATTTTTCGGTGACACGGAGAACACTTACTCAAACAGGGTCGAGCGTTCGGCACTGGTCGCGGTGGATGTTGATGACGACGGATTTATCAGCGTGCTTGATTCGGAGAGGGGCAGAATCTTCCAGTATGATCAGGACTGCAATCTTCTTGCAATCTTCGGAGGTTACGGAAATCAGGTGGGAACGATGACAAATCCATCTGACCTTGTTAGCTCGGGCGGAAAGATTTTTGTTCTGGACAGCGTGAAATCCAACCTCACGGTCTTTTCTCTCACCGACTACGGAAGGGCAATCCACGAGGCCACGTCACTTTACGACGACGGATTTTTTGAGGCGGCCCTTGAGCCTTGGTTCTCTGCCTTGAAAATGGACCGGACAAATCATCTGACCTTGCGTGGAATCGGCCGTGCGTATGAGAGGCTCGGTCGTTACAAGGAGGCGATGGAATATTACAGGCAGGGTGAGTCGCGGAAATTTTACAGCGATGCTTTCCATGAGTACAGGACGGCGGCTCTGAGAAAACATTTCGGACTTGTCATGGCCGTGATAATTTTGATTCTGCTCGTTCCTTTTTTCGTGTGGCTCTACCGTAAAATCAGACCGAAAAAAAATGTCGCCGTGGATCATGCGCGCTACGTTTCAAAATATCGCTTTCCGTTTTATCTTTGCCTTCATCCGTTCAAGGGGTGGGAGGAACTCAAGCATGAGAAGCAGGGCTCGCTTTGGTTTGCGAATGTGATGATGGCGGTGTGGTTCATTTTGAAAATCTTCGAGTACCAGTACACGGGATTCATCTTCAACGGGAACCGTCTTGACCGAATGAACCTGCTGATTATCTTCGCGTCTTCTGTCGGTGCGATTTTTTTGTGGAGTGTCTGCAACTGGGCTGTGTGCACATTGTTTGACGGAAAGGGAAGTTTTAAGGAAGTGTGGATTTTCAGCGCTTACTCAAGGATGACGTGGATTCTGATGGAAATACCGATTCTGATTTTGAGCAACGTGATTGTGCGCGAGGAGGGATTTTTCCTTGGACTTCTTATGACTTTGCAGACCGGGCTTGGTCTTCTCCAAATGCTTCTTGCAATCCGTGCCGTGCATCAGTATTCAATGAAGAAAACCGTCGCTTCAATTCTCATCACTCTGTTGGGAATCGTGCTTGTGATTTTGATTGTCCTTCTCTTCGTGTCTCTTTTCGCACAGATTTGGTCATTCGCGCAAACTTTGTCCCAGGAAATCATGATGAGGCTTTAGGAGGATTTGAAATGAATTTGAAAAGGATTGTTCTTGGATTTGCCGCCTCCATTTCTCTTTTTGTTTCCGCGTCTTTTGCAGAGGCTCCTCTTTCGGCTTTTTATTCGGATGCGGATTTAAACGGAATGGGATTCAGAAAAAGGGCTTCGTCGGAAAGTCTTGAGCTTTATTTTAACCAGGAGGATTGCATCTTTGCCGTGCGTGTGAAGGAAAGCGGCTACGTATGGTACTCAAGTCCTTTGGATTGGGAGGATGACGAGGAGGCCTCGGGATTTGCGATGAACACTATGGGCTCTCTTCTTTCAATCCGGGCGAAGGATCAGAGAAGTACGTTCAGAACCGCGAACTCAATTGTGAATGTGGTGAGAAGAAACGGTCTTGAGGTGACACCGATTGAAAACGGAATCCATTTGGAAAATGATTTTACCAGGGACGGAATACTCATCCCGATGGACATTTGTCTTGACGGCGATTCTCTTTTGCTGAGCGTGGATGCTTCTGGGATTGTTGAGACACCTGACGAGGAGATGGAGCTTGATTTGAATCTTCTTGATTTTGAGCTTGTCCCTTATTTTGGTGCGGCTCCAAAGGGCGAGGAAGGATTTATCATGGTTCCCGACGGATCAGGCGCGATGATTCGCTTTGACAACGGAAAGTCTTCGTCCGGATATCAGCAGTATGTATATGGAAGGGATCCTTCAATCGTACCTGCGAGAAAGAGAAATGATTTTCAGAACATATCGCTTCCGGTTTATGGAATGTGTCGTGAGGGCGCGGGATTCATCGGTATTTTCGAGGGCTCGAAGGCGAGGGGAATTCTTAGTGCTGAGACATCAGGACAGCTCACTTCATTCAACGCAGTCTCCCCGGGTTTTGTCGTGCGTGATTTTGATTCCGTCTCATTCAGGGAAAGGACCGGAACACCGCGTGACGTGAGAATCTACGAAAAGAAATCCTTCGAGAAACTGGACGAGACTTATTCCGTTAGAATCAAATTCCTTAGCGGAACGGAGAACTCTCTTGCAGGAATGGCGAGGGCATACAGAAATTATCTCCAGGAAAAATCAGCTTTTCCGAAAGAAAGACATGAGAGCTCACCGTCCCTTGTTTTGAATTACATTGGAGCCGGCGTGAAAAAAAGAACTGTGCTCGGCATCCCCATGAACGTGAATGTCGCTTATACGAAATTTGATCAGGTTAGGGAATCCGTGGAAAAACTACGTGCGTCCGGTGTCTCTGATTTTGTCGTGAAATTCGACGGATGGACTTCATCGGGAGTGCTTGGAAAATATCCTGCAAAATCAAAACCTGCATCAATTCTTGGAGGAAGTGGGGATTTCAAAAAATTGGTCTCGTGGCTTTCCGAGGAGAACATTCCGTTTTATGCGGGCGCGGATTTTGTGCAGCTTTATCAGGGTGACATCGTTCGCATAAAGGAGCTTACCGTGAACAGAATGATAAACAAATCTCCCGTGAAGATTCCGGATTACAGGCTCTCCACATACACGGACGAAAAGACCAGCGACAACTATCCGTATTATCTGCTCAGGACCGGAAAAGTAAAAAAATATTTCAATGACTTCATGCGTGGATTGAACGGATTACGCGGATGTGAGGGGCTTGGTCTTGCTCCCGATTCCCTTGGCAACATGCTCTCGACTGATTTCGGAAGGAAGGGGCTTTCAAGAAACGAAACGCTTAGAGAATTCTCCTCTCTCCTTGAAGAGACTTCAAAAAATCATCCCTTGTGCTTGAGCCGTCCCTTCGATTACGCGCTTTCCTCAGTCTCATATATCACCGACCTTCCTGTTGTGTGCAGCCGGTTTGACATAGAGGACGCTTCGGTTCCTTTCTATCAGATGGTGGTCCAGGGGTACATCCCTTACAGCAATGTGGCCGCGAACAGAAGTCCCACGCTGAAGGACTACAAGCTTTCTCTTCTTTCGACAGGAGCGGACGTCTCTTTCCTGTGGATTTCAAATCATGCTGATTACGTGAGGGACAGCAGGATGCAATGGTTCATGGATGTTGCCGAGGATGACTGGAGGGAGGATGCAGTGAAACTTTACAAGGAGATTTCTCCAATCACGTCTAAAGTCAGGGGCGCGGAGATTGTGGATTTCAAAGTGGAAGGTGACGTTCACACAAGTGTTTTTGATAACGGTGTTACCATAATCGTTGATTACGGAAACGGAACATATCGGATTGATGAAGGAAGTGTAAGATGAGAAAGGATAAGCTTGAGAAAACTGAACTTGCAAAAAAGAAAAGGACGGGTCTTGCGGAGAGAAAGGCAAGGTGGGGCTGGGTGTTCATCGCTCCCTGGCTCGTGGGATTCATTTTTTTCTTTGCCATCCCGCTCATCAACTCAATCTACTACACGCTGACCGAAATACAGATAAACGAGGAGGGACTGAATTTCTCATGGGTCGGTCTTGACAACTATGTGAAGGCTTTTACCGTGGACGCGGAGTTTACGAGGGCCATCGTGAACTCAATCCTGAACATAATCTATCAGGTGCCGGTTATTGTCTTTTTCAGTCTTTTCATCGCGCTGATTCTGCACGGAGATTTCAGGGGACGCACTCTTATGCGATCCATCTTTTTCCTTCCGGTAATCATCTCGTCGGGTGTCGTCATCACGATTCTTCAGGAAAATGTTCTTGCAAGCGGAACTGCGGGAGAGACAGCTGCGACTCTTTTTCAAACAGGAGCATTGAGCGAGACATTGATTAAGGCAGGACTTCCCGCAAGATTCGTGGAGATTCTTACTCGCACGGTCGGACAGATTTTTGATCTCACGTGGAAATCGGGAGTGCAGATTCTTTTGATTCTTTCCGCCCTTCATTCCATTCCTGAAAGCATGTACGAGGCCGCGAAGATGGAGGGAGCTACTGCATGGGAAACGTTCTGGAAAATCACTTTCATCCTGATTTCGCCGACTTTGGTTCTTGCCGTAATCTATTCCATAATCGACTACTTCACCGACTATTCGAATCAGGTCATGCGTATGATTGTGGAGTACACCGGGCAGGGACGTTACGAGTACAGCACGACAATCTCCATCGTATATTTTGCGGTGGTCATGGTGCTGATTATGCTCGTCAATCTGATTTTGAACCGCGCGTCAAACAAGGCGCTGAACTAAGGAGGCCGTGATGAATGAACTCAAGCAAAAAAAAGTTGCGGAGACAAGCCTGAAAATTGTTACCGCCATTTTACGGACTCTATTTTTAATCGGCATGGCATACGTCCTTCTCTATCCTGTGCTCTTCCTTTTGTCCAACGCATTCCGGGATCCAGTGGACCGTTTGGATCCAACCGTAATCTGGATTCCAAAAAATTTCACCTTGCAGAATTTCCTGCTTGCCGACCAGCTCATAGATTTCCGTCACTCCATTTTGATGACTCTGAAAATCCTTGTGCCGTCCGTAATCATTCAGGTCTTCGTCTGTCTCATGGTCGCATACGGATTCGCTCGTTTTAAATTCAAGGGACGCGACATCCTCTTCACTCTTCTTGTCTTCACAATCGTCGTTCCCACAAACACGCTCATCATTCCCCTTTACGTGAAATTCCATTTCTTCGATTTTTTTGGAATCGGTCAGCTTCTTCGTCCGTTCAATCATGGAAAGGCAGTCACCATAAATCTTTTGAACACTTCCTGGCCATTTTATCTGATGAGCCTTACCGGAGTGGGAATCAGGTCGGGACTTTACATCTACATGGTGCGTCAGTTTTTCAAGGGAATGCCCGTGGAGCTTGAGGAGGCGGCTTTCGTTGACGGGTACGGACCTTTCAGGACTTTTTTACAGGTAATGCTTCCGAACGTTGGCTCCATCGTGATTGTAATAACTTTGTTTTCAATCGTGTGGCACTGGAATGACTATTATCTTTCGGTGATGTTCTTTACCGATGAGTATCCGCTTTCGGTAAACGTGACACTTTTGCAGGACCGTCTGACTCTTCTCTCACAGAACATGAGCGCGGAGGATATGGCCCTTGCGGAAAACAGCATCCTGGAGGCATCGTGCTTTGTGGTGATTCTTCCCATGCTGATTTTGTATGTCTTCAGCCAGAGACATTTTACGGAGAGCATAACGCGTACAGGTCTTGTCGGCTGATTCGGTTCCGGCGGATTTTTCATCCTGATTTTTCCGCTGTGTTTTTTACTTAAAAAAAATTTTTTGGTGAAAAAAATGTAACGAATTTTTTTTACTGGAATTTTTTTTATAGATTGGCAAGTTCTTTTTAAGGAGGAAAATATGAAAAAGACTAAGCTTTTTGCGTGTCTGACAGGAGCTCTCGTAGCTTTGTCATCGTTGGCCTTTGCGGGGGAGTGGGACATCAAGGTGTTCCGTCCCGCAGTGAATCCCCGTGATCACAAGAATGATGTCATGGTCCGTGCAGGTGACAAGTAT
Source organism: Treponema sp. UBA3649 (assembly GCA_002373325.1). Taxonomy (GTDB): domain Bacteria; phylum Spirochaetota; class Spirochaetia; order Treponematales; family Treponemataceae; genus Treponema_D. The sequence continues at coordinate 14,215 of DFKI01000052.1, forward strand.
ACCGCCGAGACCGGAGGAAAGGTGACGTATGTTTTGGGCGACTGGGGTACGGTTGAGTCCAAGGTTCTTTCATCAATGGCGGCAGGTGATCCCATCGACGTTGTTTTTGTACGTGACGCTGATTTTCCGAAATTCCAGGTGAAGGGATATCTGCAGCCTGTGGACGGATATGTGAACACTTCCATGACCGTTAGCGGACAACAGATTTTCAACTTTGCGGCAGCCGAGAAAGTCTTCAAATATAACGGCCATTATTACGCTGCGTCCCACATGACAAGCAACCATGCGTGGCTCGTAATCTACAACAAGACTCTCATGGATGAGAACGGAATCAAGGAAAGCGAGCAGCCAAAGGCTCTGTACGAAAAGGGACAGTGGACATGGGATGCCATGGCAAAACTTGCACGCAAACTTACCGCCGACACATCAGGATCAGGTTCCATCGACCGCTGGGGTGTGGGAAACTGGAACACGCGCATCTTCGCATACATGAACGGAGTTGAGTTCACGAAGACAGACGCGAGGGGAAATCAGACTCTGAACTTCGAGGATCCCAAGGTGACTGCGGCGCTCTCATATTTGCAGACTGCCAAGAACGAGGGTTGGTATCAGCAGGACAACAGCATCATTCAGGACGGAATCGTGAACCGCACTGTAGCGATGGTGATTGGACGTGAGTATGACCCGGCTTCCATCGTGAAAAAGACAAGGGATGAGATTGCCTATGTCCGTCTTCCTTCTGGACCCAACGTAAAAAAGACACGCCCTGTCCTTGAGTGCGACGGATACGGAATCGGTGCCGGATCAAAAAAACAGAAGGCTGCTGGAAAATACATCGAATATGCCTTGAAGGAATGGTATGCTGACGACATCAAAAATCAGAGCAGCACATGGCCTAAGGAAATGGTTCAGTTCCAGAGAGACATGATCCGCGAGGATCCCTATTATCCTGGACCGTCCGTTGCGGCATTGGATTCCATGCTTGATTCTTTCCTTGGTGAGGTCGTGTGGGCCGGAAACTCTCCTGCATCCGCGATTGAAAAATGGACACCAAAGGCGAAGGCTCTTCTTGCTGATGCGAACAAACCGGTTGGAAAACTTGAGAAGCTTCCGTTCTCCAAAATCACTCAGGACTTTGAGGGCGTGTCAAGTCCGAACGGATTGGTCTCTTCTTTCGAGGGAATCAAGAGCGCAAAGATTACGGTTGAAAAATCTGGAATCAAGGGCAAGTCACTCAAAATCACCTATGACCCAGAGAAGGACGGGGCTGAGACTTCCGTTGTGATTACCGATGCTGCTAAACTTGGAATCGTCGGATGGCGTGAGTACAAGGTGGAATTTGACGTGAAGGTCGTGGGCAAGGTCGGAAAGAACGCGTCCGTTTTTGCTCAGGCGTATGCGGATGAACTTCATCAGTACGGATGGATTAACAAATCTGTTTCCGACAACTCCACTGTCTACCATTGCAGCGGAACAATCAAGGACGTGAACCAGAACGGAAGGATTGGAATTGCGATCGGAATGAAGAACATCAGCGGTGTGCTCATCGACAACATCGTGATCAGTGAAAAGTAATTTGATTTATGGAAACACAGAATAGTTCGAATGCGGATTATTCTTAATGTCCTTTATTTTGTTCAGGCGGCATTTTCAGGGGATTGATTTTCCTTGGGATTGCCGCCTCATCAATAGATGGAGAAGAATTTGATTTTAAAGAAGACTGCCGTGTGTTTCGTGCTTGCTTTTTTTGCATTGGGATTTTCTAGTGCGGGGGGAACGAAAGAAAAGGACATGGCAAATATCAAAAGTGAAAAAGAAAGCGGAAGTGTGGAGATGAATGTCGCTCAGTATGCAAGGATTCTGAATGTGATGGCGAAAGTGCGCCGTGGTGAAAAAGTGTGTGTCGCAAGCTTCGGAGGTTCAATCACTACCGGATATAATTCTGAACCGAAGGAGGAGAACTCCTGGTCTTCGATTGTCGGAAGGTGGTGGAAGAAAAAAGGTGCGGAGTACGGCTCGGACGTAAGATTTATGAACGAGGGTGTTTCCGGGACCGATTCCGCATGGGGAACTGCCAGGGCAGATGTGCATCTTTTTAAGAACAATGTTGACTTCGTGCATCTTGAGTTTGCGATGAACGATCAGTGGCTTGAGAAACAGGTCAGGAACCGGAGCTACGAGGGTCTTATCCGCCAGATTATGAACGGAAGCGACCGAGCTATTATGGCTCTTTTTGTCAATGAGAGAAACGGAGTCCAGAGCAGTCAGCAGGGGGAGCAGCAGCCAATCTGTGAGCATTACGGAATCCCTTTCGTGAGCTGGAAAGACTGTGAGAAAAAGGAGAAGGGCAGCTCTCTTGACTGGAACCTGTACTTTGACGGTGAGGAGTCGATTCATCCGAACAATGCGGGACATGCCGAGATTGGAAAATTCATTGTGGAGCGTCTTGATGAAATCTGGAACCTGCTTCCTGAAGATGACACATCCCTTCCTGCCGTGGACCGAAATCTCCCTCCGCCAATTACCGATACCGGGTATGAGTATGTGGAATTTCTTGCATCATCTGACGTGGAGCCGGAATCTAACACCGGGTGGAACAAAGGGAGTCCTGTACATCCTGAGTGGGTGTCTCATGGCGGTGCGAGGAGCGGATGGTCAACGATGAGCGAGGGAGCCGAGATGATTTTCCGTGTGCATGGAACTTCGGTGAACGTACTCTACAGCGAAAGCGACTCATTCAGAAATGCCCAGGCATGGGTGGAAAACGACGACGGAAGTCCAGCGAAAAAAATCACCATTCCGTGCATGAACCCGATCCGACAGGGATACCTTGGCTGGGGAAGCCGTGAGCTTGTGTCATGCGACGAGGAAAGGGATTTTGTTGTTCACGTAATCTGTCCAAAGGCAAGGGCTACGGAGCAGAAAAAGGAGTGCAACATCTGTGGATTGCTTGTCACACACCTTTCTCCGAATTGAAATCTTCCTACAGGAAAAGCCACGAGAAGTCAAAGCAGGATGAGATTCCCAAGTGCGGCGAGAGAATCAGTCCGTTTGTTCCATAGGAAACCGCGCATCCTGCCCTGATTCCGATTATCTCCGCGAAATGCAACATGGCGCTCGCATCCGCCATAAGAGACCAGCCGAGTCCTATGGTGGAATCATTTGCGGGCATTATGTCGTTCACCGAGTACAAAAATCCTTGAACGCCCCCGGCCAAATCGGTGTAGAAATATTCCGTGATGTGCCATGAGACTCCTCCGAGCAGTTTCAAATCTCCCTGCAAGGATTTGTTCTCGACCCCGCATCCCGCGCTGAAAAAGATGATGGGTGTCATGTAGTTTTCCGGCATGAGATGGAACGTTACTCCCATGTCCCCTCCGAACCCATTGACGGCGGAGTCGAGAGTTTTTCCGCCAAGATGTGCGTATCCGTTAAGCGAGTAGATTATTCCTTCCGTAGGTGAGTCCGAATATGCGGATGCAAAAAAAGGGAGCGCAAAAATTACCGCAAGCAACAAAATGATTTTTTTCATGGCTGCCTCCTTGATATAAAATTATAACATGCGTTTTTGGTGCGGTCAAGTGTGAGTGATTGACAAGAGTATTTTAAGAATGCTAAGATGCCGTAAAGGGGGATTTTCAACATGAGATGCAAAATCAGTTTTCTTCTGTTTTCTCTCGCTCTTTGCCAGATATTTTTTTCATGTGCGGCTTCTTCGGAAGATGACCCGGATATTTTTTTGAATAATACGGACGGAATCATTTACAATCCTGACATGGGTTTTTACAGCTCGATTGACGTGAAAGTGGGGGAGAATGGAATTTCCGGTTTCGCTCACTTGAAAAATGCGATAAAGGAATCTCCGACTCTTTTTGACGGAAGCTATTCCCCGGACGCGACATTTCCTCTTCTGCATCTGAAATTTGACATAAGTGATTTTTCCGGCAGGATAAACTCATCCGGCGACAAGGATTTGACCGACAAGGCCCTTTCCGACATTGACGCTCTTTTGTCCCGCGTTGAGGATTCTGAAAAGACTGCCATAATCAGATTCGCATACGACCCCGGCTATGATGGAAAAACTGATTCGGACGGAAAATATGCCGATGTGGAGCCTTTTGATTTTGAGATGATTCTTTCACACATCGAAGCTCTTTGTCCGGTTTTAAAAAATCATGAGAGGGCAATCACTGCCATTGAGTGCGGAATGATTGGACCTTGGGGAGAGATGCATTCCACGACTTTTGCCCGGGGAAAGGACGGCGATGAATTTTACTACATCGTGAGTGTCATTAATAAATTTCTTGAGTGCCTTGACGGATGCGGAATCCCACTTTTGGTGCGGCAGCCGAGCTTCATCTATGCCACTGTCGGAAGGGATTACAAATCTTCTTACAAGCCTTCTTCTTCGGATGATTTTTACAGGCTCGGAATCTATAACGACGGATACCTTGGCTCACCGACTGACTTTGGGACTTTCAGGGAAGAGCGGAAAGCGGAGATTGATTTTCTGAAAAGTTTCACTGACCACACACCATACGGAGGAGAACTTTGCGACGGGGAAAATGCCCTTTGGAAAAGCGACTTGAGTTCCGCCGTGGAGGAGATGAGTGACGTGCATCTTTCTTTCCTCAACATAGGATGGAACGACGGGGCCTTGAGAAATCTCTTTGAAAAAAAGAAATACAGATACGAAGGTGAGCAGGCTTTTATCTATATTATCAAGCACATGGGCTACAGATATTGTGTTGAAAAATCACGTGTCGTGCCTGAGGACGGAAATGTGAATGTGTCCATGGAAATCAAAAACTCAGGATTTGCCGACATGCCCATGCACAGAAAAAAGAACGTGCTCGTGTTTTTCGTAAGGGAGGACGGTACCGTTGTGAATGAGGGCGGGACTGTTGTTTCCGGCGCGATTTTTGAGGGAACAACAAGAAGTCTTTCCTTCAGCGTGGAATCTCCTTCTGAAAGCGGTGTTTACGACCTGTGTTTCAGAATGTGCGACAGTGACGGAAAATATCCCGTGAGATTTTCTTCTCCTTCGTGGAATGCAGAAATCGGGGCAAACGTGCTTGGAAAAATCAGCGTTGAATGAAGTTCGCGTTGAATGACCTGGATTTTATTTTTTCGCTTAATTCTTGCTGTTTATGACCAGAGCGGCGATGGCACCCGGAACCCATCCTGCGCAGGTGAGTATGAAGGTCAGCAGCACGGAGCCGCATCCCTTGTCGAGTACGGCGAGAGGTGGAAAAATCAAGCACAGTATGACACGTCCGCAACCCATTTGTTTCCTCCAACATGTATTCTAAAAAGGTTAAAAATCACCCCACCGCACATTGGTACGGCAGGTATGAAAATCAAGGGGAAATCCTTAGAGGCGGCTTGCAATCTCGTCGATGTATTCCCAGCTGTTCACAATCTTTTTCGGCGCGGGGTCCGCAAGTTTGGCAAGGTCTCCCGTCATAATTCCGTCTTCGATTGTACCCAGGGTCGCCTTTTCGAGTTTGTGCGCGAAATCGGCAAGGTCGGGGGTTCCGTCAAGCTCGGCTCTCTTTGCAAGCGCTCCTGTCCATGCGAAAATCGTGGCCACCGGATTCGTGGAGGTCTTTTCTCCCTTGAGGTAGCGGTAGTAATGCTTCTGGACGGTTCCGTGGCTCGCCTCGTACTCAAACTCACCGTTGGGACAGACCAAAACGCTCGTCATCATGGCAAGGCTTCCACATGCGGAGGCAATCATGTCGCTCATAACGTCACCGTCGTAGTTCTTGCATGCCCAGAGAAATCCGCCCTCGCTCTTTACGACACGTGCGACCGCGTCATCAATGAGTGTGTAGAAGTAGGTGAGGCCCGCCTTTTCGAATTTTTCCTTGTACTCCTCGTCGAAAATTCTCTGCATGATGGCCTTGAAATTTCCGTCGTAAATCTTGCTGATTGTGTCCTTCGCCCCGAACCAAACGTCAATCTTCTGGTCGAGCGCATAGTTGAAGCAGCAGCGTGCGAAGCTTTCGATGGACCCGTCAAGGTTGTGGATTCCCTGGATGATTCCCGGTCCCTTCATTTCCATAATGGTCTTTCGGATTTCCTTTCCGTCGCTTCCTGTAAAAACAAGCTCGGCTTTTCCTGCTGTGGGTGTCTTTATCTCGCAGTTCTTGTAGACATCTCCGTAAGCGTGGCGGCCAAGTGTAATCGGCTTTTTCCAGCAGCTCACGGTTCCCTTGATGTTGTTTACGAAAATGGGGGTGCGGAAAACTGTTCCGTCGAGCTCACCGCGAAGGATTCCGTTGGGACTTGGAGTCAGGTGGGTCAGCTTGTACTCTTCAACGCGGGCCTGATTTGATGTGATTGTCGCGCATTTTACTCCAACGCCAAGTCTCTTGATTGCGGCTGCGGCTTCGTAGGTGATTTTATCATCGGTTTTGTCGCGCTCGGTGATTGAGAGGTCGAAGTATTCCGTCTTCAAATCCACGAAGGGAAGAATCAGCTTGTCCTTGATAAGCTTCCAAAGCACACGGGTCATCTCGTCGCCATCAAGCTCGGCGATTGCATTTTTCATCTGAATTTTTGCCATTTTTTTTCTCCATAATAAGGGGGAATTTCCCTGCATTCGATTTTAGCATTTCCCCGTCTAAAATTCAAGGGATATATCGCTGCCTGTAGAAGTCAAGTTCTCAACTCTCAACTCTCAACTCTCAGTTCTCACCTTAATACTTTCCTCAATCTTTTTCATAAAATCATCGCTGAACTGTTCTCTTAGCGGCAGGAACATGACAATCTCGTAGTGGGAGCCCTCCGCGTAACCGAATGCGAATCCGGTGTGGGAGAGAGTTTTGTTCCTGAGTTTGTTCGTGTAGGTGAAGCGTCCCTTGACAAGAGTGGGGGAAACCTCGGTTGTGTCCTTGTCCCAGACTAGAGTTTTGGAGCCGTAGCGGGTGAGAATGGCTGTGACGGCATTTCCAACGCAGGATTCCAAAGTCGGTTTGTCGCGAGTGAAGTCGTAGGTGTAACAGGCCACGTATCGGTTCATGTTCTCGTTGGTTAGCACTTTCACGTCGGCGTTATCCGGCAGCTGTCCCTTCAAGTTCTTTTCCTTGAGCACAGAGGGGTAGGCGAAGGTGATTTTATCAAGCTCGTGTACCGGCCATTCTTTTTTTACGATGTATCTGTCCGAAGTGAGGTATGAGGATGCTGTAATCATGGATGTTAAAATCAAGAGGCAGATTACAAGGGACGCAATCTTTGCCTTTTTGCCCAGCTTGAATGTGATGAGTCCGATTACCGCACCCAGGACCGCAAGACCCACCACTGTGATGAATGACAAGAGCGTGACCGAGTTTCTTTCCCAGACCCTGCTCTTGAAAATCATTCCGCCGGATGAGCAAATCCACAGGCATAAAACCGGCCAGAGATTGTTCAGGTACTTCTTTTCTTTTTCATCCATGATTTTTCCCTCCTATTTATGTACGCAATCCTTACCAGGACGAGCCTTTCATACAGGACGAGCCGTTATAGTCCAAATCTGTCAGAACCTCGGTGTGATCCGGAAAAACTGCGAGAGTGTGCTCCTCATGGCAGCTCCAGCTACCGTCGGCGGTAAACACGTTCCAGTCGCTCTCATCATCTCCGGTAATCACGTCTCCCTTTCCCTCGTTGATCATCGGCTCTACGGCAAGCACCATGCCCGGCTGAATCCTTGGGTTCGGACCCTTGAACGGATAGTTGTTCGGAACGCTCGGATCCTCATGCACGTCAAGGCCCACCCCATGTCCGCAATAATCATAGACCACGCCGTATCCGTTTTGATTTGCGGCCACATCGGTGACAGCACGCGCTATGTCAGAAAGACGGTTTCCTTTTACGCACTGTGAGATTCCTGCAAGAAGAGCCTCCCTTGTCACGCGGACCAGTTTTCTGTGCTCGGGTCTAACGTTTCCTACCATCACCGTATGGCAGCTGTCGCTTATGTATCCGTCAAGGTTGATTCCTATGTCAAGCGAAACTATGTCACCGTCCTGCACGAATCTCTTTTTTGAGGGGATGCCGTGTATGACCTGATTGTTTATGCTTATGCATGCGCATCCTGGAAATCCCTCGGCGTACCATGCGGGTTTTCCTCCATGCTTCCTCACGAAATCCACGCACCAGTCGTCAATCTCCTTCGTGCTCACACCCGGCTTCACTTTCGGTATGATTTCATTGAACAAATCTGCCAGCTCATGGCAGCTCTTCCTGATTTTGTTGATTTGGTCATCGTTCTTAAGTCTTATCATATATTACCTCTTTGATCCTTTAAACCCAATTTTCCGGCGGCGGTCCTGCATGCCTGGGCAGTCCTTGG
>DFKI01000117.1 GCA_002373325.1 Treponema sp. UBA3649
TCCCGTGCTTGACACGGGAATCTCTTTTTGCAAGGGATTGTCGGTTCAAGACCGACAATGACAAGAACAATGCCGACAAGACAAATCAACTCTGCGGCGGCAGGATGTTTTTTGATGGATTCAAAATCAACTTTCAGTTATTTGTAGCTGATTGCGATTCCTGACATCACGTAAGTGTTCCTGACTGTGCGGAAAAAGAAAAAGTGTGTTGTCTCTTTCTGTTTTGCGTCAACCACGATGTTCACAACGTCATCAGCCCCGGGATATTTTTCCTTGGCAGCTTCAAGCAGTCTTGTGTAGCCGGATTTTTCCATTGTCGTGTCCACTGTCACACGTCCAAGGATTTCGTATTTCTGACCGTCAGCCGGAAAAGACGAATGTTCGGAGATGGGAACCATGTAAACTGATGTACATGATGCAAGCATTACCGCCACCACAGTGAGTGAGAGCGCAATAAGAAGGTTCTTAAACTTTTTCATAAAAAAAGCTCCTTAAATTTGATTTGACTTCAAAAATGAAATCATAAAAAGACTATACAAAAAAAAAGTAGAATGTCAATGAAATCCTCAAAGAAAAAATTCTTAACCCGCGCCGTCCATCTGTCGATAGTTTATGTATGGGGTTTGTGTCTTTCGGTAAAAAATCTAAAACCGCAGTTTTTCCCCATTATTTGAAAGTAGAGGTGTACAGATGATTAGAGGATGGTATATCAGTGCAAGCGGAATGAACGCACAGCAGAACAGACTGGATACGATTGCAAACAATCTTGCGAACGTGGACACGACAGGATTCAAAAAGGACATCCCGGTAAGCAAATCTTTCAGCGACCTCCTTATCCGGCGTACAGTGGCTGACGGTGTGTACAGCACTCCCGAGGGCTCCTACGACGTGGGACCAATCATCGGAGGACTTGGACTTGGTGTGGAGACAAACGAGCTTTTCACGGATTTTGACCAGGGCTCATTCAAATCAACGGACACCGGAACCGACCTTGCTCTTGGTGGAAAGGGATTTTTTGTTGTGCAGACCCCGGACGGAGAGCGCTTTACAAGAAACGGAAACTTCACCCTGGGAAAAGAGGGCATCCTGCTCACAAAGGAAGGATATCCTGTCATGGGTGAGAACGGCCCCATCTCGGTTGAGGACGAGAGATTTTTCGTAAATCAGGACGGAATGGTAATCAACCGCGAGAACAACGACGTGGCAGACCGCCTGAAGATTGTGCGCTTTGAGAACGAGAGATACCTCAAGAAGCAGGGCTCATCAATGTGGAACACGAACGAGATTGCCGGAAACTACCACATTGCGGAAGGCAACGAGAGACCCAAGGTTCTTCAGGGCTACACCGAGACGAGCAACGTAAATGTCGTGAACGAGATGGTGCAGATGATTGAGGTCAACCGCGCCTACGAGGCCAACCAGAAATCCATCCAGACACAGGACGACATGATGGACACGCTCTGGAACAAGGTCGTCACGGTAAATCGCTAATATTAGAAACTAAAAGGGAGCAGAATATATGGTAACAAGTTTGTGGAACGCAGCCACCGGAATGAACGGACAGCAGGCTAACATCGACACTATCTCAAACAATCTGTCAAACGTAAACACAACAGGATTCAAGCAGCACAGAGTTGAGTTTGAGGATCTTCTTTATCAGAACAGAAAACTCGCAGGTACACCCGCAACGGAAGATACAGTAACCCCGGTTGGAGTACAGGTGGGACACGGTGTGAAAGTAGGGGCAACCCAGCGCATTATGACCCAGGGATCTCTCCAGGCAACCGGAGTGGACACAGACATCGCCATTGTCGGAGACGGATTTTTCCGCGTCCAGCAGTATGACGGAAGCTGGGCATACACAAGGGACGGTACCTTCAAGGTGGATTCCACAGGTCAGCTCGTTACCGCAAACGGACTCCGCGTTATCCCTGAAATCATCCTTCCCGAAGGATTCCAGCTTGAGACACTCTCCATTTCCGACAGAGGACGTGTGAGCGTGAAGATTGACGGAAGCCAGGAAGCCGTGGACGTGGGACAGCTTGAGCTTTACCGTTTCCCAAATGCTGTGGGTCTTGAGAACACGGGAGACAATCTCTACAAGGTAACGGATGCATCAGGAGATCCCATCGCATCCCGCCCGGGACTTGACGGAATGGGAATCACCAAGCACAAGTTCATTGAGATGAGCAATGTTTCCGTGGTAAATGAAATGGTCGCGATGATTGTAGCCCAGAGAGCTTATGAGTTCAACTCAAAGGCCATCCAGACAAGCGACGCAATGCTCCAGACCGCAACCACTCTGAAACGCTGATCTATTTAATAGAAGATTATAGGAAGAAATTATGGCAGTAAATGGAATCGCAGGATCATTCATAACTGGAACTCTCTCAAACGGAGCGCAGACGGTACAGGCGGCACAGGAAAAAGCCGATGAAAGCCGTTTCCTTTCCCTGATTCAGGATATGACATCCAAAAAGGAAAAGGAAGTCGCGGGTGATTTTGCAGGTTCCGTTTCGTCATCACAGGTGAACAAAAGCCATCGTCTTACCGGAGACTACACCGAGGGATTCTACAACTACTACACAAGCGAGGCAGATAAAAACGCGGCTCCTGAAGGATTGGCTGCATCCGTGAAAAACGCACATGGCAAGCAGCCCACGATTGACCGAACGTCCGAGCTTTACGCGCAGTCCAAGGAGCTTGAAAACTACATGATGAAAATGATGCTCTCTTCCATGAGGGACACCATCCACCATACGAGTCTTTTTGGCAAGGAAAATGATTTTGCACGCGGCATGTACGAGGACATGATGTACGACAACTACGCCGAGGCACTGACCAAAAACACTCATTTCGGACTTGCCGACCAGATTTATCTGGAACTCTCAGGCAATCGCTGATCAGTTCATGTTTTTCTCCTATAGATAGATGCTGTACACTCCGGTCCTCCTACGGAATGTGCGGCATTTTTTTTCTCCCGCAACATCAGTAAAAAAATTCCTAAAATAAATAATTGCCATAATCGCCAATAAGTGTTATAATTAAAGAATATGGATGAGTATAACAACGTGCTCCGAAATGACATAAAAGGCATTCACATCCACTTTGTGGGCATAAAGGGAACCGGAATGGCGGCCCTTGTGGAGATTCTGTATGCCCGTGGTGCAGTCATTACAGGAAGCGACGTCTCTGAACGCTTTTACACAGATGAGATTCTCGAAAAGTATTCCATAAAAGCCATGGAGTTCAGCGAGGAAAATATCACGCCGGATGTCCGCCTTGTCATCTATTCAAGCGCATACAGCCCGGAAAAAAATCCTGATTTACGTGCGGCAAAGTCAAAAAATCTTCCCATGCTCCTTTACAGCGAGGCTCTTGGTGAAATCTCCGCGTCGGCATTCAGCTCGGGAATCTGCGGTGTGCACGGTAAGACCACAACCACGGGACTTGTCGGAACCCTGCTCAAGGAAACGAATCTTCCGTCCCAGGTGCTTGCGGGAAGCATAATCTCGTCTTTCGGCTCCTCATGCACGATGACCTCAGACACGGCGAGAAAAAATGGAACCGAATATTTTGTGGCGGAGACCTGCGAGNNGTTTACAGTGCGGGTGTGTGCGGCGTCCATGGAAAAACCACTACCACTGGAATGGTCGGCACACTTTTGAAAAACGTGGATCTTCCGTCACAGGTGCTTGCGGGAAGCATTATTTCATCTTTCGGCGGTTCCTGCACAATGACTTCTTCTTCCTGCGCGGAAAACGGTCCTTCTTATTTTGTGGCGGAGACCTGCGAGTACCAGCGTCATTTTATGGCCTTCCACCCGAAAAAAATCGTGCTTACGTCGGTGGAAAGCGACCATCAGGATTTTTACCCCACGTTCAAGGACATCCAGAACGCATTCGTAGACTACATCTGTCTTTTGCCAGAAAAAGGACAGCTCATTTACTGTGCCGACGACGCGGGTGCCGTGGAGACTGCCGAGATTGCACGTAAAAAACGCCCCGACATTGATTTTATCCCTTACGGAGTAAATGCAACGGGGGATTACAAGCTCACTTTCGGTGAAGTTTCTGGCGGGAACCACAATTTTACCGTCCAGTCCCTTGGGGATGCAAAAATCAAAGTGCCGGGAGACCACAACGTAAGAAATGCCTGTGCCGCAGTCGCTTTGTGCACCGAACTGATAAAATCCGACGGCAAAAATCCTGCTGATTATATAGAAGAAATCCGTCGCGGACTTTTGAATTTCAGCGGTGGAAAAAGACGCAGCGAGATTGTCGGTCGTGCAAAGAACAAATACGGTCAGAACGTGATTTTCATAGACGACTACGGACATCATCCCACGGCCATTAAGACGACCCTTGCCGGATTCCGTGACTTTTACAAGGGATACAAAATCATCGTGGATTTTATGAGCCACACCTACACAAGGACAGCCGCCCTGCTTGAGGATTTTGCATCGAGCTTTGAAAGCGCGGACACCGTTATCATCAACAAAATCTACGGAAGCGCACGTGAGGATGCGTCTGCCGCGAAGGTGACGGGTGAAATCCTTGCCGAAAGAGCGAAAAAATATCATTCCGACGTGATTTATGCGGGTGAATTTGACGAAGCCGCACGGATTGCCGAGGATTTATTGCAGAAAAACGCCCTTGCCCCCTATTCAGAAGGCTATCTTTTTGTTACAATGGGAGCAGGAGACAATTGGAAGGTAGGCTCAAAGCTGCTCGACTCCATGAGCGGAAAAAAATCCACCGGGGGTGACGGCGAATGAACAGCATGACAGGCTACGGTTTCAAGGAGCAGATTACTGATACCATGCAGGTCAGCGTGGAAATCAGGTCC
>DFKI01000136.1 GCA_002373325.1 Treponema sp. UBA3649
AAGGCAAGTGCAAATCTAAATGAAACTTAGCAAGACACTTTCGAAATGAGGAAGCTCTTCCATTCACGTCAGGAACCGCGTCACCGAATCATGGAGCACGGTAATAGGAATTGGAGGTCGCTGTCGCTCCCTTCCGTGCAAATGCTTCGATGCCACGAACCCTGTCTCCATTGCAGAGCTTCCTCAATCCCTTGTGAATTTTCGCCGTAATTTAGAGCACTTGCCGTCATCAACTCCTTAAAAAAATAAAATGTATGTCCCCAAAAAAATACAATCGCCAAAATTTAAATTTGAGTAAATTAAAGCAAGGATGCTTGTGATTCTAAATAATTGACTTTCAAATGCGTTTAAGTATAAAATAAAAAGCATGAGGATAAGCCAACAGGTGCAAAAATCTGCCGCAAGGGAATTCATAGAAAAATGGACCGGACGAGATGACGAAAAAAGCGAGACACATAATTTTTGGATTGAGCTTTTACGCAGTGTCCTTGGGATCTCGTCCCCTGAAGATTTCATTGAATTTGAAAAGCGAGTCCATCTTGACCATACATCTTTCATTGACGCATACATTCCTTCAACGCAGGTTTTGATTGAGCAGAAAAGCATTGACATTGATCTCAAAAAAGCCTACAAACAATCAGACGGCTCCTCTTTGACTCCGTATCAGCAGGCTCACCGTTACGCCGTAAACATGAAACGCAGCGAGATGCCCCGGTGGATTGTAATCTGCAACTTCAAGTCTTTCCTCATTTACGACATGGAAAAGCCGAAGTCTGAGCCTGAGGAAATAGATCTTTCAAATCTTGAAAAAGAATTCTACAGGCTTTCGTTTCTTTCGGATTCAGGTGACGAGCACTTGAAGCGTGAGATGGAACTTTCCATAAAGGCAGGTGAGATTGTCGGACAGATTTACGACAAACTTCTGGCACAATACAAGGAGCCCGACTCACCAAAGACACTCAAGAGCCTCAACATGCTGTGTGTCCGTCTGGTCTTTTGTCTGTATGCGGAGGATGCGGGACTCTTCAACTCAAAATCCCAGTTCCATGATTATCTTGAGACTTTCAACACGGAAAATATACGGCAGGGATTAATCAGTCTGTTCAAGGTTCTTGACACAAAAAAGGAGGACCGCGACAAGGAGCTGGAAGATAAGCTCATGGCCTTTCCTTACGTGAACGGAGGACTTTTTACAGAGGAAGATTTGTCGATTCCCCAATTTAACGAAGAGATTCGAAATCTTTTGCTCAAAAAGGCAAGCGAAAGTTTTGATTGGTCTGAAATCAGTCCCACGATTTTCGGTGCGGTCTTTGAATCCACTTTGAATCCTGAGACTCGCAGAAGCGGCGGAATGCATTACACGTCCATTGAAAACATCCACAAAGTCATAGACCCACTTTTCATAGATGAATTGAAAGAAGAGCTTGAGGAAATAAAAAAAATAGATGTACTGAAAAAGCGCCAGACTGCAATCTACAAATTTCAGGACAAAATCTCCAGTCTCAAATTTTTGGATCCGGCATGTGGCAGCGGAAATTTTCTCACGGAAGGATATCTGTCTCTTGCCCGCCTTGAGATTGACGCATTGAAATCTACGAAGGGAGACGACGAGCTTTTTGTAAACGGACAGAGCAAAGTGAGCATCCATCAGTTCTACGGAATTGAGATAAATGACTTTGCAGTCACCGTTGCCAAAACCGCACTGTGGATTGCCGAAAGTCAGGTTGCGAGTGAAGTAAATGAGATTCTCAAGACAAAAAAAGATTTTCTGCCGCTCGTGAATTATGCCAACATCGTTGAGGGGAACGCACTTCAAATGGACTGGACAACGCTTGAGGAAAAATATCAGGGCGGTCTCTTCTTTGCGGACAAACTGAAAGTTTACAAAACCGACAAAAACTTCGGGGAAATCTCGGTGCAAAGTCCGGTTCATTTTGACTCAGATTTTATGGGGGACCGTCATTTCAAAAATCTCAGCGTAATCACAAATGAACTTGAAGAAACCGAGCTCCTGCCAAAACAAAGCGAGCCGATTGTCTACGACTACATCATGGGGAATCCGCCGTTTGTGGGTTATGCCTATCAGACAGAGAGCCAAAAACAAGATTTGAAGCTTGTCGCAAAAGACATGGGAAGCAACATTGATTATGTCGTGGGCTGGTATGTGAAAGCGTCGGACTTGATTCAGGGAACACAAACGAAATGCGCCTTTGTTTCTACCAATTCAATCACACAAGGCGAGCAGGTTGCGGAAGTTTGGAGGCCTTTGTTCACAAGGAAAAATATACAGTTTGACTTTGCATATAAGACTTTTGTTTGGGATTCAGAAAGTTCTCAAAAAGCTCATGTGCATTGTGTGATTTTAGGATTCAGCGATAAGAACAGCAGACAAAAGAAAAAAATCATTTTTGACGGTGAGTCTGCGAAAGAAGCAGCGAATATAAATCCATATCTTTTTGACGCACCGACAATTTTCATTGAAAAAAGAAAACAGCCCCTGTGTTCAGTCTCAAAAATCAACAAGGGAAGCCAAGCGACCGACGGTGGAAATTTGCTCCTCTCTGAGAGTGAATATGAAGAGCTTATCCGAAAAGAACCTGATGCCAAAAAGTTTATCCGAGAGTTTTTGGGGGCGGAAGAGTTTATCAACGGCAAAAAAAGATATTGTCTCTGGCTCGTAAACGCAAGCCCAAATGAGTTGAGAAAAATACCGTCAATCAAAAAAAGAGTTTCCGCGGTAAAGCAGATGAGGCTTGAAAGTCCAAAAGAATCGACTCAAAATTGGGCTGCATATCCCTATCTGTTTACAGAGAATCGTCAGCCGGAAAGCGGAAATTATCTTCTGATTCCACGGGTCTCTTCTGAGCGGAGAAGATACATCCCCATTGGATTTTTGAACTCATCCGTAATTGCAAGTGACGCAGTGCAGATTGTACCGAACGCAAGTTTATATGAATTCGGCATTCTTACGAGCAACGTGCACAATGCATGGATGAGGCTCGTTTGCGGGAGATTGAAAAGCGATTACCGTTACAGTAACGATATTGTCTACAACAACTTCCCGTGGCCGAATCCAACCTCCGAACAAAAATCCGCCATAGAAAAAGCAGCGCAGGACATCCTTGATGCCCGTTCAAAATATCCAGAGTCGAGGCTTGCTGATTTGTATGATGAGAATTTCATGCCGAAGGAACTTAATGACGCGCACCGGGCAAACGACGAAGCCGTTATGGAGGCGTATGGTTTTGGCTTGAAAATGAAGGAAAGTGAATGTGTCGCGGAACTCTTCAAGCTCTATGAAAAACTTACAGGAGCACCGTAAATCAAATTTCGCTTGCCCCTCAGTCTTTTTCCACGCCCAAAGCTATGCATGCTTTTCTAGCTGCGTTCTGTTCTGCTGATTTTTTGCTCTTTCCAGATTCAGGTCCGAAAGATTCTGAGCCAAGATGAACCGTCACCCAAAAAGTCCTGTCGTGATCGGGACCAGTTTTTTTTACAAGCTCATAAACAGGCCAGTCCTTGTTTTTTTTCTGATAGAATTCCTGAAGAAGAGTTTTGTGATCGCGGTTTCCCCTATCCTGCTGCACTTTTCTGATTTCAGGCACAATCAGCTCAAGGACAAGTTTTTTTGCCGAATCAAACCCCGAATCAAGGTAGAGCGCACCAATCACAGCCTCCACAGCATCAGCCAGAATCGCAGCCTTATGTCTTCCACCTGTGTACTCCTCTCCCTTTCCAAGCACAAGATATTTGTCTATGTGCATCTTGTTTATGGCAATCGGGGCAAGGGACTTTTCGCTCACGACATTCGCCTTTATTTTAGAGAGATCTCCCTCGGTATTTTTTTCCATGTCGTTGTAAAGAAAATCCGCAGTGACAAGACCAAGGACGGAATCACCCAAAAACTCAAGCCTTTCGTTGTTATAATGGAGATATTCGGTACTCTCGTTAGAAAATGAGCGGTGATGGAATGCAAGATCCAAAAGATTTAGATTCTTAAAATTTATGCTAAGATTTGAGCAGAATTTAAGGAGCTCCTTTTTTCTTTCAGGAGAAACTCTCAAAGATGCAAAGGATGTTGAGCTGACATTTGATTCGATATTATTCATGGTAAAATCCCAAAATAAAAAAAAAGCACAGCAAAAAATACCGTGCTTTTCAGACAAAAGAGCATCCCGGATTGAATCTAGCGCGAAAGCAATGGACCACCGGGATTAAAACCCTTATTTTCCCTGAGATTTCAGATAATTGTAAACATCCTCAACCTTTACGAAGTTGTTCACCACATCCTCAGGAATCTTTACTCCGATTTCTGATTCAAGGGCATAAAGAAGCTCGTATGTGTCAAGGCTGTCTGCTCCCAAATCTCCGCGGAATGTTGCTTCCGGTGTAACCTTCTCAGGCTCAATCTCAAACTGGCTTGAAATCAAATCCTTCAGCTTCTGAAACAGTTCATCATTTGCGTCC
Organism: Treponema sp. UBA3649; assembly: GCA_002373325.1. Classification (GTDB taxonomy): domain Bacteria; phylum Spirochaetota; class Spirochaetia; order Treponematales; family Treponemataceae; genus Treponema_D. The sequence continues at coordinate 4,468 of DFKI01000136.1, forward strand.
ATATTTTTCTCCTAAATTTGTCGTTATCGAAGGCTTCAGACCTTCCACCGGCTATTAACCATTCACTTCTGGAGTAATAACCTGACGTCCGCGATAGAAACCGCATTTGGGGCAAACATGATGCTGCATAATCAAGTTGCCACAATTGCTGCAAGCAACAAGATTTGGCGTTGCAAGATGCATGTTGACACCGCGTCTTCTCTTGGTCACGGCTTTCGATGTTTTCGATCTAGGTACTGCCATAATATGTAACCTCGCTATAAAATTTTAGTCGTCTGTATAACGTGTTTATATTACTACAGATTCCCATTTCATGTCAAGATTATATAAAAAAAATAAAATGTATGTCAATAGGTCAAGTCCAAAAAATGAAAACTTAACTGCAAAATCCCTTATTAAATTTGCACCGACGGAATCTCAATTCTCACAGCCCCTTCCCTGACAAGCTCAACATTTCCGCCGCTTATTTTGACAATGGTGGATGGAACGGAACCATGTCTGTCACCGTCGTCGATTATCAAATCAACTTCCTGCCCGAACTCTTCCACAATGGAATCCATGGTCTCAAGGATTTTCTTTCCGCTGCGGTTTACGCTCGTACTGTAGATTGGAGTTCCGCATCCCTCAATCACTTTTCGAAGCCACAAATCTCCGGGACATCTGAAAGCGACAGTGGAATTGGTTGATGAAAGGCTTGATTTTAAGGGTACAATCACGGTAAGGGGACCAGGCCATTTTTCAAGGAGCCATCCAGGGAGCGGCATATCGGTGTAGGTCTTCAAATCATCAGGGGACGAAATCAGCTGGATCATGGGCTTGTTTTCGTTTCTTCCCTTGATTCGAAAGATTTTATCACCCGCATGAAGAGATTCTGAAACCGACGCGCTGAATCCATAGACAGTATCCGTCGGCAGGATTGCAACACCGCCAGAGGAAAGACAGTCCGAAGCCACACGGATTGAACTTGGATCAGATTTAGCCAATATCATACATCGTGATTCCGTCTGAGGCTGCGAATCTCATCTTTTTTGACCCCGAACGCAGATATCCCTTCGCATAATCAAAGAGAAGGAGAATTCCGTAAAAGCACAAAAACACGATGATTCCAATCCCCTTGCAGGTCCTTTCCGGGATGAACTCGGATTCCGTATGCCGAAGAACAGTCCCCGCGTCATAAATCTGATTTTCCTGAGGAGAAAGACCGCTGATTTTCACAATCTTCTCACCCTCATAGATATAGCCGAGTCGTTTGGCATAGCATCCCACGACTTCCATATCCTTTTGAAGAGCCGCTTTTTCAAGAGAGAGCTTTGTATTTGTCTGCTGTATGGCTGAAGCATTCGCGCTTAAAAGCCGTTTCTGTTCCTGCATGTATGAAGTTGCCCACAGACCGTCCTTCCCCCCCACGAAGGAAATAAGCACGTAAAAAAGAGTCCCTGCCAATACTGAAATCAATAATCTGCATCGTAACATATTGACTTTATTTTCGGAAAAAAATCCACTGTTGATAAGTGTATCTCCAAAAACTAATTTTCAATGGCTTTTCAAATCTTGGAGAAGTGATTTTTCCCGGGCAAGCGTTTTCCATTATTTTTTTAACTGTAGAAATTTAAGAAATCTGCCGATAAATGGAAAAGGACGAGGCTTAGAACTGTTTAAACACGGGTGTCCGAAGTTTTTGAGGATTTCCGCGATGATTCTCTCCCCCGTCTGACATAAAATTCAAAAAATTTCGGCGGCTAGGAAAAAAGGATGTTTTTGAACCGTTGAAAATAAGATTCCTAAAGGGGTAATTTATGGAAGATGCAGAAAACGAAAAAAGTGCTCTTGACCAATATGGCGTATGGGTCAAAACGCCCCCTCACAATCTACAGGAAGAAACGACGGATGCCCAGGTCACGGAAGTCGGCGGCATCTCAGGAACGGAACCTGAAAGCGAAATCAACATTGACTCTTTTCTTGACACGGAAGGAAGCGGCACCGGTACCGGATCAGATGAAATCCCGCAAGTGCCTGAGATCGCAACTTCAGGAGAAAGCCCAAGTTTCGATGACGGTGAAATCTCGCTTGATGAATTCCTTGATTCGGGTGATTCGTCAACAAGTGAAATCAGCATAGACAGCTTCCTTGATTCAGGAGATGGAGGTGACAAGAACTTCCAGCCGGACGGTGAAATCTCCCTTGATGACTTTCTTGATTCCGCATCCATGGGCATGGGTGAGCAGGAAAGCGCAACAGAGGAATACGACGAACCGCTCGACATAGACCTGACCTTCGATGACGTGGATGTTGAGCTTGACAACTCTTCGGATGACGTTTCCTTTGAGACAGGAGACGGTGATTCCGGAGATGGAGTGTCGCTTGATTCATTCATGGGAAGCTCAGATGAGTCCGGGGATGAGATTTTGGACAACTTCGACGAAATGTTCGATAATATAGAAGATTCCGCACCAGTTACTCCAAGTGCCCAAAGTTCATCCGCATCAAGTCCGTCTGTGGATACTTCAAGCGAAAGCATTGACCTTTCCGAATTTGGAATTGAAGAAGACAGCGGCCCATCAATCACAACGGGTGAAAGTGATGACACAAAGCCGGTTGTAAAAACCCAGGACTATGAGCTGAACGTAGACGATGACGGATTCAGTGAAAGCCCTGACACGATTGCATCTGAAAGTGGAGATGATGACATCGCCCTTGAGGTTGAGACAAGCTCCGACGGAAGCAAGAGCTTAAAGCCTGACGAAAAGAATCCCTACTCCGCGCCCGATGAAGATTTTGACGTTGATTCCCTGCTCGACTCCATTGAGGATGAGACAAATCCCGGGAGTAATGAGAGCATAAAGGAAGAAAATCAGGGTGAGAAGCCGTCCGTGGATTTCAACGTGGATGATGCCGTTACCCCGAAAGAGTCGGATGATATGGTGAGTCCCGCGACTTTTCAGGTGGAAGAAAGCCCGGAAGATGATTTTCAGGAAAAAAATGAAGAAGTTTTTGCAGATGAGCAAAATCTAGAGTTGACAGAAACGGCAGAATCGGGTGATAATATAATATCTGATTCGGAGTCGGTGGATTTGTCAGACTTCATGGGAGAGGATGGATTTTCGGATCCTTCCGTTGCCGAGGGAAACAGATCATACTCACCGGAGGAACTGGCTGAGCAACAAAAGAAGGAATCTGAAAGTCAGGCAGACAACAGCGTTTCCAACAGCGCTGATAACGATACCGACAATCAGGATTCCGATGCAAGCACAAACGACGGTGATAAAACTGACGAAGTACAGACTGAAGGTCTTTCACAAGAAAATGTAAGCCAAGTTTCAGATGAAAACATCGAGGAACAAACAAAAGCGGGAGAAGATATGGAAGAAAATTTTGTCAATAATGAACTTCCTGAGAACAATCAGGATGACGAGCTTTTCGTGGACGCAACTGAAGGCGGTGTCAACAACGAAGTGCTGGAGGATGACGATGTTGTTCCTTCACCCTTCTATTCCCCGCTGGTCGAAAATGAGGGCGAAAAGCAGATTGATTTTTCAACGGCAGAAAGCACCGAAGACGCTAGCGACGCCTCAAATGATGAGACTGGCGACAATGATGCTTTCATAGTTGATGCAGATTCAATTGTCCAGGCCGACATGAATGATTTCGCATACGATGAAGACTCCGGTATGTCCGTAAAATCTGACAGTACCGATTCAGATGGCGAAACATTTGAAGCGCAGAAAACAACCTCCTCCGCCGAGGATGAAGGAACTGCGGAAAGTGATTTGGAATCAACCAACAACAATCCCATTCCAGATGCTGGAGAGGAAAATATGGATACAAATATCAACACAAGCGGCGAATCCCCGGATACAGTCAAGTTGATGAATGAAATCGCAAAGGAACTTTCGGTTCTTCGTGAGGAAATCAACGAGCTGAAAAACGAATTCGCTGAATTTAAACGGAACGGAGTTGCTCCATCAACAGAAAGTGCCGCCGTGGAAAAAGAAGAGAACGGATTCTTCGGTGACATGGACGATGATGACACCATTGCCCTTAGCGGTGACGAGCTGAGCAATATCCTGAGTAGCGCGGACTTCACGGAAGAAGGTGAAGGTGTTGACGCTTCAACAGAGGATTCGTCTACGGATGAGACAGCTGTTGCAGAAGAAGCACCTGCCGAGACAAGTGAGGAAGCCCCGGTTGAAACAGCTGCGGAGACAGAGGAAAGTCCTTCAGAGACTGTGGAGGAAACTTTCGAGGAACCTGCCGTGGAGAATGTGGAGGAAACAGCCGAATCTGAATCCGTGGAAGAGCCTGCAAGCGATGAAAGTCCCAGCAGAAGCATTTTCGGATCCGTTGAGGACACACCCGCAATTCCCGATCAGGAATACAACTCCTACGAGAACAATCTCAAGGTGAATTTCGCGGATGAGACTCTGCAGGAACCTGATTTGAATGACGTAAACATCGACGCAAGTGACAGTGACTCAGATAGTTCACTTCCGAGTGAAATCGATGTGCCGAAATCAGATGACATTCTCGTGGAATCCTCACAGACTGATTTCATGGAGAGCACCGAAAGTCCTTCAGAGCCGGAAGTCGAGGAAGAGTTCGAAGCTCCGGAAGCAAGTGAAACTATCGAGGCCGATGAAAGCACTGAAAGCACAGTTTCAGAAGACTCTGTTTCATTCGACGAGCCGCCGGTGGAAGACACGGAAACTGAGACTGCCGAGGAACCCGCGACAGAAACAGAATCCTTTGTTTCACCAAGCGACAATCTGAAAGTTGAGGAAGAGAACAGCATCTCCCAGGATGATTACGACTATCTCTCAAAGGACGCTCCTGTAAATGAGGAAGACGAAAAGCTTGAGACCGGAATCTCTGAGGAACCTGCTGCTGAAGTCTTCAACAAATGGGAGAACGCAAGTCCTGAGGAAGAAACAAGCGAGGAAGTCACCATCGAGGAACCTGCCGCTGAAGAAGAGAACATTGAGGCACCTGCCCCAACTGTTGAAGAAGCCGTGGAAGACGATGAGTTCAAGGAGCCTGTTTTCGCCGAGGAGCAGACAGAACCTGAGACTGAGACACAGACACCTGCATTCGATGAAATCACCGAGGAGACACCTGCCCCCGCTCCTGCACCATCCGGAGTCGATGCGATTCCTGAGGACATGAAGGAAGAAATCAAGTCGGTTCTTGCATACATGGACCAGCTGCTTGAGAGCCTTCCCGAAAACAAGATTGAGGAATTTGCAAAGTCGGAACAGTTCAACACATACAAAAAGCTTTTCAACGAGCTTGGACTTTCCTGATTTTGTAACGGGCTAAACGCACAATGGCCGTATCCTTTTTGGGTACGGTCTTTTTTTATGCCCAACATGCCGATACTCTCTTTGGGGGATTTCGGATGGAAGAAATAAAAATCGAGGCAAACAAAAACGGAGACCTGAGCGTGAGCGTCCGTGGAATCAGACTCTGCTCCGCCTACAGTCCGCAGAAAGAAGCCGAAAGATTCGTTGAAAACCTGCAATGTTCATTTGAGCCATCCACCGTCGTCATAACGGGTCCCTGTCTTGATTACGTCGTGGAGCCGCTGAAAAAAAGATTCGGAAAAATCAGGCTTTGCGCGGTTCAATATGCGTCCGAACTTGCAGGAAAAGCAGCGTGGGACAAAGAGTTTATTTACAATCCTGACTCAAATCTCGCGGAGGAACTTTACTCTTACCTTGGCGAAGAAGAAATCTGCGGGACACTTTTTTGTTCGTGGCCTCCTTCAGAAAAAATTTTCAACGAAGAGTACCGGCACACATGGGATGAAATCAAAACAGCAGTCATAAAAAGCCGCAACGTCCTTGGAACGATGAGCTATTTCGCAAAACGCTGGGCAAAAAACGCCGTGAACTTCTGTCTCTTTTCCCATAAGAACGCCTATGTCCAAAAAGGAAACTCAGCTGTCATAATCTGTGCGAGCGGAAGAAGCCTTGAGAGTTCCATCCCGTACATAAAATCATTCCGGAAAAAATTTTTTTTGATTGCGCTCTCATCCGCATTAAGCCCGCTCCATTGTGCAGGAATCATCCCGGATTTGATTCTTTCCACCGACGGAGGCTACTGGGCAAAAAAACATCTTTCCTTTTCACTCTTCAATGATTTCGATGTTCCTCTTGCAATTCCCGTTGAGGCGGCATGTTTCAAAAAATTCTACGACCGGACAATCATCCCACTTTCGTATGGCGACGGATGCGGAGAATCCCTGCTCAAAGAATGTGGATACGTCAACATGCATGCATACAGAAACGGAACTGTGAGCGGTACGGCGGCCCTTTTTGCAATGGACATCACGGACGGCCCCATTTTTTTCTGCGGACTGGATCTCGCTCCGTCAAAGGGATTCGCTCACACCCAACCGAACGAACTTGAAAATGAAAACGAATCTTCGGATTTCAGACTCAGGACAAAAGAAACCAGGATTGTTCCCTCCACATTTGAGTCCCCGGCTCTTTCCACCTATCTCTCGTGGTTCCAGAATCAGGATTTTCATGGAAGAATCCACCGTCTTTCCGACCGATTTAAGTTCAGCAACAAACTCGGCTCCACGGATGATGTGGACTGGACCTATTTTGAAAATCACGCGTCCCCTGGCAGAAAACCGAATTTCGTCTACAAGAACAATGATTTTAAAATCGATGAGAGAAAAAAAATGATTGTATCAACAGTCTACGCACACATGAAAGATCCTGAATGGATAAAAAACGCTCTCCCGGCTGATTATGTGGTCATGCGGCGGCAGAAAAAAACGGATGAAAATGCCTTGGACGAAAAAATGAAATCCTTTTGCGATGAGATTCTGAGGGGAATTCTTTCATCAATGGAGAAAAAATGATTTACTCAAGCACGATAAAAGCGAAAAACGGATCCGAAGTTCCTCTTTTTTGCGACGGAAATCCCATGCACTCAAAATACAATCCTGAGAACGAGGGAGCGAACTTTGCTAAGGACATCAAAAGCGGTTGCGTCGTTGTATGCGGAGTCGGCGGTGGATTTCACATTGCGTCCCTTCTGGAACGGCTGGACAAAAGCTCAAGACTCATCGCCGTGGAAGCTGATTTTGAATCGCTCGAGTTTTGCATGAATCTTCCGGTGGTAAAAAAAATCTGCTCGGACCCGCGCTTAAAAATCTGCTCGTCCGAAGAAATCTGTCAAGTTTTAAAATCAAACTACCTGCCCGCAATCCACGGTGATTTTTCATTTTTCGCACACCGCTCATGGGAGGCTCACAATCAGGAACTTTTCAAAAAAATCAAGGAAGACGTTGAGTCCTGCCTGAAAGAAATATCCGCTGATTTTTCGGTGCAATCACATTTCGGGAAAATCTGGCAGAGGAACATCCTCACGAATCTCAGGGCTTTTGAAGGAAATCCACCCCTGCACTTCGACTTGGATAAAACGGCTGCAATAATCGCGGCAGGTCCCTCCCTTGACAAAAGCATAAATGAACTAAGAGCAAACAGAGCACAATATTGCATTTTTGCGACGGACACATCTTACGGAACTCTTGTCGCCAATCAGGTTCACGCGGATTTTGTTGTCAGCATAGACGCGCAGCAGGTTTCGGCAAGTCACTTCATGGATTTAGCTGAGGATTTTGAAACGACCTTTGTTTTTGACATAGCATCATCACCTACGGCTGTAAACGCTGTACGGAACAAGGGATTTCAAATCTATTTTCTGAGGAGCGCGCACCCACTTTGCTCGGATCCCGAATTGGAGAACTGTATGCCACAGGTTGAAAGCGGAAGCGGGACAGTCACCATAGCAGCGGCGGATTTTGCAAAACAGGCGGGATTCAAAAAAATCAAATTCTATGGAGCGGATTTTGCATACAGCAGCGGAAAAGCCTATGCCTCGGGAACCTATCTGGAAAAAAACTTCAACACGTCATCCGACCGATTTCACACGGCAGAGACTAAATATGACGCTCTCATGTTCCGTTCTCCGTTGAAAAAATCCGAAATCAACACGCCCTATTCCGGGAAACTTGAGAATCCCCTTACAAGCGAGATTCTTGAGTCATACAGGAAAAGCCTTGGGGAATGGATTTTGAAAAATGGTTTCAAACCGACGGATTCCCTTTTTGAACGAAAATGCAATGAAAAAAATCTGTTTTTTTTGCAATTCAGGGGCTTCAACTACAAAAAATATGCCGAAAATCTAATAGAGCAGTTGTCTGAAATTGCGACCATCAGGGAGGATTCCGAAGCTCGGGATGTGGTATGCAAAAAAAGAGGCACGATAAAAATGCTTCCATACGTTGCGTTTTTAAGGAAAAAACATGATTTTGGGGATAAAGTCAGTTTTTTTCAGCTTCTGAAACTTGCATATCTGCGGGCAAGTCGGTATACTAGGGGATATGAAAACTAAAAGGAACATTCTATTTACAAGTCTCATCATCATCATATATATCGCGACGATTCTGATTTATTCAGCATCGCTCATAGCAGAATACAGGACGGGACCTGAAAGAAGCGATTTCAGGATAAGCGAGCTCGTCAGGGAAACAAGGCAGAACGCACAGGCGAATCTTCCGGGAAGCGATCCGTTCAACCGCACTCTCCTTCTTTCCATGGGTGATTTGAGGGACCTTGCGGGACTTCAGGTGCTCAAGGACGGAAGCCTGATTTTTTCCTACCCCAGGGATTTGGGAGGAAGCAACGCAGGACGCTCATCTCTTGTAAGGGTCAAAAGCGAGAAAATCAAGGCAAAGGACGGTTCTGAACTTACAATGACCGCAGCCGTTTATCTCATCACGCCGGACTCAATCTTCAAAAAAGGCATAATCGCATTTGCAGTGATTCTCTTGACAACGATTGCCGCAATAATCCATCTTGTCATGCTCTACCGCTCGGAAAGTGGAAAAGGTGCCGTACAGGAAAAGGATTCGGAAAAAGATAAGAATGATTTCTTTGACGACGACATACTCGAGGAAGATTCACAGAGGATTGAAAACACTCTGAACAGAACGCAAGTTATGGATGAGCCGACCGTGGAAATTCAAGACGCTCCGATTGAAGAAAAAATTGACGATGACGCATATCTTCCCGACATAACGGAAAGCTCGGATTCTGAACCAAAGCCGGAGATGGATGACGAAACGTTTGACGAGGAAGCCGCGGAAAAAGCCATCTCAGAATCAGTTCAGGATTTCGACTCTAAGTCCGAAGCTGATTCCGTACCGGTCCAGGATGAAATCACACAGGCACAGACCGTATTCGAGGAGCCGCCCCTTGATGAAAATTCTCCGGAAAATGTGGATGAGACAGACGTGCAAAATGACCCTGACATGGAAAAAAACGATGAGAGCGAAACCGATGCAGAGAACGAAGAAACCGATGCAGAAGCCTTTGACGTTCCGGTTCTCGGCACAAATTTGACACAGGAAGAATATCAGGCCCTCACCAAGGGATTGATTACAGATTCGAATGATGAAGAGCCGGTTCCAGAAATGCAGGTTACACTGCCCGCTGAAAACACACCGGCTAAAATCTTTACGGACGGACTGAGCTCAAGGAAAGAGGAAAAATCTCTGCCACAGACGAACTATCTGAAACCGCTTCCGGCGCTACCTGAAAAAAAAGATGAGAATGTCGCGACAAAACCTCTTGCAGGAAAACGTCCCATGCCAGAAGGACTTTTCTCTCCCGAAACAGGATTCGGCTGGGAAGAATACATGATGCCGCGTCTTGATTCCGAACTGATGAAATCCGCAGCCTCTGATCAGGATTTGTCCCTTTTCATGCTCAACATCCCGAAATTTGACTGGACCAGTGAGGCCGGAGAGGAAATAATCAAGATTATAGAAGACTGTTTCCAGTTCAAGGATTTGATTTTCGAATACGGTGAGTCAGGTTGCTCGGCAATCATGCAGAACATAAATATTGTAAACGCACTGAAGACCGCTGAAAACCTGCACACACAAATCATCGCTACGCTTGCAAAGAGGAGCATCTACCGTGTGGTCAACATTGGAATTTCAAGCCGCTCACTCCGTCTTATCTCGGGAAAGAGACTTGCCAATGAAGCGGAACAGGCTCTCCTCCATGCGATGAACGAAAAGAACACTCCGATTGTAGCCTTCAAGGTGAACCCGGAAAAATACAGAAAATATATCTCAAGGGAAGTCGCAAAACTCGAGGGAAAGGACTAAAACAACAAATGGGATATAAAATCAGAGCCATTCTGAACTTGATTCAGCATCCCCTTACCACGAGGGAGCCCGAATCTTAATCCTTCAGTTTTTCCTTCATCTTAGTTTCAATCTCTGAAATGGAAGAGTTGTCGGGGAAAGTCTCCTTGAACAAAAGGAATTTTTCCTCCGCAATCTCATATTTTCCATCAGCCATCAGGACTGAAATGTAGTTTTTCAGGATTGAGGCATCCGTGGGATTTTCCTCCGAAAGAATCCTGTACTCCTCCAAGGCCTTTTCAAAATCACCGCTCATCGCGTCAACATAGGCAATGGAAAGTTTGAGGTTCACATTATCAGGATCAGATGTCAAAAGCTCATCGTACATTTTGCGTGCGTTTTCCCAATCCTTAGCAAGAGCATAGCATTTCGCCATTTTGTAGGTCAGTCCGGCAGATGAAGCACCGTTGTCGATCGCCATCCTGTAGTACTTTACCGCGTTGTCGTAATTTTTGAGTTTTTCGTATGATTCCGCAATGTTCAGATACTCCGCCGCAAGATTTTGCCGCACAATTTTTGACTCACCCGGAATGGGAAAATTCAAAGATTTGCATGAGAAAATCAAAGGAGAAAAAATCAATGCGGAAAGAAGCAACTTGATTTTCATTTTGAACCGCCCGACATAAAATCCAAAATCTCATCCGTCGTGCACTTGAGCTCCGAAATCGTAAGCTCATTTTCAGATGACGAAACAACATCAAGTCCCGCAAGTTTCATCATCGGAACGACCGCTTTTTTTATGTTTGGATTTGAGATAACCAGATTCAAAGTCAGAAGATACTCGCCATCAGATTCGGCTTTGGAAATGTTTCCATATCCTGAAGAGAACCAGGCCTGCATCGTGGGATTCAAAAAATCAGAAAGCAGCTTTCCCGGCTCGGCGATGTAAAAAAGAATATCGCTTTCCACATTCTCACCGTTCTCAAGAAAATCAAACTGCGGCCCGGATTTTTCATCGAGTTGATATCTGTCAAGCATTTGTGTAACGGAATTTGAGACGAGCACCCTGCTTCCACTCAGAAACGCAATGCCGTATTTTCCTCCGTCGAAATACTTGTACTTGAGACATTTTGTCTTTTCCCCGGAATTGATTTCCACCTCATGAATTTTTTTCGTCCACCCGTTTTTTTTCGTAAGCACAAGTCCCGCAAGTGAGGACGGGAAATTTCCCTCAGCTGCCATATCAAGGTCTCCGCTAGAAACATTGATGCCGGCATAAAGTTTTGTAAGACGCGAAACCACCATTGAGGCATTTTTTTCAGAAAGCCCGGCCTTTTTCCTAAGAATCTTTTCCGTAAGCTCAGGATACTCCGTTACAGGAACCGAGATGTACACGGAATTTTTTCCCCCAAGAAGATTCACGGATGAATTTTCAAATCCCGAAATTCCTGCGCTTGAGCATCCTGAAAAAACGAGCATTACCGCCATCAAAAAGACGGCAATCAGATTTAAGGAACGACCGAGCCTTTCCGACTTCATATTTTATGCCTCAACTTTGGAAATCTTTGCGGTCCATGTCTTGTCATCAGCCTCGGCAGTAAATCCGCCCGTAACTGAATCCTTCCATTCGGCAGTGGAAGCAAGGGTCTCGCCGGAAATGAAATCCCTGAACTGAACGAAAGCCTCCTTAAGCTCAGAGTCTCCGCTCACTTCAAGATTGATTCTGTCGGTAATCTCGAATCCGCTTTCCTTGCGCATGTTCTGGATTCCGCGGACCAAATCACGTGCATATCCCTCGCGGCGTAAGTCATCGGTAATCTTCGTCTCAAGTCCCACGGTCAGAGTTCCGTCATTTACGACCTTCATGTCTTCCTTTTCAATGCGCTCGACAATCACGTTCTCCGCCGTAAGATCCACGTCCTGTCCGTCCACGGTGATTGCAAGTGCCTGTCCGTCAAGGATCGCCGCAATCTGCTCGTTGCTGAGTTTCGCAATCTCCGCCGCGGCAATTTTCATCTTTGGTCCGAGCTGTTTACCGAGCACACGGAAATTTGCCTTTGCGGAATACTCAACCAGCTCATCCTCCCTGTCGTGGAAAATGACTTTCTTTACGTTGAGCTCCTCAGCAATCGTGTCCTCCATTTCCTGCAGGACCTTTTTCTCATCGGCATCGCGGGTAACAAGTGCGACAGATGAAAGTGGCTGCCTGTTCTTGATGTTGAACTGATTTCTGAGGCTTCGTCCCATGGAAACTGCTTTTTGTACGGTTGCCATCTGGAACTCAAGCTCCTCGTCACGGAAGCGCTCGTTGTAAAGCGGATAGTCCATGAGATGAACGGATTCCTTGTCCTCCGCTGTTTTCAGATTCTGCCACATGGTTTCGGTAAGGAACGGAATGAATGGAGCCGCCGTAAGAGTGAATGTCCTCAACGCAAGGTAGAGAGCACCGTAAGCCTCAAGCTTGTCCGAATCAGAGCCGGATTTCCAGAAGCGACGGCGGTTTCTTCGGATGTACCAGTTGTTGATCTGATCGATGAAACTCAGCCAGGGGTCAATCGCAGCGTTCAGGTCGTAATCATCAAGGGCGGCGCTTACATCGCGTACCATTTTCTGTGCGACCGAAAGAATCCAGCGGTCAAGGGGATTGCTTGGAAGGTGGTCATCAAACTCATGTCCCGTGCAGGTCACTCCGTCAATGTTCGCATACTGGATGAAGAAACTGTAGCTGTTCCAAAGAGGCAGGATGATGCTCTTGATTACATCGCGCACACCCTCGTCGGAATAGCGGAGGTCATCGGCCTTTACCACGGCGGAATGGGTCAAGAAGAGCCTTAATGCATCGGCACCGAATTTATTGATTGCCTCAACCGGGTCGGTGTAGTTTCTGAGACTCTTGGACATTTTGCGTCCGTCGGATGCGAGCACGAGTCCGTTTACAATGCAGTTCTCAAACGCGGGCTTGTCAAAAAGGTGTGCTGCCAAAACCGTAAGCGTATAGAACCAACCGCGTGTCTGGTCAAGTCCCTCGCTGATGAATTTCGCCGGGAAGTGCTTGTCAAAATATTCCTTGTTCTCAAATGGATAGTGATTCTGCGCATAGGGCATGGAGCCTGACTCAAACCAACAGTCAAAAACCTCGGGGATTCGCCTCATGGTTCCCTTTCCGCAAGAGCACTTGAACGTAACCTTATCGACAAACTGCTTGTGAAGGTCATCCAGATATACGCCGGAAAGTTCTTTAAGCTCATCACGGCTTCCCACGCACACGGATTTTCCGCACTCATCGCACTTCCAGATCGGAATTGGATTTCCCCAATATCTGTTGCGGCTGATTGCCCAGTCCCTTGCACCTGCGAGCCATTTACCGAAGCGACCTTCCTTGATGTGTGACGGCTGCCACTTAATCTGTGAGTTTGCCTTGAGAAGTCTCTCGTGATAATCCGCGACCTTAACGAACCAGCTTCCGATTCCACGATAGATGAGCGGTGAACTGCATCTCCAGCAATGCGGGTACTGGTGCTTAATCTGCTCGCGTTTTACAAGTTTGCCCTCTTTTTTGAGGCGGTCCATGAGGTCCTTGTCACATTCCTTTACGAACCTTCCCTGATAATCCGGGACCTCAGCGGTAAACTTACACTCAGCGTCAATCGGTTCCATCGCCGGGATTCCTGTTCCAGCAAAAACCTTGGAGTCATCCTCTCCGAATGCTGGGGCGATATGTACGATTCCGGTACCGTCCTCGGTGGAAACATAATCCGCGTTGAACATACGGAAAGCACCGTCCGAACCGTCCTCCTTTACCGCAAGATTCGCAAAATACGGGAAAAGCGGCTCATATTTGGCACCGATAAAATCCGCACCCTTTCTCTTGTAGATGATTTCGTAATCTTTTTCTTCCTTATAATATGCACCAAGGCGGCTTTCAGCAAGAATGTAATAGTCACCGCTTTCTTTGTCCAAAATCTTCACGTAGTCAATGTCGGGTCCCATGCAGAGTCCCTCGTTTGAAGGAAGGGTCCACGGCGTTGTGGTCCATGCAAGGAAATAGGTCTTTCCGTTGGTCATGTCAGGATCGCTGAAGGCTTCGGGCGCACGTGTGATTTTAAACCGGATTGTGATTGCCGGGTCCTGAACTTCCTTGTATCCCTGTGCGAGCTCGTGGGTGGAAAGAACCGTGGAACAGCGCGGACAGTAAGGCAGAATGTATTTTCCCTCGTAGATGAGTCCCTTGTCCCAGAGAGTCTTCGCGACCCACCAGATTGATTCCATGAAATCAGGGTTCATCGTCTTGTAGTCATGGTCAAAATCAACCCAGCGTCCCATGCGTGTGATTGTCTTACGCCATTCCGATGTGTAGCGCAGAACCGACGCACGGCACTTGTCATTGAAGTTCGCGACTCCATAAGCGTCAATCTCATGCTTTGAGTTAAGGCCGAGCTCCTTTTCAATCAGATTTTCAACCGGCAGACCGTGGCAGTCCCAACCGAAGCGACGCTCAACCTTCTTTCCCTTCATTGTCTGATAGCGGGGAATAATATCTTTGATTGTGGACGGAATGAAGTGTCCGAAATGGGGCAAACCGGTGGCAAATGGAGGGCCGTCATAAAAAACGTACTCTTCGGCACCTTCACGCTGGGAAACGGACTTTTTGAAAGTGTCATTGTCCGCCCAGAACTTAAGGATTTCCTCTTCCTGCTTCGGGAAATCAACTTTCGGGTCAACTGCTTTATACATATTATCCTCTTGTAGCTTTTTTTGCCATTAAATTGATTTAGTTTATCATAATGTATAAAAATAATCTATAGGGTCAGGGCTTCAGCATGAGATTTTTCA
>DFKI01000020.1 GCA_002373325.1 Treponema sp. UBA3649
AAGCGCGCAAAGATAGCGACACATAAGCGAAAGAAGAAGCTTAGACGGAATCGGCATAAGAGCAAGTAAGCTTAAAGGCTCTTGTTTTTTGCCATGTAAAGACCGCGGTTGTTTTCGGACTTACTGCGGTCTTTTTTTTCGTGTAAGGGCATTCGGAAATCGGTTCCGTTGTTCCGCTATTTTGAAGTTCCGTAATTCCGCTGTGCTCTTTTTTGTCGTGACCGCCGATAGGGGGATTCCTTGTTGCTCCAGAAAATACATTCGCCAGATGATTTGAAAAGTCTCTCCGAGGATCAGCTGTCAGTTTTGGCAGGTGAGATCAGGAGTGAAATCATAAAGGTCGTCGGAAAAAACGGCGGGCATCTTGCTAGCAACCTTGGTGTGGTGGAGCTTGCCATCGCCCTCCATCGTGTTTTTGACAGTCCGAGGGATGCGATTGTCTGGGACGTGAGCCACCAGTGCTATCCCCACAAGCTGCTTACGGGTCGCTATCCGGAGTTTTCGTCGCTAAGAACTCATGGCGGCATGTCGGGATTCACGAGAATCAGCGAGAGTCCACATGATTTTTTTGATGCGGGCCATGCTTCGGCTTCCATATCATCGGCTCTGGGGCTTCTTACGGCTTGGAACCTGCAGGGACGGGATGACAAGGTTGTGGCTGTAATCGGGGACGGAGCTCTGACAGGCGGGATGGCATTCGAGGCGATAAGTCATGCGGGGCATCTTGCGGAAAAACTTGTCGTGGTCCTCAATGACAACCAGATGTCAATCAGCAAAAATACCGGCGCCATATCACGCTATCTCTCCAAGCTTACGGTGACGGCTCCTTACCAGAAACTCAGGCGGAAGATTGACCGTGCCGTGGACATGATTCCTTATTTCAACCGTCATCTGGGAAAATTCATCTACAGGTTCAAGAGGGGACTCAAGGGACTTCTCCTCACGAACAATCTTTTCGTTGACTTGGGATTCGAATACGTGGGACCGCTCAACGGACACAACATAAGGCAGCTTGAGGAGACCTTCCGCCGTGTGAAGAGAATTCCCAGACCTGTCGTCGTTCATGTAGTGACTAAAAAAGGAAGGGGCTACCGACCTGCCGAGGACAACCCGTCTGCATTTCATGGCGTGGGACCATTCAATATCAGTGACGGAGTGATGGAGAAATTCGACACTCTGAGCTTTACCGAGGTTTTCAGCCGGAAGATTTGCTCCATGGGCGAGAAGAATCCAAGAATTGCGACCGTAACGGCGGCGATGGCAAAGGGAACGGGCCTTGCTTCTTTTGCGAGGCATTTTCCGGACAGATTTTTTGACGTGGGAATCGCGGAGGAACATGCCGTGACTTTTGCGGGTGGACTTGCGGCTGGTGGAATGATTCCGGTTGTCGCAATCTACTCGACTTTCATACAGCGCTCGGTTGACCAGATAATTGAGGACGTTGCAATGCAGAAGAGACATGTCGTGCTTGTGTTTGACCGTGCGGGAGCGGTTCCTTCAGACGGTGAGACGCATCAGGGTGTTTTTGACATCTGTCTTTTGCGCTCAGTTCCGAATCTTTCCATACTGACCGTTACCTCCGCCTCAGACCTTTCCCTCTGTTTGGACTGGGCTGTGAACGAGTGTGAGGGGCCTGTCGCAATCAGATGGCCAAAACTTTCTTGTCCCTCAGAAATCGAGAGCTTTTCATCTCCCGTGACTTTGGGAAGGGGGCTTTACGTCACATGCTCTGAATTCGCTCCTGCCATAAGCGCCGGACTTGAGGACGTTCCCTTCATGGGGCTTCAGAAAAGAAAGAGACTCCTTTTCGTGCTTACCGGCTCCCTTTACGGAGAGTGCCTCACATCAGCCCGCTTTCTTCTTATGAAAGGAATCATCGCCGACATGTATGTCCTCCGCTTCATCAAGCCTTTTGACGAGGAGCATTTTCTTTCCTGCGTTGACGGATATGACGCGATTCTTTTTGTTGAGGACGGAATGAAATCTGGATCCATGGCCGAGTACCTTCAGAACCTTGTGCTCCTAAAATCATCGGGGGGTCAAAATCCTCCGAAAACCGGCGTGCTGACTTTCCCGGACTGCTTCATCTCAAACGGAACCAGGACACAGATTCTTGAGGACTCAGGGCTTTCAAGTCCACAGATTTCGGACGCGGCGCTTTCACTCCTTGGCTCATGATTTTTGTGCCCTTGTAAAAAAATTGAAATGGTGGCATAATTGATTTTATGGAATCAAGGAGACTGGAACTGCATCTGGCAGGAAGGATTATTACTACCCGGAGACCCGCGTTTGTCATGGGAATCGTGAACTGCACTCCCGACAGTTTTTTCAAGGAAAGCAGGGGCGGTGTGGACGAGGCTCTGAAAATGGTGTGCGAGGGCGCCGACATAATTGACATCGGGGGAGAGTCCACCAGGCCGGGGGCTTCCTATGTTGACGAGGACGAGGAGCTTCGGCGGATAATTCCTGTAATCGAGGGACTCAGAAAGCAATCTGACGTTCCCATATCCGTGGACACAAGGAAATCTTCCGTTATGAGGGCAGCCTTTGACTGTGGGGCAGACATTCTGAACGATGTATCCGCTCTTGCCGATGATTCTGACATGGCGTCTCTTGTCTCCGAACTCGGAATCCCAGCAATCCTCATGCACAGACGAGGCGATCCTGACGTGATGCAGGACAACACTTCGTATGCGGATATTTTTTCCGAGGTTGACGATTTTCTTTCGCGGAGGGTCGCTTTTGCAAGGGACATGGGAATCGCGGAGGACAAAATCATCCTTGATCCGGGAATCGGATTCGGAAAGAATCTTGGCGGAAACATTGAGCTCATCAAAAGGTGCGGGGAGCTTTGCGGAGGTGAGTATCCCGTGCTGATGGCCCTCTCAAGAAAATCATGCGTCGGGGAGATGACCGGACGGGATGCGGATGGGAGACTTTACGGGACTCTTGCCGCTGACCTTGTTTCTGTCCTTTGTGGGGCTTCAATCCTGCGCGTGCACGATGTGGCTCCTTGTGTGGACAGCCTGAATGTGCTCGGAGCTCTTGGATCCTCAAAAAAAATAAGTTTTCGGGAGGCTTGAACTGTGAACGGGACCGGTCTTAGCAAAATCTTGGAGTATGTGCGCTATGCCATAGACATGGGAATCATTTTCTTCCTTTTTTACAAGGGTTACAAGCTGATTGTTCGGAACAAAATGCAGCAGCTTATGACCGTGGTGATTGTGGTCGGCATGGCCTACCTTCTCGTGAAGGTGCTTCATCTGGATGTGCTCGGCTGGATTTTCAGCACTCTCCTGACTCCGCTCATAATCGGTTTTTTCGTAATCTTCCAGCCCGAGATACGAAAGACTTTCATGAACATGGGAAAGGGGAAGAAGTGGGATCTTTTTTCTCTCACCGGGAAAAGTTCCGTCCATTCCGAGATTTCAAAGACCATCGAGAGCGCTCTTTCCGCGGCGGTGGATCTTTCTGAGGCGAGAAGGGGAATGCTGGTTGTTTTCCTGAAGAATTCATCCGCGGACGAGGTGACTCTTCCGAACGACCACAGTGAGATTCTTGACGCGAGGGTTTCGGCAAGTCTTCTCAAGACAATCTTCATGCACGACACTGCCCTTCACGACGGGGCATGCATAATCGAAGGGGACAGAATCTACAGGGCGGGAGCTCATCTTTACACGTCGGAGCAGCCTGATGTGAGCAATGATTTCGGAACCAGGCACTGTGCGGCTTTGGGAACTGCGGAAAGAACAGACTCCATCGTGCTTGTGGTGAGCGAGGAGACCGGAGCAATCAGTCTTGCCTATGACTCCCAGATTCATTACGGACTTTCCGTGCACGAGGCATCCGACATTCTGAACAGCTATTTGAACGTGGAAAGCAGGGACTCGGAGGAGAAGAAGATGGAGGAACAGAGCGATGTCGCATAATGAGGGATCAGGCAGGAAGTGGGAAAGTTTCAAGGCCAATATCTCCCACATATCCATTTGCATTGGACTTACGCTGCTTGTCTGGATGTTCTACGTAAGCACTCAGGGCATGGCTTCCAGGGACTTGATTCTTGACCTAGACGTGGTGGAAGAGGGCATGATGACGGCCTCATCGAATTTCACAGCCGGGAAAAAAACCGTAAGACTTTCGGTGAAGGCAAACAAGGACATGGTGAAAGGAATTTCCGACCAATATTTCAGGGCCTACGTTGACATAAGCGACAGGGTTGACGAGGGCACTTTTGAATTTCCCGTGCAGATTGAGTTCACCGACCGGGCTGAGGGCATAGACGCTCTTTCCATTGAGGGAATCAACCCACGGACAATCACTCTTTCGGTTGAGAGAAAGACCATGCGCGCCGTTCCAGTTTCCGTTACTGTCCTTGGTACTCAGGCAAGGGGCTACATGGTTTCGGATACGGAGGTTGTTCCGTCCTTCGTGAAGATATCGGGGCCAAGGAGCATAGTTGAGGCGACGGATTTTGTTTCGACCGATGTTGTGGACATTGACGGCTTGTACAGGAATCTTGAGCAGGACGTTGCGCTTGTGAACGAGAACAGTCTTATCCACATTGATTCGGAGCCAAGCGTGAAAGTGAAGATTCTTCTTTCGCAGGTGGAGACCTCCAAGGATTTCATGTCGGTTCCCGTGCAGCTTTCTGACCTTGACCAGAAATTCCGTGTGGACAACGCACCTTTTACCGTGAACGTGTCTTTGAGTGGAAGTCAGCTCGGTCTTGAGAGGCTGCTTGCTTCCCAGATTTACGTGAGCGCGGACTGTTCCAAAATCAGCAGGGAGGGAAAATACGACTTGCCGATTGTGGTCTCTGTTCCGAGCGGATTCAAGGAGGTCTCAAAGTCCCGGAATACGGTTCCTGTTGAAATCAGCCTTTTGGAAAAGGTTGAGGATGTGGAGCTTGAGACTGCCGTTTCCGAAAATGAGGCGGAGGTGAAGAAAGATGAGTCCGTGGATTCTGAAAAACCGGAATTGGAGAATGTCGAGGCTCAGGAGAAAAATCCATGATTTTTGGAATCGGATGTGACATTGTTCGTGTTTCAAGATTTGAGAAATGGGTGAAAAATCCCGATATATTGAAGAGGTACTTCAACGCAAGGGAATTGCACTCTGACGGCGGGGAAAAAATGTCGGCTGAGAGACTCTCGGAATATTACGCCGTGAGATTTGCTGCCAAGGAGGCTTTTTCCAAGGCTCTCGGTACGGGCTTGCAAGGATTTTCTTTAACTGATATATATATATTGAAGGAAAAAAACGGTAAGCCGCGCATGGAAGTTACAGGAGAAGCGAAAGATGTGCTTGAAAGGCTTTGCGGGGCTGAATCCGGGGTTTTTGTATCCCTGAGCCATGAAAAAGAATATGCGATTGCAAATGTTGTCATAGAGCGAGGTTAAAATGGTTAGTAGTTCATCCGGAAGTTCCGGAACACAGAAGAAACACTCAATCACCTATTGGGCAAAGGAAAAGATGATGTGCCCGGTATGCAACAAGGGGTTCGCCCAGGAAGTCATGCAGAAGGGTGGCGGACGAATGATTGCGGGACCGCTTACTGACGAGCTTCACAGAATCTTCGAGCCCTCAAAAAAATACGGACGGATTTATCCGCTGATTTATGACGTGGGATGTTGTCCTAACTGCCACACGGCTCTTTACTGGAAGGATTTCACCGACATAAAGGATCAGGCCACACTCGCGCGTCTTTATGATGACGAGGACAACCGTGCCGCAAAAGTGGAGACCCTTTTCCCGTACTACAATCTGATTGAGAACCGATCCCTCTATGATGGCGCCGCAATGTACTATATGGCGCTACTTTGCTACGAGAAGGTTGATATCGGATACGCACCCACGTTCAAGCGGGCACAGATTGCCTTGCGTTTGGCATGGATGTGCAAGGATCTTGACACCGCATGTCCCGGACACAACTTTGAGTATGTAGCCCAGGTGTTTTACAGAAAGGCACTTTTCTTCTATCAGCAGACTTTGATAAACGAGACCGGACGCATAGAGACAATTGAGTCAATCTCCAACTTCGGACCGGACGTGGACAAAAACTACGGTTATGACGGCGTGATTTACCTGAGCGGACTTCTGGAGTACAAGTACGGACAGAAAAAGGACAGGGAGCTTCGTCTGAAAAAACTTGAGGAGTTCAAAAAATCCATCGCTCGAATCTTCGGACTTGGAAAATCAAGCAAGGAAAAGCCGGGACCACTTCTGGAGCTTGCCAAGAATCTTTACGACAAGGTGGGAAAAGAACTCTCCGCCAACAGTATTTTGGACAATGACTAATGTTCTTTTGACAATATCCTACGACGGCACCGATTTCTGCGGATGGCAGAGACAGGACAAAGCCGCCGGGGGACTTCCGGTAAGGACTGTGCAGGGTGAGATTGAATCAGCCTTGGAAAAGATGTTCAAGCGGAAGATTTCTCTGTACGGCTCAGGTCGCACTGATTCCGGTGTACATGCAGCAGGTCAGGCAGCCAATTTTTTTTCACCAGCCGACTCAATCCCCGAGGAAAATTATATCCGTGCGCTGAACGGATTTCTTCCTCCCGACATCAGAATTATGTCCGCAAAAAAAGTCCCGGATGATTTTAACTCTCGCTTCAACGCCACATCCCGAAGCTACCGCTATTTTATGCACACGTCTTTTCCCCAGGCCCGTGACATGCGCTTTGTATGGAGGATTGCACGCCGCCCGGATTTGGACAAGCTGAATGCGATGTGCTCTTTTTTGCATGGTGAGATTGATTGCGCCACTTTCGCAGCAGCCGGGGACCAGAGCCTTTCAACCTGCCGTTACATTGACGACGCGCGTTTTTGGTACGATGGCGATGTTCTGGTCTTTTCCATAGAGGCAAACGCATTTTTATGGAAGATGGTCCGCTCCATTACAGGCACTTTGATTCAGCTGGAGCAAAAAAACAAGTCCCCGGAAGATTTCAGGTCGATTCTTGAAAGCCACGACCGTTCCAAAGCTGGCATGACAGCCCCACCCACAGGCCTCTTTCTCTGGGAAGTAAAATTCGACGGAATCCGCCGGCATCCATGAACCAAGACATTTGCATAACCCTTGAATAATTTCCTATATTTTGTTACACTCAAAGAGTCCTTTGTTGGGCAAAATCTGATCTCCAAAGGAGATGTTTTAATGTTTAAGAAAATTCTACTGTTGATTGTCTTACTCTCCATTACAACGCTTCTTTTTGCAGTTCCCCGAGGAAATCAGGAACTGATAAAATCCGGCAGTTGGATTTATGACGCACTTAATGCAATCTCTATGGAGGCTGGTAATGTAAGCATGGCTGAAGAGACTCCCATAACAGTAGGTGAGATTGAGGGAATGCTTCATGAGATAGACAGGGCTATGCTTAGTAGTGCGGGGAAAAAACAGTACGACCGTATTGTGGAGTATATTTCTCGCGGAGGACTTTCATTTAGTGTTGGAATTCTGGCTTTCGGAGCTGAACCAGAGGCAAACCTAGAAGGATATTATAAGTCAAATGATGAGCTTGATTGGATTTATGACCGTTATTACAAACAACCGATATTGAGTAGTCCGGTAACATTCATGGCAGATGATTATTTTACAATGAGTATGGATATTTCACTTTCCATGAATCATTGTGCTTTTAACCGTGATAATAATTATTTGAACATTCCTACTTCATCGCTTGGTGATCTGGACATAAATTTTCCTCACTTTGGATATGGAAGTGCTGGAATCATGCTCAATGAAAATACAGGGGTGAATCTAAGAGCTGGATTAGGGCCTCAGAGCATAGGACGCTCTCTTACCGGCAGCATAATCATGAGCGAATATTTTACGGATGCAAGTTATTTTAATCTGGAAGTTTTTGCTCCCTTTTTGCGCTATAATTTAAATGTCACAGAATTCAATGTGGACAAATATCTTTATACGCATCGCTTCAACGTGAGATTCTTCAAAAAAGTTCAGGTCACTGTTATGGAATCCATGTTAGTAAATGCTCCCCTTGAACTGCGTTTTTTGAACCCTCTTACAATTTTCCATGGAACCTCCGCATGGGAAGATTATGGAGGACATGAAATTCGTATTTCTGACTACTTGTGTCTGGGTGTTTCTTATGTGCCAGTTTCATATTTGAGAATTTACGGAAATTTTGCCATGAATCAATGGCAGACATTGTATGAACGATATAATTGGCCTAATGATACAACGCCAAACAGTCTTTCCTTTCAACTTGGAGCTGAAATATATTATCCTTTGTCTGAAGGTTATCTCCATGGATGGATTGAAGCTATCTACACAGATCCATATATGTATATAAAGGAGGGACCTAACTGGTCTCTTGTCAGAACGTACCGTGAAAATGTAGGTGATATGGATTCTTTTTACGAATGGATTGGAAGTCCATTCGGTCCTGATACAATAGCTGGTAAGCTTTCTGCTGAATATGAAGTCCCTGGAAAATGGAATATCTCTGCCTCTTATCTTTTCGCAGCTTGTGGAGAGTATTCTGGTAGCAAGATTTTTACGGATGAACTTAATTGGGGAGGCACAAACAGGGATAATCCTATTATTGATGAATGGGTTTATCCTGATGCGGACAAATCTACTCAGGGATATGAAGAAGCGAAACGGAGGCAGGCATGGCTTGCACCTCATGGAACTCCAGAATATATAAATCAGATTTCGCTTTCTGCTGGATGGGCTCCAACAAATTATTTAACTATTTGTGCTCAGCCGTCCTTTACTTTTGTCTTCAACCGAAACAATATAAAAGAAAATTTTGAAGCGGGCTGGGAATTAATGCTCAGTTCAAAATTAATAATCAATAGGATGTTCAGATGAAAAAGAGTTTGTTTTTGATTGTTGTACTCTCAATGGCTTTGTCTTCACTTTTTGCTCAGGTCAGTGTGGATCCAAATGATAATTTTTATACACTGGTGGAGTCCTGGGAACTTAGGGGGTTAATTCAAAATGTTCCTCCGCTTCGACCTTTTCCAATAAGTTGCATACGTGATATTTTGCAGACTGTGATTGAAAAAGGTAATGAACGTGATGTGGGTAATGCGAAGATGTATTTGGAAAAGGTTACTGGCAAAGCGTGGAATGTATCTTTTGAAACAGGTGTTACATATAGGAAGGATATAAATGAGAGCGGATTCGGTGAGGCTCTTGCAAGGCTTTATCCTGATGTGAACGGGGACATTACTCTTTTCGACGGATTTGTCTCCATGGGCTATCATCTCGGCATGGCTGTTTACAATCATAAGGTTTCTGATTATCTTCCTGTCTATGAAAATGACCAACATGATGGACTTTCCGATTCAGCAAGTTTGGGGAGCTTAGAGGCATTCTGGGATATGAACGATGTGGTTGCAATCGGGACGAAAAATATTTTTGTGCAGACTGGAATCTATCGCTCCGGCTACGGTCCTTTCCTTGGGGCTGGTCTCGCTTTGAATGACAATTCATATCATAAGACGAATTTTTCATTTACGACTATCCATCCAAAATGGTCATATACACAGCAGTATTCTACAATTGGTGCCACTACATCTTTTGATGGAAGTGATCAGGCACCCGATAAATATATGGCATTCCACGCACTTGAGTTCAAACCATTTTCATTTCTATCTTTAGCATATTATGAGACAATTGTGTTTGGAAAACGGCTTGATCCTTCTTACATTATGCCGGTTCCATTCTACATAGCTCAGGGAATCGGAGGTTACAACGACAATTTGCAGATGGGAATACTGCTTAAAGTTCATCCTGTAAAAAGTCTTCTTTGGGCCTCTGATATTTTTGTGGATGATCTGAGTGCTAACGACATTGTGAAGTTCAATTTTGACACAAAAATTCGCATAGCTGCAAAAACCGGATTAATATATACACCGGAGAATTCCTACTGTACTAGAATGGGGCTTGATTATATGATTATTACGCCCTTTACTTATTCGCACTGGGAGTATGATGATGCGAATGTCAGCGCGACCATATCTCCCGGATGCTTTAATTTCCAGAATTATACGAATAATGGAATTCCCATGGGATCCTCATATCCTCCGAACAGTGACCGAATCAGTCTGGTTATTGATTTTCTCCCAATTCCTCCTTTGCACATCAAGGTGCAGTCATCCCTTCTTCGCCATGCAAACATTTGTGAGAGCTACACCGATGATGAGGCTTTGGCTCTGCTTCTTGCAAGTCCCGGACAGTATTCTACCGACGGAAGCATTTATACACATCCGAACCTTGCGAACTCTGACAGCAGATATGGAAAGCATATTGATACGGCATGGGATCATTTGAACTTTATGACGCAGGAGCACAGGATGTACGTCCTTCAGGAAGGACTTGACGTTGAATATGCATTCAAGAAGATGAAGTGGGGACAGATATCCTTGAAATTCTCCTATCTCTTTGAGTGGATAAAAAATCCAGGAGTCGCCAATCATCTTTATCCGGGCGGAATGATTACAAAGGATGCTGTGACTGGAAAGTATGTTTATAAGGGAAATAGCTATGATTCCACGGATGAGTTACTTTTTGCTGTTGATGAAGCAAAACAGGACTGGATTGACAATATTGGAAGCGACCAGATAAACAATTTCTTCACTTTGGGACTGCGCTATCAGTTCTAATGCCGCCTTCAAATCTACAGAGGATTTATATTATGGAAAACAAAACGACCGATGGCTCTGATGAGTCCCTTTTTACGGAGCAGTATCTTGGAAAACTTGGTGAGCTGACTCTAAAAGGCGGCAACAAAAAGATTTTTGAAAAGCAGCTCGTGAACAATACAAGACTTGCCCTTGAGACCGTGGATGCCCATGTCATGCTCAGAAACGGAAGGCTCTACGTGAATGAAACAAAAGAATCCTCTCCCGCCGTGGAGTATGTGCTCGATCATCTGATTGGCATAACCGGATGGGCAAAGGTACGCACGGTTGAAAAAAACATCGACGCAATCCGTGACGCGATTACCGACATGGCAAAGCAGGCCAGAGACGAGGGGTATTCATCTTTCAAAGTTGAGGCCCGGCGCGAGGATAAATCTTTTCCATTGAATTCCTATGAGATTTGCGTTGAGGCTGCGGGAGACGCTAGTGACGGGGGAATCCTCCGTGTGGACGTGCACAAGCCGGATGTCGTTTTCAACGTTGAGGTCCGGGACAGCGTTTATGTATATTCATCCCAGCGTAAGACTTGCCGTGGACTTCCCGTGGGTGTGAGCGGAAAGGGTCTTCTTTTGCTTAGCGGCGGATTGGACAGCCCGGTCGCAGGTTACAGGATGATGAGACGCGGCATGAAAGTTGAGTGCGTGTATTTTCATTCGTATCCCTACACTTCAATGGAGGCTCAGAAAAAAGTCGAGGACCTTGCGAAAATCCTTGCTGATTACGGAGTGGACACTCACCTGAACATAATTTCCATGACTGAAGTTCAGATGCAAATCAAGAAAAAATCACCCGAGGCATTTGCGACAATCATGCTCCGCCTTTGCATGATGAAGGCAGCGAATCTTTTGGCAAAGAGACTCCATGCCGACTCAATCATCACGGGGGAAAGCCTGGGGCAGGTCGCAAGTCAGACCGTGGAAAATCTTGCGGTGACTGAAAGCTTTGCCGAGAGACCTCTTTTCCGCCCGTTGATTGGAATGGACAAGGAAGAAATCTGCGACATTGCAAACGAGATTGGTACCTATGAGACTTCCATACTTCCTTATGAAGACTGCTGCGTGCTTTTCAGTCCCAAGCATCCTGTCCTGCGGGCTGATTTGGAAGAGGCAAGGAAAATCTACGAGGGCATGGAAGTGGACGCGATGATTGAAAAGGCGTTCAACGAAAGACAGATTGTCCGTTTTTCACTCCGCGACACAGTGGCTGAAAAATGGGGCAAAAAGTCGGACTAAAGCTTCTTTACCAGTTGAAAATCAAGAGAAAATAGGGTATAATTTGAATTATGACTAACGAATTACTCAATGAGACCGTATTCGGACAGGAAACCGAATTTGATGGAGTTCTGAATTTCACTGACAATCTGGTTATTACGGGCCGCTTCAATGGAACGATTGATGCTTCCGGCGCGCTTGAGATTGAAAGAACCGCCATCTGTACTGTGGACAAAATGATTGCGAAATCCATTGTCGTTTATGGTCGCGTTACCGGAGATATTGAGGGAACGGAAAGGGTGGAGCTTTGCAAGGGATGCAAGGTCAAGGGCGACATCAGGACTGCGAATCTGCGTATTGCCGAGAATGTTGAATTTGAAGGACAGGTCTACATGCTTGACGATGTGCCTGACATCAATATTTTTTCAGTCGCGTCAACGGAATTTAAAAACGCCATCAGGACAAAATCCTCCGAGTCCTAGGCTTAAGAAGGAGGCGGGAAGTTTATGTCTGGAAGAATGTCTTTATGCGGCATGATTTTTTTACTCCTCACCCTTATTTCCTGCACTCAGCCTTCGAACGTCGGTGTTTATGACGGACTAGATTTGCGCACTCAGGCTCAGGAACTTGAATCTTCCGTGCATTGGGCTCAGGAACTCGAATCTTCCGTGCTTACCGAGACCGTGGGTGGAGCCGATGGAATCATCAAGTCAATTTCCTCTGACTCTTCCATTATTTTTGCATCCGGCAAGGAAAAGGAATATGAGCCGGTTTATCCTGAGATTGAGGGATTTTCCATCTTGAACACATCCATGCTTCCCGAAACTGCACGCATCGTCCTTGAGAATTTTTGCAATGCCATAATCAACGGAACTTCTGCCGACGCATGTTTTGCGCGCAACTCAATCTATGTTCTTGTCGTCTTCCGCTACGATCTTGCCAAATACAATGCCGGAAAATTCAGCGAGTACATTTTGGGGGAACCGTTCTCAAGTCCTACAATCATCCAGTGCCCGGTGCGTTTTTTGAAAAAGGATGGTACCCCAATGGATTTTGCCGTCTATCTGAAGCCTGATGACATGTGCCGGATTTGTGCCATAGAGTATCTCAAAGGCGGTCAGTGATTTTATGGACAAGGGTGAAAAGATTTCCAGTGTCGCAAGGGACATATTGATTGAAAAACTCCCTTCCGCAAGAATCCCGGTGACGGTCAGCCTCGAGAACGATGGGGAAAAACTGAAATTTCCGGTAGCGATTCCTTCCGATAAAATCCGCTTTGACCATGGATTTTTTATAGTTGGCCTTGATTTTTCTGGGCTTGAAGGTTTTCTTGGAAAAAATGTGCATGTCCAGTTTTACATGAGCGGACTTGGCTACACATTCAGCGCCGTTTTGAAAAAAACTGACAGATTTTATGCCTTTATGCTGCCTGATGAAGTCAATTATTTGAAGGACACTGAGGACTCCGATCGCGGACAGGTTTTGGCCAAGCTCTGTTACAAGGCAAAAAATAAAGACATCGTAATCAATGTCCGAACCCTGCAAAACTACAATATTTTTGCATCTCCGAAATGGACCGACGTGCCTGAGATGTACCGTGAAAAAGCGCAAAAACTCCTTTCAGCTTTTGTTGAGGACAGCCGCTCCGGGATGGGTGGAAAAATCGGCAATGGACTTCACCTCATACGCGTGGCCCGTTACCTTTGCGATGATTTTTTTGAGGATTCCGGCAGTTCAAAAGTAAAGATTTTGCCTCTTGACATGATTTTTATTGACGACAAAAGACTGGTTCTAGGTGACAGGGACAGCAGCTACAATCTTGTGCTTGAAGATGATTATGATATAATCGCTGAATTTTCAGTCAAACCCTTTCTGCGGCGGAAAATCGCTTTCACATGCACCGTTGAGGACCGCTACATGGGGGCGAAAAACAGCACCTGTTACTCATGCAAAATCCGCGGATTGAAAGAAGAGGACGTAAGATTCCTGAACGAATCTGTTTATGGGAAGGTGAGAGTTGAGAGGTGAGAGTTGAGAGGTGAGAGGTGATGGAGTGTGATATTCTTTAATCACTACATTATTAGCCCGAATGTCGAGTTTCACATTTATTGTAAATTTCCCGAGAATTTTTCCTTGCTGGATTGGTCTTATGTCATTGTCGGATTGGTCTTATGTCATTGCCGGACTTGATCCGGCAATCTCTCCTGCAAAAGGGATTCCCGCGTCGGAGCGCGGGAATGACATTGTTTCGTATAAGTCGAAATTAGGGCTATAAATCATA
>DFKI01000131.1 GCA_002373325.1 Treponema sp. UBA3649
CAAGTCCGGCAATGACATAAGACCAATCCGGCTGTGAGACCACCTATGATAAAATTTTTGTGCTGAGTGTCCAGGAAACGACAACTGAAGCCTATGGCTACCAATCATCGTATTTATTGATGAATATGTGGACAATGAATACGAAGGTGTTATGCCTGTTTTGTGTTTGAACTAAGCTATTTAGGAAAATGCCTGACAGTGCTTGCATTAATTTGTAAAGGCGACATCTAACAGAGCATTAAATGCCGCCCATTTGTAAAATCAAAAATCAGCGGATGCCACATCCACGGAAAAGAGCCTCACGGTAGACATCGAGATATCCCTCGGCGGCTTTGTCCCAACCGAATGTGCGTCCCATGCCCTCAATCTGCATCTTTTTGATGTGCTCAGGACGATTGTAGTATGCCCACACTGCCCATCCCACGGTATCGTAAACGGCACGCGGAGTAAGCTGGTCAAAGAGGAAGCCCGTACCCTCGCCCGTCTCCTGATTGTAATTGTCAACGGTGTCGGCAAGTCCTCCGGTCCTTCGCACGATGGGAAGTGTTCCGTAAAGCATAGAATAAATCTGATTCAGTCCGCACGGCTCATAACGCGACGGCATGAGGAAGAAATCACTTCCAGCTTCAATCAGATGGCTCAGGTTCTCGTCATAACCGATGTACGCACGCAGGTTTCCAAGCTTTGACTGCAATGTGTTGATTTCGTTCTCGCACCATCTTTCACCACTTCCGAGCACGGCAAACTGAACTTTCATGTCGGTACAAATCTGATAGATGGAACCGTAAGTGGGAGCGAAAACCTCGGCGATGCCTTTCTGGTCAACAAGTCTCGTAACGATTCCAACAAGCGGAATGTTTGGATTCACCTCAAGCCCCATGCGTTTCTGAAGCTCTTCCTTACACTTTGCCTTTCCACTCATGTCCTTTGCAGAATAATTAAACGGAATTCTCTTGTCAATGGCGGGATTCCACTGCTCCACGTCCGCACCGTTCAAGATTCCCTTTATGACATCCGAGCGAACCCTGAGCAAACCGTCCATGCCGAATCCACCTTCCATGGTCTGAATCTCGTGGGCGTAAGTCGGCGAAACGGTCGTAATCATGTCGGCGGATGAAACCCCTCCCTGCAAGAGATTGATTCCACCCTGGTGCTCAAGTCCAGCGCCGTAGTAAAGTCCCCAGTCAATTCCCAAAGCCGGGAATGTGTCCTTTCCGTACTGTCCCTGGTATCCCTGATTGTGGATTGTCAGAACCGAGGCAGTTTTTTCAAATCCGCAGTAACGGCAGACATGTTTCAAAAGTATTGGTGCGAGACAAGTGGACCAGTCATGTGCGTGGATGATGTCCGGGAACCAGCCGATTTTGCGGCAAAGCTGGAATGCACCGTGGCAAAGGACTGCAAAACGATATGGATTGTCGTGGAAATCAGTCTCTGATTTTGTTCCGTACACACCGTCGCGTCCAAAACATCCCTCGTGGTCAATAAAGTACACCGGAAGATTATCGCAACCGGGCATGTTCGTATAATAAACCGCCGACCAAGTTTCAATCTGACCTGCAGCAATCGCCATGGGACCGGGAAGCTGCTGGAGTTTTTTCCTGTCAATCTTATAATAACGCGGCATCACGATTTTTACGTCGTGTCCCATTTTTGTAAGCTGGATTGCAAGCGCGCTCACCATGTCCGCAAGTCCGCCAGTCTTCGCAAAGGGAACGACCTCCGCCGAAACCATCAAAATCTTCATATTATCCTCCTCATATTTTAAAGTTAAATGTTGCATCTCTTAATTTATAGAAAATTGGCTCTCAGCTGGAACCCTGGGTAAAAAAACGGCTTCCGCACTACGTTTGTACAGATGTTTTTTTTTCCAGGAACCCCGCTTACACCAATTTTTCATACATTTAAAATCAACGTTTACCTTTCAATATTTTTCATAGCTTGGATGAACGCGGACCTTGAATTGATTATGCTTTGCTCGCTCACACAGTATGCAAGACGGAAATACCCCTTGCCGCCGAATCCGCTTCCTGGTGCTCCGAGAATCAGATATTTTTTCAGGTGATCGCAGAATGCCATGTCATCCCCGTTGAATTTATCCGGGACCTTGCACCACATGTAGAAGGCTCCGTCCGGGTTCGCATGTTCAATGCCGGCCTCGTCAAGGATTGAAAGAAGCTCGTTGCGTCTTTTTTCATAGAGCGAATAATCCACCGGGCTGTTCCAGGATTTTGTGACCACACGCTGCATGAATCCGGGGGCGTTCACATAGCCGAGAATCCTTGTAGTAAAAATACATGCTGCAATCAAATCATCCTTGTCGGGACACTTCGGGTTCACACAGATATAGCCGATTCTTTCCCCCGGAAGACTGATGTTTTTCGCAAAGGACGTTACGATTACGGAGCTGTCATAGATTGGGAACGTAGAGGCCACTTTTTTACCCTCGTAGACAATGGCCCGGTAAGGCTCGTCGCAAATTAGGTAGGGCTTTCTTCCGCATTTTTTCGCGTGCAGGTCCATAGCCTGTGTGAGAGCAAGTATCTCATCCTCCGAGTAGATTCTTCCCGTTGGATTGTTCGGACTGTTGATTAAAACCGCGGCTGTCTTTTCAGTTAGGGATGCGGCAATCTTCTCGACATCCAGTGAAAAATCAGGCTTACATGGAACCTCAATCAGATTTCCGCCGTAATTGTGCACGTAATGACGGTACTCGGCAAAAAATGGAGCCGGAACCACAACATTATCGCCCTCGTTCAGGATTGCCTTAAGCAAACTGTTCAAAGCCCCGGCAGCACCTACCGACATGACCACACAATCACCTGTTACGGGAACTCCCTGCTCCACAGACGTTTTTTCAGCCATCGCTTTACGTGCCTCAGGATATCCAGCGTTTGGCATGTAACCGTGGATATTCTTGTCCCTGCACTTTGCAAGCTCCTCAAAAGCCTCCGCTACCTGCTCAGGCGGATCCAAATCCGGGTTTCCAAGGCTGAAATCAAAAACCTTGTCCTCTCCGTACTGTGCCTTGAGACGGATTCCCTCTTCAAACATCTTGCGGATAACGCCCGCACCCTTGCTGCTCATCGTTTCTTTTATATATGACGAAATTGGCATAAAAAACTCCTTTTCATGTAATTATACCACAAGTTTTTGGTTTATACAAATGAAAACTCAAGGGGAATGGCAAAAGTTTTGGCAAAAAAGCATTGCAAGACACATTTCCGCTTGAAACATTCCAACTTTCCGCTTGTTTTTAATCGGCGAAAGTATTATAATGGAGGAATATGATTATGTTGAATAAAAAATCTTTTGTTGCTTTTTTTGGCGGACTCTTTCTTGCAGCTTCATCCTTTGCGCTTCCGACAGCAATCAACTCTAAGCTCAGCAGTTCTGAAAGCGCATCACTTGAAAAAGGACAGCCTGTAATCAGGAATCTGAAATCAGTGAAGGAATTCGGTCTTACCGTAAGCTCTGGTCCCATTTATGACGCTCAAGATGTGGCAAAAAAACTCAAGCCGGCTTATCTTGCGGAGGTAATCCAGGTGCTTCCTTACGCGGGAAATGAGAATCTGATTGAGAAGATTTCCAAGATGATGATGGACATCCCTTCCTACGCTGGCATTCCATATTATTCAGTGCAGGCAGAGGAATGGTATGACCTCTACTCTTCCGCCACAATCAAATCCTCAAGTACAAGCGGTGAGGACACTGTGATTAAGGCTGATTTGGAGATGGAGCCGTTCGGACTGATAGAGACTACAATCAATGCGAAAAAGAAGGCAGATTCCTTCTATTATATTTCAACAAACAACAACACGCTCAAGTATGACGAAAAATATACTTGCGTGAAGCCGGAAAAGATGAAGTCCATCGTAGCGGTGGTCAGGGACGGAGACAACTGGATTCTTTACGGAATTGGAGCTGTGGACGCACCGAGCATTTTTTTCCTCAGGGAAAGGGTCGAGCGCTCTTTTATGAACAGGATTAAAACCTTCTGCTCGCACTTTTTCACGAAGCTCTAAGACACATATTTGCGAATTGATTCGGGAGCCTTCAAGATGACTGGAGGTTCCCTTATATTTTTTAAGGTAGGATTATGAAAAACTCAAAGTTTACAGACGTAGTGATTTTGGCAGGCGGTGTCGGCGAGAGATTGTGGCCCGCGTCAAAACCAGAATATCCCAAGCAGTTTATGGCACTCCCTAACGGACGCTCACTTTTGCAGGAGACTCTTCTGAGGGCGCTTTCACTTGAGCCGGATGGAAAAATCCTCATCATCACGAAAAAAGATTTGCTTGTCCCCATGTCAGAGCATTGCAAGAGACTTAGTTCCAGTCTAACAGCGTCACAAAAAGAAAAGCTTTCTAAAGATTTATACATACTTGCGGAACCCTTCCCAAAACACACTTGCGCGCCTTTGATGCTTGCCTGCTCATTCCTTGAAAAAATCTCCGGGAAAAATGACAACACAATTTTGGTACTGGCGAGCGACCATGTGATTGAGCCGATAGACGCTTTTGCAAGTGATTGTGGAATTGCGGCAGAGTGCGCGGAAAATGGAAACTTTGTTTGTTTTGCCATTCCACCGACGGAAGCTTCCACCGGATACGGCTACATCAAAAAAGGAGCTGATTTGGAGGGATTTTCATCTTCCTTCAAAATTGACAGGTTCAAGGAAAAACCTGATTACGAGACTGCAAAATCCTACATTGAAAGCGGCGAATATTTTTGGAACAGCGGCATGTTCGGATTCACAAGAAGTCTCTTTGAGTCAGAGCTTAAAACATGCGAGCCGAAAGTTTATGATGCGTTCGACGGATTCAAGGATGCTGAACTTCCTGAAGAAAAAAGCATGAACGGAGTCAAATACATCGACTCTTGGGATGCCATGCAGGATGCCTACGAAAAGACCCTTGCCATAGCCGTGGACAATGCCATTGCGGAAAGAACGACCAAGGCAGCTGCTGTAAAGGCAAGATTTAACTGGGATGACGTGGGAAGCTGGGACGCATTTGAAAAACTCTTCGACAAAAATGACGAGAAGACCGTGGAAATCAAGAGCGGCAATAACTTCGTCTATTCCGACATTCCGGTAGCCCTCTGCGGCGTGGAAGATTTGGTGGTCGTGATCAAGAACGGAAATGCACTCGTGATGAAAAAAGGCTCCAGCAACATGATGCGGGATGTCGTAAAGAACATGAAGGAAGTAAAATAGAAAATAATTCCTTGCAAAAAATTTGCCGTGCACGTTTTTAGATTAAGCGAACACGGCATAAAATCAAAAATTAATTTGCAGACTACAGATTTGAAACCAGCCATTCCTTGAATGAGGCATAATCCTTTTTCATGGGGATGGCACGGTCGGGAAGAGACATGACCTTCTCAAGTCTGTCGGGCATACTAGGCTCCCTGCCGATTGCATTCTGTACCGTAGCACCGAATTTCGCGGGATGAGCTGTCTCAAGAATGATTCCGACGGCTGTTTTGTCCAAAATGCTCTTTCCCCACTCAGGGATGTTGTTCACAAGTCCGGGCTTTGAGGCATCCATCGTCTTTCCGTCAATCAAATCCTGCATTCCACCACGGCGGATGTCATTCCAAGCTTTCCATGCGACGGCTCCATGCGGGTCAATGACATAACCAGTCTTTTCGTGGCAGTCACGGATTGCGTCCATGGTTCCCTTGTCATCGGTCCAATATGCGGCGAAGAATTTCCGAACCTCATCAAGCGTGTACATTGAGGCGATTCTTTCATAATTGCTTGGAGCACCAACATCCATTGCATTGCTGAGTGTAGCAACCGACGGACGTGCGCTGTATTTTCCTGAGTCAATCCAATCCGGGACAGTGTGATTTGCGTTGGTGGCGGCAATGAATCCTGCGATGGGAGCTCCCATTTCCCTAGCGATGAGGCCGGATGTGAGATTACCGAAGTTTCCGCTTGGAACTGTCACGATGATGGACGGATTTTCAATCTTGCTGTCCTGCGGGATTCTGTTCTTTACCACAAGCGATGAGTACATATAGTAGAAACTCTGAGGAAGAAGCCTTGAGATATTGATTGAGTTCGCTGACGAAAGACGGAACTTTGCTCGGAGGTCTGAATCTGTGAATGCGGTCTTCACGAGCTTCTGGCAGTCATCAAAGTTGCCCTTCACTTTCAAGGCACGGACATTTCCGTCAAAAGTGGAAAGCTGCTTTTCCTGCAAGGGAGAAATCTTTCCCTCTGGATAAAGAATGGTCACGTCGATTCCGGGAACATTGTGGAATGCGCTTCCTACGGCAGAACCGGTATCACCCGAAGTTGCGACGAGAATGTGAAGATTGTCGTTTTCTCCCCTGTTGAAATATGACATGACACGTGCCATAAATCTCGCGCCAAAATCTTTAAATGCACAAGTGGGACCGTGGAAAAGCTCAAGCACATAGGAAGTTCTGTCTACGGGAACAACCTTTGAAGTAAACGGATAAGCGTCCTGAATTATAAACTCAAGGTCGCTGTCAGGAATCTCGCCGGCCACATAGGGCTTTGCCATCTCAAATGCGACCTCACGGAACGAAGGCTCGGGAACTTTTTTGAGCCATGAGTCCTCAAGTTTCGGAAATTCAACAGGAATGTAAAGTCCGCCAGTCTCAGCGTTCATTCCGTTCATAACAGCTGTCTTAAAATCAACCTTAACTTTTTTGTCTCTTGTATCTGTATAAATCATCTCTATACCCTTCAAAAACACCTTGAAAATCATCAAGGCATACTATTTAAAAGAGTTTACCATATTGCATGTATTGTTGCAAGTGGGTAACTGGCTTTATACAAGTTTTTTTGCAAATTGAGATGTGGCCAGACAATCTACATGTTCGCGTAAGTCTGCACGGAATCCTCAAGATGCTCCACGGTGATTTCAGCCACACGGAACATTTCCATGGAATCCGCCTCATCGTGATAATGCTTTTCACAGACCACACGCTTTATTCCGCAGTTTATAATCAGCATGGCACAAGTCCGGCAAGGGGTCATACGGCAGTAAACAGTGGCTCCATCAATCGGGATGCCTCTTTTTGCGGCCTGACAGATTGCGTTCTGCTCGGCATGGACTGTCCTAACACAATGCTGGGTAATGCTTCCGTCCGCATGGATCATCTTCCGCATCAGGTGCCCGACGTCATCACAATGAGGGAGACCTGCTGGACTTCCGACATATCCGGTAACGAGAATCTGGTTGTCACGGGCAATCACGCATCCGCTTCGTCCACGGTCACAGGTGGCACGCTTGGCAATGGTACGAGCTACCTCCATGAAATATTCATCCCAGGTGGGACGCACATATCCATTTTCTTCTTGAATCTGAGACTCGCTCATAAAACCTCCTGGTTTGTAATAATCCAATTTCAGTGGATATAATTTTTTCTGGAATCTGTCATTGCCGTACTTGATCCGGGCGTCGGAGCACGGTAATGACATTGTTTAGGAAAAATCAAAATTGAGATTTTTACTTTACGGCCTCAAAGATGATGTCTGCAAGGAAGATAACGGCAAGAACCCATGTTACCACAGGGATGTCCTTCATTTTCTTTCCGGCTGTCTTTGCGATGACGTAAGAGATGATTCCCCATGCGATTCCCTTTGAAATTGAGTAGGAGAAAGGCATGACCATAATCGTAATGAAAGC
>DFKI01000022.1 GCA_002373325.1 Treponema sp. UBA3649
CAATCATTCTCTTTACAGGGTAGCCTGCCATAATAAGGGCATGAAGGGGCATCATGTAGGTCTGGAGGGAACAGTTCGGCTTTACCGCGATGAATCCCTTTTTCCAGCCGTGGTGCTCCTGCTGCTTTTTGATGATGTCCAGATGTCCGTAGTTGATTTCAGGAACCAGCATGGGAACGTCGGAAGTCCATCTGTTTGCGGAGGCATTTGACACAACCGGGATTCCCTCGGCTGCATAAGCTTCCTCAAGGGCCTTGATCTCATCCTTTCCCATCTCAAGCGCGCTGAAAACGAACTTGCATTTTCCAAGGGCAAGGGACGCGTCATTTGCATCCTGCACGGTAAGATTCGCAACAGCATCAGGAATGTCCGCACCGATGAGCCATCTGTTTGACACGGCATCCTTGTAGAGTTTTCCGGCAGAACGCGGGGAAGCGGCGACATAGCTCACCTCGAACCACGGATGATTCTCAAGCAGCTTGATGTAACGCTGACCGACCATACCGGTAGCACCAAGCACGCCAACCTTTATCTTTTCACTCATAATAATCTCCTAAAAAATCGCACGAATCAAAGACCGCACTTTTTAATCGCGTCTTCGATTATGACTTTTGCCTCGCTCTTCGGCTCCACCAAAGGAAGTCTGACGGCTCCCGCAGGAAGTCCCTTTACGTTCATGGCATACTTTATGCAGGATGGATTTCCGTCCACAAAAGCTGCCCTGAAGAATGGCTGGAGTCGGTAATGGATTTTACGTGCCTCGTCAAACTTTCCGCCCATGCAATCATGCACAAGCTCCGCCATCAGGCCCGGAATCATGTTCGTCACCACAGAGATGACTCCCTTTCCACCGGCTGCCATCAAGGGAAGCGTAAGTCCGTCGTCACCGCTCATCACGCAGAAATCGGGATGCTTTGAAACGACCTTCTCAATCACTTCCATCATCTGGGAAATGCTTCCGCTCGCTTCCTTTACGCCGACGATGTTTGGCAAATCGGCAATGCGCTCAAGAAGGGACGTGGAGATGTTCTTTCCCGTGCGTCCCTGGATATTGTAAACAACAATCGGGATTCCGACCTTTGAGACAGCCTCGAAATGGCGGTAGATTCCCTCGTCGCTCGGCTTGTTGTAATAAGGAGTGACGACAAGAGCAAAGTCTCCGCCCATATCCTTTGCGCGCTGGACATAGCGAACAGCATCGCGGGTACAGTTGCTTCCGGCCCCGATCATCACCTTTACGTCTTTGCCTGTCTTTTTGTTGAAGTCGTGCACCGTCGGAAGAACGATGTTCAAAAGTTTTTCCTCTTCATCTTCCGTCAATGTCGGTGTTTCGCCGCTGGTTCCCAACGGTAAAAGTCCATCAATCCCCTGCTCAAGCTGAAACTGTACGTTCTTGCGGAATCCTTCATAATCAACGGATCCGTCCGGGAGCATGGGGGTAATCATAGCTGTGTAAGCACCCTTCAGAATAGACATAAGCAACTCCTTTAAGGAAACAAAGCGATTTCCTATCAAATTGCCCTATTATTGCACTTTGATGTAAAAAAATCAAGGACTAGCGGCAAGTATTTTTTGATGACGGAGAGAGGATTTATTCCCTTTCAAAAGCTGCGATTGCCTCACCCATCATAAGCTCAACAGAGCCTTCCGTCACCGAGCGGATGAACTTAAACTCAATCCACCCGGAAACCTTGTCGGTGGGAACAAGCAGGTCCAAAGAAGAGGCCTTGCTCGCAGAGATTGAGAACATGCCGTATTTGTTCACGTCGGGATTCGAGACTGAGCCACATTCCTCAATCCACCGGGCGGAGGGGTCAAGCGGAAATGCAACGGCAAAAAATCCTGTCCTCTTGATGTTCGCCACAGCCTGATGGTCTGGATCCGAGCTGAAAATCACTTTCGTCACCGGGTCATAGTCAAGAGGCATAATCCAACCGTATGGAGTGATGTTGTAATGTTTCACTCCCTTGGTCAAAACCACCGCAGGACTCTTAATCATCGTGTAAGCTTTCTTCAAATCAACAGATTTAAAACCTTCCATATAAATACCTCCTTTTTGGAAAGGAACCAGCCATCCGCATCCGTCTGAGATTATCGGGTCAAGCCCGATAATGACACACACATCAAGCCCGATAATGACATACTCTTATGAACTTGATGACGAAATCCTAAAACACTTCCTTGACGACCTCTTCCACGCGGCTTACCGGGATGAACTTGATTCCTTCCTTCACGTGGGCCGGAATCTCATCAAGGTCCCTCACGTTTGCCTGAGGAATAATTATCGTCTTGATTTTGTTTCTTTTCGCAGCGACAGTCTTTTCACGAAGTCCGCCGATGGGAAGAACCTGCCCCGTAAGACTAAGCTCCCCGGTCATCGCAAGATTTCCCTTGATTTTTTTACCCATCAAAAGCGAAAGGAAAGTCGTCGCCATGGTGATTCCAGCGGATGGTCCGTCCTTTGGTGTCGCTCCCTCGGGAATGTGCAGGTGCACGGTGTTTTTCTCGAACCATTCCCCGTCCTTGATTTTATGGGAAATCGCATACTGCTTCACCCAGTTCATCGCAATCTGCGCGCTCTCTTTCATCACGTCGCCCATCTGCCCCGTAAGTTGGAGTCCGCCCTTGGATGACTCAAACGCTATGCTCTCAAGAAGCAATGTGTCGCCTCCCATGCTCGTCCACGCAAGACCGATCGCAGTACCCGGAACCGACGCGGTTTTTATCTGGCTCTCGTCAAACACAGCCTTGCCCAAGTACTTGCGCACCTCGGGAACATCCACTGTGAAAGTCTTTTTCGCAAAGGCAGCAGCAATTTTTTTCGCCTCCTCCGCCGAGACCTTCTCCTGTTCTTCGCGGAGCATTTGAAGCTTCAGTTCTTTCTCATCCGCCTCGATTTTCGCCGCATCATCAGATTTTACTTCCTTATCCAAATCCGGGGGAGTCTGCACTCCCGACTTTTTCTTCTTCTGCGGAATACTTTCGACTCTTTCCACCTTGATGTCATCGAGCGTGGGAAACTTCACTCTCTCGTGGGTCTTCTCGTACTCCTCAACAAGCTCGCGGATCATCTTGCGGTTTATTTTGTCGATGCACTTCTCATAATTTCGCACACCGGCTTCCCTCGCATATTCAGTCGCAATCAGGGAAAGTGCCGCCTTGGTAAATTTCACCTGATTCTTCTTAAGTCCGTTTTTCGCAAGATTTTTCGGAATCAGATATTTTTTCGCAATCTCGATTTTCTCCTGGTCGATGTAGCCCGAAAGCTCAATTATCTCAGCCCTGTCCAAAAGTGGCCGGGGGATCGTGTCAAGGGTGTTCGCGGTCAGGATAAAAAACACGTTGCTCACGTCAAAGGGAAGGTTCAAATATGTGTCGCGGAAATTCACGTTCTGCTCAGGATCCAGCACCTCAAGCAAGGCAGCCGATGGATCTCCCTGATGAGAAGCGTTCATCTTGTCCACCTCGTCAATCATAAAGACAGGAGACTTTGACTTGGTGATTTTAAGTCCCTCAAGAATCTGACCGGGCATGGAACCCACGTAAGTCCTTCTGAATCCCTTGATTTTGGCCTCGTCGTGCTCTCCTCCCACGCTGAACCTATAGAATTCCTTGTGCATGGCATTCGCGATGGATCGTCCCACGCTGGTCTTTCCCACTCCGGGAGGTCCCACAAGAATCAGCACCGAGCCTTTTCCATCATGCTTGAGCCGTCTCACAGCAAGGTACTCCATGATTCTCTTTTTCACGTCCTCAAGTCCGTAGTGGTCGTTCTCAAGGACCTTTTTCGCATCCTCAAGATTGTAGTTCTCCACCGGACGGTCGTTCCATGGCAGGCTGCAGACCAAATCAAGATAATTTCTTTCTATATTATACTCAGGATCATGCGGGTCGAGCAGATTGAATTTCTCAAGCTCGGTGTCAAGCACTTCCTTGATTTCCCCGGTAAAGTTGAACGAGTCGATTTTTTCCTTGAACTTGTGGTAGTCGCTCGTCTTCGGGTCCGTGGAGATTCCAAGCTCCTCCTGGATTGACTTCAGCTCCTCACGCAAAAAATAATCGCGCTGATTTTTCTCCACCCGGTCGTTGAGCTCGTTCTGGATTTTTTTCTGCACGCGGAGGATTTCCTGTTCCTTTTTTATGTAGACAAGAACCTGCTGCATACGCTCCGGGACATTCACAGTCTCAAGAACCTTCTGCTGCTCCTCCTTCTCAATGTTCAAAATCGACGTGATGAAATCCGCAATCTTTCCGGGATTGTCAATGTTCACCATATTCAGCCTCATCTCCTCACTGAACATGGGATTGTTCTCGCTCACTTCCTTCATCTCGCTGATGAGGGCACGGGTCAGGGGTTTTACCTCGGGCTTTTTGACATCCTCATCCTCAAGGTACTCAACTGCGGCCACCATGGGATTCGAGTCGCTCAATGACTTACGGATTCTGAATCTTTCGAGCGTGGAGACAAAGACATTGATTCCTCCGTCCGGCAGATTGATTTTCTTGATGATTCTCGCGACCGTTCCCACGTCATACACATCGGCAAGGGTCGGCTTGTCCACTTCATTTTTCAGCATCACGATTCCGATGCAGTTGTCATCCTCACATGCCTTCTCAATAACCTTTGTGTCTTCCTGATTGTTTATCATCAGCGGAGTAAAAATCCCCGGAAAAATAGGACGTCCGCTGATTGGCACAATGTACAGTTTGTTAGGAAGCTCTATTTCCGCGGGCAGACCGAATGAATCCAAATCTGACCTGGAAGTCTTCTTGTCATTATCCTTATCGCTCTTCATAATTTCTCCAAAACAGCCGGCTCAATTCAAATCCGAAAACTACTTTGACAAAGCAGCAAGTGAAATCAACTGGGGATCTGTGGTCGCATTCTCAAGCCTCGCGTATTCCTGCATGACAATCTGCTGCTCCCTCGTAAGTTTGGACGGAAGCTGCACGATTACCTTAACATAAAGATCTCCCTTTCTTGTGCTGCCTGTGAAAGGAACTCCCTCGTCCCTGATTCTTAGCATCTTTCCCTGCTGGGTTCCAGACGGAATCTTGAGAGTGATTTTTCGCCCGTCAAGCCCGGTGATGTTGATGCTCGCACCCAGAGCCGCCTGTGAGACACTGATTGGTACCGCACAGTAAAGGTCGTTTCCGTCGCGCTCAAAATATGCGTCGTCCTCCACATGAAGGAAGATGATGAAATCTCCCGGCTCTCCACCGTTTGTTCCGGCATCTCCCTGCTTGGGAATGACTATGCGCTTTCCGTCATCCACACCCGCCGGTATGGTGATTGTTACCATCTTCTCTTTTTCCTGAACTCCCTTTCCATGGCAAGCCGAGCATGGATTGTCAATCACAGTTCCGACTCCGCCGCATG
The DNA here is from genome assembly GCA_002373325.1 of Treponema sp. UBA3649. GTDB lineage: Bacteria > Spirochaetota > Spirochaetia > Treponematales > Treponemataceae > Treponema_D. Next base: position 5,381 of record DFKI01000022.1, read on the forward strand.
TGGGACAGGTCTGCTGTACGGCAAAAAATCCCGCGCTTCGTCTTACCTGACCGGCTCCCTTACACGTTGAGCAAGTCTTTCTGCTTGATCCGGGAGCACCTCCGCTTCCGCCGCAAGTCTCACACACCTCATGATGGCGGAATCTTATTTCCTTTTTGCAACCATAGACCGCTTCCTTGAATCCAATCTCCAAATCATAGCGAAGGCTCGCACCCGCGTTGGAAGAACGTCCTCTTGTGGAACCTGAGCTGAATCCGCCCGAAAAACCGCCGGAAAAAAGATTTTCGAAAATGTCGCTGAATCCCGTGCCTGCAAAAAGATCACTGAAATCATGGAAAGCATGGCTGTATCCACCGCCGGCTCCACCACCGCCCATTCCTTCAAGTCCAGCAAAACCGTACTGGTCATAAATGGGTCTCTTCTGGTCATCGCTCAAAACCTCATAGGCCTCAGTCGCTTCCTTGAATTTCTCCTCGGCTTCCTTGTTTCCCTGATTCTTGTCGGGGTGATACTTGATTGCCAGCTTGCGGTATGCCTTTTTGATGGCTTCCTTGTCCGCGCTCTTGTCCAGTCCTAAAACTTCGTAATAATCTCTTTTCCCTGCCATTTTACGTCTTCTCTGTGTGATTTCCCCAAGTCCAAGGGGTTCCAGCAAATTATATCAAAAAAAACATATTAAAAAAAGCCCCCGCCGCAATGACGGAGGCCTGATTTTCAGCACGAAATCCATGCATTCTCAATCACGTGGAAAACCGGAGTCCGTAGCTTTTTTTATTAGTGAACCTCGTACTGCACGTCGTCGGCAGATCCCTTGTCAAACTTTGAGTCCGTTTTGGCTCCGCTTCCAGAATCAGCGTTTCCAGAGTTTCCGGCTCCTGCATTTGGACCAGCACCCGCACCTGTGGCACCAGCACCAGCTCCAGCATTCTGTGCCTTGTACATTTCCTCGGCAATCTTGTAGGAAGCCTGCTTCAGGGCCTCGGTCTTTGCCTTTATTGCGGCTGTGTCGCTTCCCTTGAGAGCTTCCTTCAAATCATTGATTGCAGATTCAATCTTGCTCTTGTCATCAGCGGAAACCTTGTCGCCATAATCCTTGACCGCCTTTTCAGTCTGGTATACCAAGCTGTCGGCCTCGTTGCGTGCGTCAACTTCCTCGCGCTTCTTTTTGTCGGACTCAGCGTTTGCCTCGGCATCCTTTACCATGCGGTTAATCTCATCCTCGCTAAGACCGGAAGAGTTCTGAATCTGAATCTTCTGCTCCTTGCCGGTTCCCATATCCTTTGCGGAAACCTTTACGATACCGTTAGCGTCGATGTCGAAAGTAACCTCAATCTGTGGAACTCCGCGTGGTGCCGGTGGGATTCCGACCAAATCAAAGTTACCCAGAGTGCGGTTCTCGGCTGCCATCTCGCGCTCACCCTGCAGAACGTGGATTGTAACTGCCGTCTGTCCGTCTGCTGCCGTGGAGAACACCTGGCTCTTCTTTGTAGGAATGGTCGTGTTGCGATTGATAAGGCGAGTGAACACACCACCCATAGTCTCAATACCGAGTGAAAGAGGAGTAACGTCCAGAAGAAGAACGTCCTTAACATCTCCCTTCAAGACACCACCCTGAATTGCGGCACCAATGGAAACTGCCTCATCCGGGTTTACAGCGCGGCTTCCTTCCTTACCAAAGATGCTCTTTACGATTTCCTGAACCTTCGGCATACGGCTTGAACCACCGACCAAAAGAACCTCGTCAATCTTGTCCGCGGAAATATCGGCATCCTTCATTGCCTTCACACAAGGCTCGCGTGTTGCCTCAAAGAGGTCGTCGGTCATCTTCTCGAACTCTGCGCGGCTCAGTGACTTCTGCAAGTGCTTCGGTCCTGTCGCATCGGCTGTGATAAACGGAAGGTTGATGTCCGTGGTTGTCTGGTTTGAAAGAGAAATCTTTGCGTTCTCGGCTGCCTCACGGAGTCTCTGGAGTGCCATGCTGTCCTTTGAAAGATCGATTCCGGTGTCTGCCTTGAAGCTTTCAATGAGCCAGTTAACGACGCGGCGGTCCCAGTCATCTCCTCCCAAGTGTGTGTTTCCATTGGTGGATTTGACCTCAAAAACTCCGTCCGCAATCTCGATGATTGAAATATCGAATGTACCGCCACCAAGGTCATAAACGGCGATGGTCTTTTCGTTCTTCTGGTCTTCCTTCAAACCGAATGCCATTGCAGCTGCGGTCGGCTCGTTGATGATTCTCTTTACGTCAAGACCCGCAATCTTACCGGCATCCTTAGTGGCCTGTCTCTGTGAGTCGTTGAAATATGCGGGAACCGTGATTACCGCCTCTGAGACTGTCTCGCCAAGATAATCCTCGGCTGTCTTCTTCATCTTCTGCAAAATAAAGGCACTGATTTCCTGAGGACTGTACTGCTTTTTGGCTCCGTTCTCCTCAACCTCGACGCGGACATCCTCTCCGTGGTCAACCACTGAATAAGGAACCATCTTGGCCTCACCGGCAAGCTCGCTGAAACGATGTCCGATAAAGCGCTTGATTGAATAAACTGTGTTCTTCGGATTAGTCACCATCTGGTTCTTTGCGGGAAGTCCCACGATGCGGTCTCCCTTTGTGGTAAATCCGACGATTGACGGTGTGGTGCGTCCGCCCTCTGAGTTCTGAATGACGACCGGCTCACCATTTTCCATTACGGAAACACATGAATTTGTAGTTCCAAGGTCAATACCAATAATCT
>DFKI01000060.1 GCA_002373325.1 Treponema sp. UBA3649
AGATTTGCACTTGCCTTCTACACTGGGCACGGGTACACTTGAGATTAAGGGGGAAATATTGTATACTCGGGGCAAAGGGGTTAGTAATGGCTGGTAACACATTTGGAGAGGCTTTCAGGGTAACTACATTCGGGGAAAGTCATGGGGTCGCGCTCGGATGCATCATTGACGGATGTCCTGCGGGAGTTCCGATCGACGCTGATTTTTTGCAGGCAGAGATGAATCGGAGAAAACCGGGAGCCAGACAGACAGACTCTCAGGGCAGGGAGATTTTCAATGCAGCGGTCACGTCAAGGAGCGAGGCTGACAGGGCGGAGATTTTGAGCGGAGTCTTCGAGGGAAAATCCACGGGCACGCCGATTGCCATTGAGATACGGAACACCAGCCAGAAATCCAAGGACTATTCTTCAATCATGGACAAGTTCAGGCCGGGACACGCTGATTTCACATATTTTGAAAAGTACGGCATAAGGGACTACCGTGGTGGAGGTCGTTCAAGCGGACGTGAGACTTCGGCAAGGGTCGCTGCGGGCGCTGTGGCGAAGATGTTCCTTTCCATGGGCGGCGTTGAAATCAGGGCATACACAATCCGGGCGGCGGGAATCTCCTGTGAGAAAATCAATCTGGACGAGATTGAAAAAAATCCGCTCCGTGTTCCTGACTGTGCCTCAGCCGAGAAGATGATGGAAAAAATTGAGGAGCTCCGTAAAGCCGGGGATTCTGCAGGAGGAATCATTGAGTGCAGGATTTCAGGACTTCCTGCGGGACTCGGGGAGCCTGTGTTTGACAAGATGGACGCGGTTCTTGCCTCCGCCATGCTTTCCATCGGTGCCGTGAAGGGGATTGAGTTCGGCGAGGGATTTCATGCGGCGGATTTGACCGGAAGCGAGAACAACGATCCCATGGCCGTGGGTCCAAGCTTTCTTACGAACCATGCGGGAGGAATCCTTGGTGGCATTACGAGGGGAGATGACATTGTGTTCCGTCTCGCCATAAAACCGGTTCCCAGCATTTTCAAGAGACAGTCCACCGTGGACACTTCCATGAATCCGTGCGAGATTGAGATTGAGGGAAGACACGACGTGTGCCTTTGTCCGAGAATCGTCCCGGTTGTGGAAGCGATGGCAGCAATCACCGCAGCCGACATGATGATAAGGAACAGAGGGGCGAGGTTAAGTTGAGAACTGGGCAGGAGAAGGATAATGGCGAAGAATAATAAAATAAATAAGAAGAAAAATGATAAGAAATCAGCAAAGGGGAAAAAATCATCAAAGGCGGTAAAGGCATTTTGCATCGGGATTCCTCTTGCGCTGATTGTGGCTCTGGGGGTGGCGCTTCCTGTAAACGCAAAATCCATAATCAAGACGCCGCCGCTTGGGGAAAGGACTCTGGAGCAGGAGAAAAAACTTTCTTCGGTTCTGGACACGCTTTATCCCGAGAGAAAATCCGTGGGGCTCACTCCCCTTCCCAAGGAATATTTCGGGCTTGACGAGTATGAGATTGAGGCAAAAAGCGCAATCATCGTGGACGTGAAGACCGGAAGCATAATCTGGGAGAAAAACGCCGACGAGCAGATTCCACCGGCTTCCATGACGAAAATCGTGGAGATGTACGTGGTCCTTGAGGCGGTAAAAAACGGAACCATTTCCCTTGACGACGTTGTGCCCCTCCCCCCGGAAAGCTGGGAAGTCAATCTGCCTTCGGACGCTTCAAGGATGCACCTTGCGAAGGGACAGGTCGTTACCTTAAGGGAGCTGCTTCTGGGACTTGCCATTGCGAGCGGAAACGACGCATCAATCGCGGTTGCAAATTATGTCGCGGGTAATATGGAAGATTTTGTTTCGCGCATGAACGGAGCCGTAAAAAGATTCGGACTTGAGAAAACACATTTCGTCGAGTCAAGCGGATACAGCGAGAAGAACCTTACCACGGCAAGGGAGTTCGCCCTTTTTGCCCGGCAGTACATCCTTGATTTTCCCGACGCTCTCAAGGAGTTCCATGCGAAACCGAGCCTGCGCTATCCCACGCGAAAAAACATGCCGGACGGATCCACACCGGTCTCCTACACGCAGAACAACACGAACAAGCTCCTTTCAAAAATTCAGGGCTGCGACGGACTCAAGACAGGATTCATTTACGAAAGCGGCTACAATATTTCGGTAACGGCGGAGATGAACGGCACGCGGTTCCTTTCAGTCACGATGGGAGGTCCCGGAAACAACACAGTGGAAGGAAACTCATTCAGGGTGAGCGACAACATGACACTCTTCAACTACGCCTTCTCGCATTACGCAGACTATCACGCGCCGACGGAGGAAAACAAGCATGAGTTCACCGTGGGAATCTTCGGTGGAGCGGAAAAATCCGTGAAGCTGGTCCCTGCGTTTGACGAGACATTCACAGTGCCGAAAATTACGAGCGACTCACCCACAGGAGCTGCGGCAAGTGTTTATGTGCGCGCCGACGTTCCAAGGTATCTCTACGGAAAGATTGAGTGCGGAAAACAATACGGCACAATCACCTACATGATTGACGACGAGGTTCTGAGGGTGCTTCCCCTGGTTGCCGACAGGGACGTGGAGCTCGGAGGATTCTTCAACCGCACGCTTGGAAAAATTGACGAGGTGCTGCTGGATTTGATAGTGGAGAAGTGAGGAATGAAGCAGGAGGTGTTACAATGATGGCAGTAAAAGCATATTATGACGGACAAAATTACATAACCGACAGTACCGTAGAGGTAAAGCCAAACCAACGTGTAATCATCACGTTTCTTGACGAATATGAGCCCCCAAAACGTAACCTAAAAAAATATGTAGGGAAAATAAGCAAAGATGACTCAGATTTAGTTTCACAAGCTGTTTCAGAGTGTCGCAAGGTGGATTCGGATGAATGGTAAGCTTGTCGATACAAACGTGATAATTCGCTATATCAAGGACGAAGGAAATCTTGCTGATATTTTTGAAGAAGAAAAACTGTTTTTTTCATCAGTAACATTAGGAGAACTCCTTTTTGGAGCGGAGTGTTCGCAAAAAAAAGATGAAAATGCAAGTATTTATACAGGGTTCTGCAATGAACTTAGCGAAATAAAACCTGATTCTGTAGTGGCCCCCTTTTACGCAAAAATCAAGGCACAGCTAAAAAAAGACGGGCATCCGATTCCAGAAAATGATATGTGGATCGCATCATGTGCAATGGCTTATAATCTGACTGTTGTAACAGCCGACAAGCACTTTACATTCATCAAGGGAATTGCAGTAGAAAACAGATAGCAGGTCACGGAACCGGTGCAAAAATCTTGAGTACGGTCAAAGGAGGTCACGGAGATTGCAGATTTCGTAGCCGGAGTCAAGGATTGTACAGATGAGCAAATCAAGCTTTTCGTAGAGATAGTCGGTGCGGCTTCCGCTCACATTTCCCACGTTCACAGGGATTATCATGCCGTCGTGCAAATCCTCCTCGATGCGTCCGATGATTGAGCCAGCGTCAAGATAGGGAATCTTACCACCGCTGAGCATTGCATCCTCAAGGGAAACTCGGTCGCTGAATTTTGTCCATGCGTCCACATACCGGTATGAGGATTCTGAGGCAGCGTTTTTCATAAGGGAGTTCGCATGGTAGTTCGGTGCATGCCACAAGAGAGCAAGTTCCCCTCCTGTCGCGGCAAAAAATTCATCCTCGTTTCTGGCAAGTCCCCTCTTTATGAAATCAGCGTCCACCCTGAAGGATTGTGTGAGCAAATCGGAGGATGTGAAAAAGGATGAGGCGCACTCGTTTCCGCTCGCAAGAATCTGCCTTGTTTCCTGGGGACACCGGCGTATGAACTCACCGTTGATGAAGAAGGTTGATTTTAGTCCGAATCTCTCAAGCCATGAAAGAACCTCGGCAAGTCCCTCAGAGCTTTCCGTCGCGTCAAAAACAAGGGCCACCTTCTTTGCATTGGAATTCAAAACCTGCGTGTCGGCACAGAGCGGATAGGTTATGGCAGGTCCCGTGAGAGAGCGTATGAAAATGGCGTTTCCATAAAGGGGATTCTGTGCAGATGCAGTATATGCCCTGAAGCGTGAGTTTTTTCCAGAGCCGCTTATGGAATCTGCTTTGGAGGGTGAGGAGGCGGACATTTCTTTCCAGACCCCGGTTTCAAAATCATGCTCGAAAACATGACCGTCAATCTTCGAGACAATTTTTCCTTCCCTCCACACGGCGTTATCCACCGATGAGACTAGAAGCACCTTTTTTCCCGAAGCCCCGGACTTTGAGGACGAAAGATTCCACTCAAAAACCGAGCGACCGCCCCCAGCAATCAGGACGGAAGGAGAACACCATTTGACCGAGCACACTTTCTCGCCGTCAATTTTTCCGCGCACAGTCAACCTTTTCAAATCAAGCGCAAAAAGAGAGCCTCCTGATGAAAAAGCGATGCTTCTTCGGTCGGGAGAGAGGACGGGACGGGACACGTCGTTAAAATCAGAGATGGGGGTCATTTTGTCAGAGAGCCTGTAAAACGAGCCGCTAATCTGCCCCTTGTCGTAACTCACCCTTTCAATCCACAGGACAGGAAAATCAGAAGACCAAAAGACATCGTATGCAAGGACAGAGCCAGAAAGTCCAGTAAGGGGATAAACGCCACGCACGCTCACAAAATCAAATGATGAAGGAAGGTCATAGACTGAGGCAAGCCGGTCGGAGCTTATCAGTGCAATCTGCTTTCCGTCATCGCTGCAGAAAAATGAGGCGTGGGATGAATCAAAGGAAGACGGAAGACGTGCGAGAGGAGTTCCCGTGCCGACGAGAGGAGAATAGAGTCCCCTGGTGTAAAGCTCGTTCTCCTGGATTTTATAGATGATGTCACCGCGGATGTAAAAGATGCTTCCGCCTGAAATCCACTGCACGCTTTTTATTGTGCCCGCTCCGATTTTTCTCAAATCCTCGGGAATCAGAATGTTCCTGAACATAGCGTCGGGAGTGGCAAAAAAGACTGAGCCTGAGTTTTCGTAAAGGACACATGCGGAATCCGGGGCCCATTTTACGGGGAGAGAGCCGTAAGAAAAAGGAATGCTCTCCACAAGGGTCTGTTTTTTTCCGGTGGACACCTGCTCAAGGACAAGTTTTCCTGACGCATGATTTTTCTGCTCCACATAGCAAAGCCATTTTCCGTCGGGACTTTCCGCTGCCTTCGAGATGTGGGAGTACCCGACCGGGATTTGGGAAGATTTTTCAATCCACCTGAGAGACGCACTGTCCCTTCCGTATCTCGCACTTCCATACCGGTTTCTGAGCTGGACCGTCCGTCCTCCGTCAAGAATCTCCATTTCCTCGGGAAAGCATGTCAAAAGCTCAGGATTTCCCCCGGCAGATTTTTTTCCAAGGCCTGACATAAAAAGACTTTTGTATGACGGGGTTCCCGGAACTTCCTGTGAGACAGAAAAAAGCAGCCTGTTGTCCTCGCTAAGATCCAGAACCTCAAAGGCTACCTTCGCGAAAACAAAGGACTGTGATATGGCAAGAGACAGAAAAAGAGCAGCTTTCTTAAAAAAACCGAATCCCATATCCGCCGCGGCCCTCCTATTTTTTCAGGGAAGGAACAACGGACGCAGGATTGACAAGCGAGTTGTTCTTGTAGACCGTGAAATGCAGGTGAGGTCCCGTGGAATATCCCGTGCTTCCGACAAGACCGATTTTGTCTCCCTGGCTCACCTTGGATCCTTCTTTTGCGAGAATCTTGCTCATGTGGCCGTAGAGTGTCTGGTAGTTTTCCTTGTGCTTGATGATTACATAATATCCGTAGACATTGCTCCATCCTGCCTTCGAGACAGTGCCGCTCATTGACGCATAGATTGGTGTGCCCGTGGGACATGCCATGTCAACTCCGGTGTGATTTTTACGCACCTTTGATATCGGGTCGATTCTGGAGCCATACGGAGAGGAGAGATACCACTTCGCCCTGATTGGAGTCATGAACTTCTCACCCATTGCCTTTTCAAGAACGCTGTCGGGAAGTTTCGCACCCGGAATGAAAAGCTCCTGTCCCAAAACCAGCTCGGCGGAAGGCAGGTTGTTCACGTCAAGAAAATCGTTGAAGTTCACCCCATACCTTTTTACAATCTTCTCAAGGCTGTCCCCCTTCACCACAGTGTAGACGATTCCGTTCATGGATGGAATCCTGACCTTTTTTCCGGCAGGAACCTCAGTCACGTCGGTAATGGAGGGATTTGCGGAAAGTACGGTGGAAAGACTGATTCCGTTGTTCTTGGCGACCGTAGCAAGAGCCTCATTTTTTCTCATCGTGTGCCAGCCGTATCTGACAGCCTCCTTGAATCCTCCCAAAGGCATGTCGGGCAAAAGATTTCCGTCCTCGTCCACAAGGTTTCCCTGATCGTCCAGATAAGTCGTGGTCTCACGCGCGAAGGCTGAGATCGCACCGTCAAGGAACTCCATGGACCAGGCGGTGTCCTCCATGCTCACCTCACCTGCGAAACTCTCCTCGTATGCCATGTCATCCACGGCTTTCCATGGATAGTAGACACAAAGAGCAACGGCAGGGACCACCCATATAACCTTGAGAATCGTAAAGATAATCTTAAAAAGAATAGAAAAAGCTGCCTTCACGCTCAGGACGAAATTCCTGATTCCATAATTTCTCGGCATGACTATGGCAGCGGACGAGTATCTTGAAGCGTTCAATCTATTGCCTGAAAACCTGAAACGGTTCTTTTGGCGCGCATATATAGTATTTTCTGAATAATTTATTATTTCCATAACGTATCTATCGACATAAACCTAACTCTATATTAGAATAAAACGGAAATGAAGTCAAAGCAAATTTCGCATATTATAGAATTTTTTTTCATTGGACTGACCGCCGGGCTCGTCATAAAATTTTTCGTACTGGACTTTCTTCGCATTCAGGGAAAATCCATGGAGCCGACATTTAAAGAAGGGAGCGTCGTGGCTGTTCTCAGGGCTGCCTATGGACTGAACGTGCCTTTTGGAGACTCTACTTTTGTACAGTGGAAAGTTCCTGAGGTCGGGGATGTCGTAATCTACATGATTGACGGACATCTGGTAATCAAAAGATGCGTTGCCGTCGGTGGCTGTGCACTGGATTATTCCTTCGATTCAGGATATACTCTTAGGGCCGGGGATTCGGTTTTTCCTCTGACCGTGGATCAGTATCACCTGATGAGGGAAAGCACGTCGGTGCCGGAAGGTACCATTCTTGCCATCGGCGACAATTACAACGACTCGCTTGATTCGAGGAAATACGGGTTTGTTCCCGTAAAAAACATTTTGGGAAAAGTACTATGCAGACAAACGGCTTTTTAATCAGGAAGCGGCTTTACCTTTTATTCGCGCTCATCACATTTGTCCTTTTTGGAATCGTCATAACCTACGTGAAACTCGCGTTCAGAAAACCACCCGCGCAGCCTTCCCCGTCGCCCAAAGTTGAGAGAGGCTCCATTGTGGACAGAAACGGAAAGCCCCTTGCGGTACAGACGAATTTCTATCACTTCGGCGTGACCCCAAAGCTGATTAAGGATCCGAAATATTTTGCAGAGACAATAGCGAAGGACGCGGGAATGAGGGCCGAGGAGATTCTTGGCATAATCGCATCACGGAAAAACGCGCAGTACGCAATCATCAAAAAGCACATTTCCCAGGAACAATGCGACCGTCTCACGGCTGTAATCAGGGACCACAACTTCTCCCATTTCTGCAGGTTCGACCAGCTTCCCGGAAGAATCTATCCCCTGCACGACCTTGCGAGCCAGCTTGTGGGATACATGGGAACGATGGGAACAGGACTTAGCGGCATAGAGTATTCGCTTGAGGACCTCCTCTCACCCGAAGTCAAGGAAGGAGAGACCGAGCCCACTATATATGGAAAGAACATTTACCTCACGATTGACTCGGACCTTCAGTACAAGCTGGAAAAAATCTCCAAGAACGCGATGGAATCAACACAGGCGGAAAATTTCATGCTGATTGCATCCGACGCGAAATCAGGAGAGATTCTCAGCTACATAAGCCTTCCCTCCGCTGATTTGAACACATACCCACGCTCCACTCCGCAGCAGAGGATAGACAGGCCTGCCATGGTGACTTACGAGCCCGGAAGCGTCTTCAAAATCTTTACGGCGGCGGCATACCTTGATTCGGGAGTGATTGACGAGGACACAATCTTCCTTTGCGACGGACTTTACACGAGGACCACGAGCCACAACGAGACAATCCGCATCAGTTGTCTGGACCACCACGGATATCTTTCGGTAAGGGGGGCCCTGGAGTTTTCATGCAACGACGCTTTCGCACAGATGAGCGACCTCCTGAACACGAGCACCTTTCTCTCCTACATCGACAAATTCGGTTTCGGAAAAAAGACCGGGGTGGAGCTTCCGCGCGAGGAGATTGGCTACATAAAGAATCCAGAGGCAAAATCATGGTCAGCGAGAACGAAGGCAACCATGTCCATAGGTCAGGAACTTACCGTTACGGCACTTCAGATGGTGCAGGCGGCGGAGGTGATTGCGAACAAGGGACTTCCTCCGAAAATAACGCTGCTGAAAAGAATCAAGGACAAGGACGGAAACGTGGAGTACAACCACAGTCCTGAATACGGGGAGAGAGTGCTCAAGGCATCCACGGCAAAATATCTTCTGAGCTGCATGGAGAGTACGGCGGAAAAAGGAACCGGAAGCAGGGCGGCCTTGGGGGACATCTCAATCGGAGTAAAGACGGGTACGGCTCAGATGGCGGATCCTGTTCACGGAGGATACAGCGACACTGATTTTATCTCGAACTGCATGGCAATCTTTCCGGTGGAGGAGCCTCAGATTGTGCTCTACATCGTGGTCGAAAAAGCGAAGGGTGAGACTTACGCAGGAAGAATCGTCGCGCCTGTAATCAGGGAAGCCGCTGATGAGATTATTGACCACCTTGGAATGACCCGTGACGCGGCTCCTGCGGTTGAGCATACGGGGCTTGTCTCAATCACCGAGAACATGCCGCTTGAGATTGACGACATCGTTCCTGATTTCATGGGACGACCGAAAAGGGATTTGATTCCTCTCATACAGAACAATCCCGAGCTGAAATTCGTCGTTAACGGGGAGGGATGGGTCATAAGCCAAAAACCCGCGCCCGGATCACCTGTCGTGGAGGGAATGACCATTGAACTCAATCTGGAATAAAAACATCGCGCTCTTCAAAAAAAGATTCCCCGGTCTCTACGGCATGATTTCCTCGCAGATTGAGGATTTTGAATCCGGAAAGATAAAATTTCCCATGGAGATTGCAAGCTCAAAAAACGAACTTCCCGTCGCATTTGAAAACACACTTGCACTGCACTCAAAATACAATCCGGAAAGGGAAGCTCAGCAGGCGGCATCCAAAATCACGGATGAAACCTCGGCGGCTGTTTTTCTCTCATGCGGACTGGGATACGCACCAATTGCTTCGGCACTTAAATCACCGTCCACCCCGATTGTGATTGTAGAATGCAGCGTACCACATTTTTTGCAGGCCCTCTCCGTTTTGGACTGGAGCCCGGTAATCAGCCATCCCGAGGTGATTTTTGCAATCGGGACCGATGAACAGACCGCGTCATCCTTAATCCGAAAATTTCCACAGGACAAAATTATTTTTTTCAGCGTGCCAAGCCAGGCTTCCCATGCAAAGGAATATTTTTCCTCCGTCATGGATTTGTGCAAAAAGAACAGGCAAAAAGAGGAAGTGAACACAAACACGCTTGAAAAATTCGCGCACCTTTGGCTCTCAAACTCATGCAAGAATCTTTCGAAAATGGGTGAGCTGGGAGGTGTAAAAAAATTCTTTGACGCAGCTTTCAGACTTCCCGTTCCCCTTCCCTTTGTAATAATTGCCGCGGGACCAAGCCTTGAAAAAATCCTGCCGCAGCTTGCAGAATTAAAAAAAAGAGCCGTCCTTGTTTGCGTGGACACAGCCCTTCACTCCTGCCTTGAATATGGCGTGGAGCCTGATTTTATAATTCTTGTCGATCCACAATATGCGTGTGCCCTTCATTTGGAATTTCTTTCGTCACCGTCCTCCGTGCTGATTACAGAAAGCGCAGCATGGCCATCCGTATTTCGTTTTCCATGCCGGGAGATTATTCTATGCTCATCGCTTTTTCCCATCGGACAATACTTTGAGAAAATCATGGGCAAGAAAGGAGAGCTCGGTGCAGGAGGGAGCGTGACAACTACCGCATGGGATTTCGCACGGAAATGCGGGGCGGAAAAAATCTACATTGCGGGAATGGACCTTGGTTTTCCGGGAAGGCAGACTCACATACGCGGCTCACAATTTGAAGAGCGGGCGCACAGGACATCGACGAGACTCAGGACTGCGGAAACTGACGGGGCAAACGCATTGCTTGGAGCGAATCCGAAAACGGCAAGGGACTACAACGGCAACGAGATACTCACAGACTCACGCATGTCGCTTTTCTCATGGTGGTTTGAAACTTCATGCGGCAAGGCAAAAGAGGACGGACAGCTCACATACACCCTCACGCCGGAAAGCATGGCCATCAGGGGGATTGAGGTCGCGGATTATAATGACATCTGCTCGGGACCGGATTTAACTGACGTGAAAAAAATCTTTTTTGAGAGGGCTGAGGAAAATCAGCGGATGATTGATGAGGAAGCATTGGAAAATCAGGCTCCCACATTTGAAAGCGCATACAGGAATTTCGTCGGAAATCTTCAGGAGCTGAAAAGTCTTTCAAAAAAGGGACGCTCTCTTTGCGAAAAAGGAATCCGGGACAGAACAAAGATTCCGGAAGTCACCCGGGAGCTGAAAATGATTGACTCCCAGATTCTCTCGTCAAAAGGAAAGGACGCTGCATCCCTTGTTTTTCCAACACAAAGACAGCTGGACTCCCTTTCAAAAAACCTTCCGGAAGATGAGACTCTAAGGCCGCTCTATTTTTCCAGGCTGATTTACACTGAGCTTGAGAGGGCCGTGAACGAATATCTTTGCGAGTTGAGGAGTGAGGAGTGAGAGAGTCAACTAGCGTCTCTCATACACGAAGGGCATACTCACCATGTCCTGTGACATCGCGGCTGATTTCAAATCGGAAAGCTCTGAGGGGACGGAATCAAATTTTATATCGGCCCTTATGACGTAGGAGCTTCCTGAGATTGACTCCTCACCGCTGTACACGCTCGAAAAATTCATGGTCCCGCTGATTTGATCCAGCTTGGAGACCTTGAAAAAAATCTTGTCGTCATTTTCAAGCACATAGTTTTTGTAGACCGAGCCAGAAAATTTTTTATGTCCGTCCATCCACTCGACGAATGCGGAATAAGAAACCTCCACTCCTTTCTCAATTCTCTCGCCTTCCGCGTTCATCTCCGTAAGTGGATAAATTATGATCTCGCTTCCCAAAACATCGATTTCAAAATTTCCGGAATCATCCTCAGAAAAAACGATGTCCTCGCCTCCGGGATTCTCTGATTTTTTTTGCACAAGAGTCAGCTGATTTCCATCCTCAGAAAGATAGTAGAGATAGGAGACCTTATCATCAAGAGCGGATCTTCCCATGGACTCAAAACTCAAGCGATTCACTTCCATAAAATATTTCTGTGAGCTTCCGTCCATCTCAAGCGAGCCGTTCAAAAGCATCTCGGTAATTTTCGTTACAGTCGCATCAAGATTTTTTTGCACGTAAGTCTCGAAGCTGTCCATCACCTGATTTTGAAAACAGAGTTTTTTCGCCTGAAGCGTGAGCAGGTTGATTTCAGGCCGGGCGGAATAAACACCCTCAAAGTCCTTCACCCAATCTCCCTCGGGATGCTCGTCGGAAACAACAAGTCCGTATACATAAACAAGGCCGTCATTTCGGAATTCCATTTTAGTCGTTGCGTCCGAAAAGATTGAGTCCGAAAGAGAATCACGTCCCGACTCCACGGCGGAATGGATTTCTCCAACGGCCTCAGTTTTTTTATCACAAGAAACAAGCAGGAAAATCAAGAGAGAGAATCCCGCAAGAATAATTTTTTTCCCCATAAGCCCACCTATTTTAAAAAGACATTTTTTCATTTTTATTTTCCTTCCTCACTTTCAGTTGAAACAATCTCCGTGTCCTCCAATCTCATCCACTCAAGAAGCTCTGCAGAAGGAAGCCTTGTCCTGAATCTCTCCCCCGCGGAAAGACAAAAGGATTCCGGAGCGGAAATTATTTCCATGTAAACATCCACCGACTGCACTGTACGAGATTTTTCATCCGCATATATTTTTCCTTCCAGAGTTCCGGCATCAGAAATTCTCGCCTCTCCCAAGGCCAAATCGGAATCGAAAAATTTAAGGGAGCATGAAAATTTTACTCCGGGACTTTCGTCTTCAAAATCCGGGACGGCTCCGTAAGAAAAAGATGACACAGTGTCATCATAAACAAAATAAAACGAATCCGGTGAGATTTTAAAAAACTTGGAGTCATCGTCGGAAACAAATTTAAGTCCCTCCCTTCTGAGAAGATAGTCCTCAGGAAAAATCTCCTCAATCAAAAGAGCGGACGGAAGCAAAGTGTAGTCGAAGGAAAAAATTTCGAACAGATTTCCGCACACGATTTTTTTCGCGCGCTCCAGTGACAGAATCTTCAAGTCGCTGAAATTTTCCTCCGTCTCAAATTTCGGATAGCGGGAAAGAATCTCGGAGAAAAGACTTTCATTCAATATGGAAGAGATTTCGCTTGAGCTTGACGTGGATGAATCTTCCGTAACGAGTGAAACCGGTTTTATGAAAAGCTTTCCGCCTGTGGAGTCAAGAGAATAGTCGCAGAGGATTGAAAAGGGCATTTTAAATTTTGCGTCCATTGAAAAAACGTGTTCGAGAAGCATGGAAGTTTCGGACTGGAAAACATAGCGTATGGTCCTTTCCGGTGACGAAAAGATTTTTCCTGCCAAATGATTTTCACCCTTTGACTCGGGAAGAACCGTGCTGTCAACCTTATCTTTCAAAGTCTCAGCCTCATCCGAAGCCTCTGAACGCCAAAGGTCCATAGTAAAAAAAAATGCGACGGATATAAAAGCGGCAAGACCCCAGCAGCACACGGAGAGAATTTTCTTTTTTCCCTGGCCTTGATTTTCTTCCACACAAACCTCCCAGACATGCCATTATGGTACACTTTCGATTTTTTTTCAAGCCACCCTATTTTCAAAAATCCTGAGTTGTGCTACACTTACTCCATGAGCAAAGAAACAATTCCTTTAAGAAAAGACGTTCCCGCAGAATACAAGTGGGACCTCTCTACAATTTATAAGTCTGATGATGAATGGGAAGCTGATTTAAAATCCATTCCCGCCGCAACTGAAAAACTCGTCGCGTTCAAGGGACGACTGGGTGAAAGCAAGGAGACTCTTCTTGAGGCACTCCACGCTGACGAGGCTTTGGACCGCCTGATGGAAAATGTCTATCACTACGCGAGCCTTCTGCATGAGGCTGACCAAGGTGACGCCGACGCACAGGACAAGGTTAACCGTGCGATGATGGCATACACAAAGTGCGGTGCCGAGACCAGCTTCTATGTTCCCGAGCTTCTTTCAATCCCCGATGAAAAAATCCGCGCTTGGATTTCGGAAAAAGATTTCGCCGACTACCGCATTTATATAGAAAAGATTCTGCACGGAAAGGAGCACGCTCTTTCGGAAAAGGAAGAGAGAATCATGGCCCTTCATTCAGAGACCGCATCCACCGCCGACAACGCGTTCAGTCTGCTCAACGACGTGGACATGAATTTCGGCACGGTAAAAGTAGACGGAAAGGACCTGCCCCTCACCCACGGAACATGGAGCAACTTTTTGGAGAACCAGAACCGGGAAGTCAGAAAGGAAGCCTACGAAAAATTCTACGGAGCTTATGAGGCACACGCAAACACGCTCGCAGCCCTTTACGCGGGATCCGTCGCCAACGATGTTTTTGTCGCACGTGCGAGGGGATATAAATCATCTCTCGACGCGGGTCTTTTCGGAAACAAGGTGCCTGAGGAAGTCTACCGCAATCTGATTGCGACGGTGAACAAAAATCTGGAGCCGCTCCACCGCTTTTATTCGCTCAGGAAAAAAGTTCTCGGTGTGGATGAGCTCAGGCATTACGATGTCTACGTGCCGCTCGTAAAATCAGTCAAGACACACACGACTTACGAGGAGTCCGTGGAGATTGTACGAAACGCGCTTTCCGTCCTTGGAAAGGATTACACCGACACGCTCTGCAACGGACTTCTTCACGGATGGGCAGACCGCTATGAGAACAAAGGAAAAAATTCCGGCGCATTCTCTTCCGGCTGCTACAAGGGATATCCGTACATTCTCCTGAACTACGACGAGGAGACAATCCGCGACGTTTACACGATGGCACACGAGGGAGGACACTCCATGCACTCATGGTTCAGCGTCCACAACAATCCCTTCATGTGCTACGAGTACACAATCTTTGAGGCGGAGGTCGCGTCCACGTTCAACGAGGAGCTTGTGTTTGAGTACATGCTGAAAGAAGCGAACGCAAAGGGTGATGAAAATCTTGCGACATATCTTCTGGCAATGCGGGCGAACGACATTCTTGCAACGCTCCACCGTCAGACAATGTTCGCTGAGTTTGAATTGCAGACACACGAAAGCCTTGAGCAGGGAATTCCTCTTACGACGGAAAAGCTCCGCTCAATTTACCGTGAGCTTTTGGTCAAGTACTTCGGACCTGAGATGCATTTTGAAAAATCAAGCGACCTTGAGGGACTGCGCATCCCGCATTTCTACAACGCATTTTATGTTTACAAATATGCAACCGGAATCTCCGCGTCACTGGCACTCGCAAAACGTGTGACAAACGGCGGCGAAAAGGAAAGGGAAGATTACTTCAAGTTCCTGAAAAGCGGCGGCTCAAGATACCCCATTGAAAGTCTCCGCGTCGCAGGCGTAGACATGGCGAGCACGGAACCGGTCCAGGCGGCACTCGACACATTCGCGGATTTAGTTTCACAGCTTGAGAAAAGACTTTGAAAATTGAGAACTGAGAGGTGAGAAGTGAAAACAACGAGTGGAAAGCCAACGGATGCAATCAAAAAATAAAATCCTACCTTTCAACTCTCAACTTTCACCTCTCAACTCTCACCTCACTTGACATCTTTTTAAAATAGTTCTATATTAAAACCAGTTCCGTATGGAGCGTTAAGTTAATCTCAGGAGGCCAGTTATGAAAAAGATTTATCCCATTGCAACAACAAAAAGAGGACTGGCCGGACGTTTCTAAAAAATCTGTCTGAACTAAAATCCTAAATCAAATTTTTTCGCCTCTCCTCTTTTTTATCTGTTAAAATTTATTTTCTCATTTTTTTATTCGCACAAGGAGTTATATGAGCGAAAAATTTTTGCAGGGCAAAATCGGAGCTGCCACACTGCATTGCACGAACAATGAAAATACGGACGTGGATTCTTATGCAATCCACCAGATAAAAAATCTCCTGGACAACGAGGCATCCAGGGAAAGCAAAATCGAAATCATGCCGGACGTTCATCCGGGAAAAGTCTGCACGATAGGACTCACGATGACGGTCGGGAAAAGGGTCATCCCGGAGATTGTCGGAATTGACATCGGGTGCGGTCTTTCGGTCGCAAGGTTAAAACTGGTGCGTCCCGAGTTTCAAAAGCTGGACACCGTAATCCGCGAGAGGGTTCCGTCTGGATTTGAAAAACGCAAGGAGATTCACAGGCGTTCAGGCGAAATTGATTTGACACATCTCCGCTGTTGGAGCAAACTCAGAAAAAACGACGACGGTTCCGCACGCGCGCTTCTCGGACTTGGGACTCTGGGAGGAGGAAATCATTTCATCGAAGTGGACAGGGACGATGAGAAAAACGCGTATCTCGTAATCCACTCGGGAAGCAGGCACTTGGGTTGCGAGGTCTCGGATTTTTATTTGAAGGAGGGACACAAAATCTTGAAGGAACGCGGGGAGGACGTGCCCTTTGAGATGACTTACCTTGACGGAGATCTGATGGAAGATTACATCCACGACATCCGAATCGTACAGGATTTCGCGTCGCTCAACCGGAGCATAATGATTGACGAAATCTCGCGCGGAATGAAATGGAAGATTGAGGACGAGTGGACCTGCTGCCACAACTACATTGATTTTTGTCCTGAGCTTGACCGCCGCATTTTGAGAAAGGGAGCGATATCCGCAAGAAAAGATGAGCGCGTGATCATCCCAATCAACATGCGAGACGGAGTGATTCTTGGAAAAGGAAGAGGAAACGGGCACTGGAATTATTCTGCGCCTCACGGTTCTGGAAGAATTCAAAAAAGGGAGGACATAAAAAAATCGCACACGGTCTCCGAGTTCAAATCTCAGATGAAGGGAATCTACTCAAGCTGCATCGGAAAATCAACTTTGGACGAGGCACCCTTCGCATACCGCCCCATCTCAGAAATCCTTGAGTCCATTTCGGAGACTGTCTGCGTGGAAAAAATCATCAGGCCGGTCTACAACTTCAAGGCGGGAGGGGAAGACTGATGGAAGAAAAAATCATGATTCAAATTTCAAGCGGACGGGGACCTGCAGAATGTGAACTTGCCGTGGGACTTTTTACGGAACACCTTTCAAAAAAATTTCCTGGAATGAAAATCATCAAAAGGCACAGGAGCGGAAACTGGGAAAAGATTTCGAAATCAAAGCTGAGGGAAAAATGTTTCAACTCGGTGATTGCGGAACTTGATTTGGAAAGCAGCGAGGATTTTTGCGGCTCCGTTTTGTGGATTTGCAAGAGTCCTTTCCGACCAAAGCACGGAAGAAAAAACTGGTTCATTGACGTGAGCAAGGTGGAAAATCTCACGAATGAAAAAATCTGCCTTGATGAAAAGGACATCCGCATGGAGCGCTTTCACAGTGGAGGAAACGGAGGACAAAACGTGAATAAGGTTGAGACCGGCGTTCGTCTGATTCACGTTCCCACAGGGATTTCTGTGACTGCGACGGAGGAAAGAAGCCAGCTCCTGAACCGCGAGATTGCGATGAGGAAACTGGAAGAAAGAATCCGGGGAAAAATCAAGGAGGAGAACTCAGGGCGTGAGAGCAAGAGATGGGAAAAACACTGCGCGCTTGAGCGGGGAAATCCGGTCCTGGTTTATGAGGGAATTGAGTTTAAGGTGAAACTCGACATTCAGGCTATTTAGTTTGATATAAAACCAATTTCCACAGCGGCATTTTGTTTCTTATGCAAACACGCATTCCCATCAATGCAAGTAAACCATGAGCAGCATTATGTCGCTGTTTCGGATTCCGCTGATTCTGGATGCCTGCCCCAAGGTGAGGGGACGGATTTTCTCAAGCTTTCCACGGCTTTCCGCGCTCAGGGCGACGACTTTTCCGTAATCGAAATTTGCGGGGATTCGTGCGTTTTCCATCTTGTGCATTTTTGCGACGCGGGCATCCTGCTTTTCAATGTAGTAGCGGTACTTGAAATCTTCCTGCGCCAAAGTCCACTGCATGTCGGTGAAGCTGCCGGGATTTTCCGACGTGGGATGGGATGTGATGTAAGCGAGTGCCTCATCAACCGCGGCATATTTTTCATTCAGCAAATCAATCTGGGACTGGGAGATTAGTCCGACGCGGAATCCCTTTTCACGGAGCCTTCTGTCGCATGTGTCGTGCCTCAGTTTCAGGCGGTACTCTGCACGTGCTGTGAACATCCTGTACGGCTCCTTTGTTCCGAGCGTCACCAAATCATCAATCAGAACACCGATGTATGCCTCGTCCCTTCCCAAAATCAGAGGCTCGTATTCCGGAATCTCGTGGACTTTATCAAATCCGTTTTCCTTCGAGAATGAAATCAATTTTTCGGAAAGTCTCTCTGTCTCCCTCTCGGAGATTGCGGCGAAATCTTTAAGCTCATCCTTTGTAAAACGCGGCTTGGGCTGGAACTTTCCGGCTTCCATTGACGAAGGACTTGCGCCCAA
The DNA here is from genome assembly GCA_002373325.1 of Treponema sp. UBA3649. Lineage (GTDB taxonomy): Bacteria > Spirochaetota > Spirochaetia > Treponematales > Treponemataceae > Treponema_D. The sequence goes on from DFKI01000060.1 coordinate 17,968, forward strand.
ACTTGAGTCAGAGTCGCAAAGAGGTCCGCAGATTTTTTTGTGCTCCCTCGCGTAAAGCCCCGCGTTGATTCCGGCGACCAATCCCTGACCGGCAGCCTCCTCGTAGCCCGACGTTCCGTTAATCTGTCCCGCGTTGAAAAGTCCCGCGACTCTTTTTGTCTCAAGGCTCGGGAAAAGCTGGGTCGGCTCCACGTAATCATATTCAACCGCATATCCCGGACGGCTTACGGTACAGTTCTCGAATCCGCCCATCGTGCGTAAAAAAACGTCCTGCACTTCCTCGGGCAAAGATGACGAAAGTCCGTTTAAATAAATCTCGTCGGTCTCAAGTCCCTCGGGCTCAACAAAAAGCTGGTGCCTCTCGCGCTCGGGAAAACGCATCACCTTGTCTTCAATGGAAGGACAATAACGCGGCCCCACTCCGCTGATTTTTCCAGAGTAAAGTGGCGAGCGTCCAATGTTCTCGCGGATGATTTTGTGCGTCTCTGAGTTCGTGTAGACCATGTGGCAGGGAACCATCGGGCGGTCCACTTTTTCGTCGTCAAAGCTGAACGGAATCACATCTTTGTCGCCGTCCTGAATCTCGAGCCTTGAAAAATCAACCGTGTGCCGGAGGATTCTTGGAGGAGTTCCTGTTTTAAGTCGGCCAGTCGTAAATCCAAGTCGATTCAAACTTTCTGTCAAACCGAACGCACCCTGCTCACCAAGGCGGCCACAAGGAGCGTCGTACTCACCTATAAAAATGCGTCCTCCCAAAAAAGTTCCCGTCGTCAGAACAACCGAGCGAACTGGAATCACCCTGCCCCTTTCCGTCACCACGCCGATGACCTTTTGCCTCATTCCGCTTTTTGCAGCCTTCGTCGCATATTCATAATTTACAGAGCCGCGTTTTTCACCCGGGATGCTTCCGTAATCCGCCGCTGAGTCACTTGATTCAGGAAGAGGAGTTGATGAGGCGACAGTGAGAATGTCAACCGCAGTGTCCATCAATGTGGAAAGATTTTCGGTGGTCTCAAGTTTTTTTCGTGCGAGCTGAGAGTAAGTGATTTTATCTGCCTGGGATCTCGGTGCCTGAACTGCGGGACCACGGCTTCTGTTGAGCAATCGGAACTGAATCATGGAACGGTCAATCAGTTTTCCCATCTCACCGCCAAGCGCGTCAATCTCACGCACGATGTTTCCCTTCGCAATTCCGCCGATGGAAGGATTGCAGCTCATGCGTCCGATTGAGTCCACGGTCTGAGTAATGAGCACGGTCTTAAGTCCCATGCGCGCACATGCAAGGGATGCCTCTATTCCAGCGTGGCCGCCACCAACCACCGCCACATCAAATGAATCGTAAAATGACATGGGATGATTGTAGCAAATTTTTTCATTTTGTACAACGTGGGGAACGCTGGAAAAAAGAAGTCCTATTTCACGTAACCGATGTCCTCAAGGAATTTCTGACGGCTCTCCAAAAGCGAAATCAGCTCCTGATACATCGTGTAGTCCACATAGATTGCCATTGGAAGTATGTAGTACTCAGTCTCATCACAAGTCCTCTTGATGAAATCCGGGGCAGTCACAAATCCAAGCTCAATCATGTTTGAGATTCTGTCCGCGCATTTTAAAATCTTCGCCTTGGGGCTTCCATTAGTTATAATCCGCTTCAGAAAATCTCCCTTTGACTCGCCTTGTCTTTTTGTGACCTCGAGCACAAGATCAAGAACTTCCTTTCCGTCCTCGTCGCAGTTGAGAATGAGGTTCTGGTCGAAATCCGGCAGGTCCTCAATCACATCGTGAACCACACTCGCCTTCAGAAGAACCGGATCAATGTAATTGTAGTCAATCAAAATGCTCAGAGTCTGAATCTGATGGCGGAACATATTCCCCCCAGAACGTCGGTTCTTTTTTATGAGGCCAGTACTGAGCTGAATGTATGGGGCAAGCTTTATATTACTCAAAATTTCCATATTCTGTCTGGTCATCTGATCAGACTTTTCCGTTCGCATTTCGTAGGACATTTTCTACTCCTCTCATTAGCAGGGGCGATACAAGCCTTCATCCAAAAATTTTACGGGCTTGAATTTTCAGTCAACAAACTACAGAATCTCACAACAGACGTGCCAGGAGATTCCCCACACAAAGGATATGAAACCGGATTTTATAGGATTTTTTATGACGTAACTAACTTTTAATATATCTAAAAAAAATTGTCAATATGACTTGCAAAAAAAATTCAAAAATTCTGATTGATCCGGATTCAGAAAAAAAAATGCGATGAATTTTTTTCGGGGAAAAGCAAACAAATCACTCATTGCATAAGGAGACACGTTCCAGTCCTTGCTTCAAATTTGTGTATGGATTATAATTGATTTATGGAAAACGAAAATTACAGATGGCTCATGAGAAAGATTCCGGAGCTTGCAGAGAAAAAAATACTCGACCCGAAGTCAGCGGAAAATCTCACAGTTTATTGCTGCGATATGATAAACGCGGAGAACGGGCTGATTCAAAATCCTGATTCCAAAGTTGATTCAAAAAAATCCGTGGAAAATCAACGAAAAAAAATCAACTGGGTTCCAGTCATCCTGATGATTGCTTCCTGCGTGCTCGTCGTTGGAGGACTCATCTCACTGATTGCGTACAACTGGGCGTTCATCAGCAGGACGACAAAAATCATCTGCGCCATTTTAATGCTACTAGGGATTCAAGCGGCTGTCCTCATTTTTAAATTCAAGGGCAAGATGGAAAAAGCGTCGGTCCGTGAAAGTCTCGGGCTCGGATGGGCACTTTTGTTCGGTGCGGTAATCGCATTCATCTCACAAACACTGCGACTTCCATCAGACACAAGCTCTTTTATCGCGCTCTGGGCAGTCTCGTCGATTTTAGTTTTATATCCAACCAAATCAGATTCCGTCTTTTTTCTCACCCTGATTCTCGGAACCGCATTCATCGCATCGACGAAACACTACGAGGATTCCTCATCGCTTATCTACCTTATTTTCGCCGCATTGGTTCCCTACCCGATGATTCAAAAAAAACAGTCGTTGAAATGGATTCTCGTAGTTTACGCGGTTTCCATGCTGGGATTCTGCCTTGACAAAACACTCCCCGGACTTTGGATTGTCGCGTACTCTTCCCTGCTCTCAATTTTCGCCATGTCAAAAATCAAAAACACAAGCAGGATTTTTTCATCAGCCCTGCTCGTTCTTCTCGTCCTTTTGTGCAAAGATTATTTCTGGGAAAACATCGGATGGCAGTACGTCCGCTCAGGTCCCTCCCATCACACCGACGGATTTTTTCTCGACATAATTCTCACCTGCGCTTTGTTTTTCTCAAGCATCACCATTTCCGTATTCAGAACTCTGTTCAAAAAAGAAAGGGACGGACGAAATTTTATCGCGCTCATTCCGCTCATCATCTCGGCACTCTATGTGATTTATTCAGTCTTTGACGTTGAGGTCAGCTCCTCCGCACTTGCATCCTCCATCCTGATTCTCATGGGATTTGTCATCACAGCGTCGCTCGCCTTCCTGAAAAAAGAATCGTGGTACATAGCGCCTCTTGTCTCTATTCCAATTCAATTCGTCATCGCGGATTTTTATAATCCCCTTGCATTCGCTTTCTGTTATCTGCTTTTCATAAGCGCCATAATTATAATGCGTCAAAAAAGATTTAAAATCCAGGACAGGCCTCTCACATTCACATTTTGCAGGATTTGCTCGTTGGCTCTGTTTTTCCTGCTCACACTCTACGAGCTTTTCCTGGGGTGGCATGACCGGACGATTTCATCCATCATTTTATATGCGCTTGTAACCATTCTCTCCATGCTCATTTTGATTTTATCCTCCGACAGAAAAAGAATCCCTGCCATTTTAGACCTGCTGATTTTTCCAATCCTCGGGCTGATTATTTCCATTCTTGTCACATCAAAAACGGATCACTTCTTTCACTGGACAACGGAAATCATTTTGATTGCCATGTCGCTTCTGGGATTTCACTCGCTTCTCATAAAAAACAGGGGAAGCATGTCTCCATACATTTTCGCAAGTCTTATTCTCCTCCTGATTCCGCTCTCACTCAACAAATACGCATCTTTCGAAGGCATTCTATTAATCATAATTTCAGTGGGCGCGTGGTTCATGGCTCTCTACGGATTTCATGGAAACAAAGCGATGGGATTTTTTTCGGTGATTATATCCTCCGCAGCTCTTTTCTGCACGGCATATCTGAAACCTGACTTTGATTTTGTATTCTTTGAATCACGGACTTCCATCATGGGCATCGTCGCATTCATCACTCCACTTTTAATGTTCATAGCATCAGGATTTCTTATCTTCAGGGATTCCGTAAAAAACAAAAGATGGATTAACCCGGTGATTTTCATTCATCCGCTTTTGATTTACACCGTGCTGCTCGTTCCGCCCCTCACCCATGGAAATTCCAAAAACGTAATCGGCTCAATCTGCTTCGCCCTCCTGATTTTGTCCTGCGTCTATTATCTTGTAAAGGCATCTTATTTTTCATCTCTCGCAATGGCAAATTGCGCGGCCATTTTTTTGGGAATCGCCGTCATGGTAAAATTCTTCGCGGAGGATTACGGACTGATTGCGAAGGGACTCTTATTCATCGCTCTCGGTGCCGGGGTCTTCATCATCAATATTTTCCTTCAAAAGAAAAACAAGGAGAAGCAAAATGAAAAATAAATTTTTGAAAAAAACATTCTCTCTTTTCGCCATCGCAATTCTTTTTCAGGTCGGAGCCGTCATCCTGATTTTATTCCGGTCAAGCGCGATTAAAAACACATCAGAAAAATCAGGACGGACAGCATCATTCAAATGCGAGATGAGAGATCCTTACAATCCGTTCAAAGGCCGTTATGTCCGGCTGACACTCAGTGAATCAACGAAAGATTTTTCCGAACTCGACTCACAAAGTCTTGAAGTAAAAGAAATTGGAAGAGGCACACCTGTTGTGTTCTGTCTTCTGAAAAAAAATTCGGACGGACTTTGCACAATCTCGGGACTGAGAGCAAACGAGCCGGATGCCTCCACGCTTTTTGTCAGGGCAAGATTGATTTACGCAAACTCAAGGGTCTCGCTTGAATTTCCATTCTCAGAATATTACATGCAGGAAAACTACGCGCGAAAGGTTGATTCGCTGGGATCCTCATTTTATGAGCTGAACCCACAGATTGAAGTTTACATAGACCATCACGGCAACTGCATTCAAAAGGACCTGAAAATCAGAGGCGGCATGAGAATAGAAGATTACATCAAATCGATTTTGCAGCGATGAATACACTCTTGAGTCAGTTTCTAACCTTGTCGAACCTGAATGCATCAAGGAATCTCTTCGCGCGCTCGGTCTTCGGATTCGTGAAAAAATCATCCGGGGAAGATTCCTCCACGATGTTTCCCTCGTCAATGAAAACGATGCGGTCTGCGACGGCTCTGGCGAATTCCATCTGGTGAGTCACAATCAGCATGGTGGCTCCGCTTTTCGCAAGGTCAATCATCACGTCAAGAACCTCGCGCACCATCTCAGGGTCAAGGGCAGCCGTCACCTCGTCAAAAAGCATAATCTCAGGATGCATACACAAAGCACGGACAATCGCAACTCTCTGCTTCTGTCCGCCGGATAGGGTACGGGGGTATACGTTGGCCTTATCCTCAAGCCCCACCCTCTTGAGCAATTCCATGGCTTCTTTTTCCACTTCCGCCTTGTCGCGTTTCTGAGCCTTTGTGGGACCAATCAAAATATTTTTCATTACGGTCATGTGTGGGAAAAGATCGTAGCTCTGGAAGACCATCCCGATTTTCTGCCTGACCAGGTGCATGTCTTTTTTCAGTCCGCTGATTTTATTTCCGTCAAGCAAAATCTCCCCGTCCTCAATCAGCTCAAGTCCGTTGATGCATCTGAGCAACGTGCTTTTTCCGCAACCCGAGGGACCGAGAATCACGACGACCTCGCCCTTCTGAACATCAAGGGACACACCGTTCAAAATGTATTCGCCGTCAGCTCCATACCGCTTCTTCACGTTCTTCACTTCAAGCAACGCCATCATTTGCCTCCCTGCTTTTTTTCAATATGCGAGCCCAACATGGAAAGGGGCCAGCACACAAGAAAATACATAAAAAAAATCGTAGCGTAAACCGCGATGGATGCGGTGGGAACCGTGAGTCTGTTTGACTCAATGATTTGCTGTCCGATTTTCACGACCTCAATCACGCCCACAAAAACAACTAGCGACGTGGTTTTGACCATCCTCGTAATCAGATTCAGACTGAGCGGAACCAAACGACGAACGGCCTGAGGCATTATTATATGGAAGAAAATCTGTTTTTCAGTAAGACCTATCGCACGTCCGCTCTCATACTGATGTACCGGCATGGACTGTAAGGCACCACGCACCAAATCTCCCATCTCGGCGGTACCCCAAAGAGTGAAGACCAAAATGCTCGCAGCCTCTCCGCTCAAAGAGATTCCGAAGCTTCTGGTCAATCCGTAGTAGGCCAAAAAGAGCAGGACCATCTGAGGCATAATCCGCATGAACTCAAGATAGATTCTGCAGATGATTTTCACGGGCCGATTTTTCACCGTCATCAACATTCCGAAAAGGCATCCAAAAATCAAAGAGAGAACCACAGACACAGCGGCGATCCAAACCGTCACTCCGAGTCCGCCCAAAAGACGAACGAAATTTTTTCCCTGGAACAAAACACCGAAAGCAGAACCCACGGCACTACGCACCGAACTGTCCATAACGCAGCCTCCTTTCCGCAATGCCGCTCAAAATTGAAATGGGGAGCAGCAGGATAAAATACGCGAGCACAAGCAGGGTCAGAGCCTCGTCGGTTTTATAATAAAGACCGATTAAATCTTTCGCGACATACATCAGATCTGCAAGGGCCACCGCCGAAAACATTGAGGTCTCCTTTATCAAAAACATGATGTTCGCGCACACACCCGGAACGCTCACCGAAAATGCCTGGGGCAAAATCACGTAGCGGACAATCTGAGAGGGTCTCAATCCTATGCACTGGCCTGACTCAATCTGCACCTGGCTTACCGTTTCCAAAGACGAGCGGAAAGTCTCCGCCATGTAAGAGCCGCCCAAAAAAGTAAGCCCGATTATTCCGCACTGCTCCGAGCTGAGTTTGATTCCCAAGCGTGGAAGAGCGAAGTAAAGGAAAAAAAGCTGAATCAAAAGAGGCGTGTTCCGTGAAAGCTCCGTGTAGATTTTTACAATCTGGGAAAGCACCGGGATTTTAAAAAGTCTGATTACCGCACAAATGATTCCGAGCGCAATGCAGAACACGATGCTGATTAGGGCAATTCTGAGAGTGAGCCACGCGGCCTGCATGTAAAGAGGAATCACTTCGGAAATAAATGCAAAGTCCATAATTGCAACTAGATTAACTGATTTTTCCGTAACTGTCAATATAAGAGGAGAACTGAGAACTGAGAACTGAGAACTGAGAACTGAGAGTTGAGAACTGAAAACTGAGAACTGAGAGTTGAGAACTGAAAACTGAAAACTGAAAACTGAAAACTGAGAATTGAGAATTGAGAATTGAGAATTGAGAACGGAGAACGGAGGAATGAGGGAACCACAGATTAATTCAGAACGCTGTCATTATCGGGCTCCACTAGCTGTCATTATCGGGCTTGACCCGATAATCTATTTATTCGCATTATTGATATGCAGAGATTGCCGTATCAAGTACGGCAATGACATTAAATCAAGAACAACAATGACATTAAATCAAATACAGCAATGACATTAAATCAAATACAGCAATGACATTAAATCAAATATGGTAATGACACGATGCTATAAATCAACGTTTCCTTGGGAGTTAGGAGTGAGGAGATATTCCACCACTCACCTCTCAACTCTCAACTCTCTTGCACAAATCAGGATGAAATGTTACCATTGAGAACATGAGCAGACGGACACAAAAAATTAAGGCGGACATTGCTAACATTTTTAAAATCACCTTCGGACTGATTCTCTCGCTCGCGTCAATTTTCTGGATGACATTGCAGACTAAAAAAAATATGCGGATTGAATCAGCGACGAGAAGCCCCGACACACTTTTCGCAGGACAGACATCGGCAAAGACTGAAGAGGCCGTTTTCATCTGCTCGCTGCTTCAGAAAATCGAGAATAATTTCACGGAGGATTTTTTGAAGGACATCGAAATCCTTTCTCAGAACAATGCGATACACTCCGACGTAAAAAATTACATGATGAACTTCGGAATCTATCTCGCGCAACAGACTTCTAGAAAAAAAACAACGGCAGGAATGATAGAGGCAAGCTATTTCATAAAGGGAGTTTTTCCGCTGACGGATTTTCTTAGACAAAACGGACTCAACGACGGGGAGGCAATCATTTACAGCGAAATCATTCCATATTACTGCATAAAATATTTCGAGCAGGGAAAGATAAAAAATCAGACTTACAAAAATCCCTTGAACCGAAACCTCTACGAAAGCTACATCAAGACGTTCGCATCCATGAATAAAAAACTTTCGGAAAAAGGAGCCGACATAATCTGCCTTTATGCGAAGGCCTCATTTGACTGTCTGAAAAGCAAAAATGACAAGACCGGATTGAAGATGATTCAGGACGGCATAAAAAAATATCAGGCGGAATTCATAAATGAAATCGGGGAAGACGGAATCTACGGGCGACAGAAAAATTACCTGAGCTCATCCCTCGTGATTCTGGACAACGCGATAAACAAAACCAAAGGGGAAAAGAAAAAACTTGACGAATACAAAATCCCTGTGGCAAAATAGGAGCGAAGATGAAAAATAAAAAGACATTTATTTCAAACGCAATTCTCCTCATGGGATTTTCACTTCTCGCTCTGGCCTTTTCTTTGAGCAGCTGGACGAAAACGGGAAGCTATCATTTTTCCACCGAAAATCAGGCCGGCATTTTTACGAACGTGATTCTTGGAATCCTTCTCTCGTTGCATTTTATGAATTATGCCGAAAGCTTCGGACTGGACATTAAAAAAACAGGAATCTTTGTCTACATACTCAACACGCTGTCTTACACTCTCCTATGCACGGCTTTTTTCAACACGGTTCTTCTTCCGTTCTCCGGCATCGGGATTTTGGAATGTGCCGTCATGCTGATTTATCTTTTCGGCAACCTGATTTGCAGTCTTGGCGTGGGAGGAAAAAAATCCTGCGCGGGACAGTCACCGTTTTTCATCTGGGGATTCGGGCTTCTTCTCATGGTGTTCAAGCAGGTGATTTTCTATCTTTTTGAGGACAACATCTACGAGCAGCTTTTTCAGGGGAATCCGCTTATGAGGTTTATTCTTTTTATTTCCGCAACAGTCTCGGGGTTCATGCTCTTCAGCAATCTCGTAAAGGCGGCGCAGTCAAAAATCCTAGTAAACAGAACCTCGCTAAAAACTCACTCCCAAAAAATTGCAAAAAAAATTATCTCCTCTCTCAAAATGATTGGCAAATCCATCGTGGGAATTTTCACAACGCTTCTTTCAGGCCCAGTCCTAATCATCATCTTGATTTCCGTCGCCCTTGTTTCCGTAGGATTCCTGATTTTTCTCTCAAAAAAACTTTTTGACGATTTCTTCAATAACGTGATGGCTGTAATCGAGCCGTTCATGCAAAAGATGCTCTCAACCGGAAAAGATTTTCTCACGCCAAGCACAGGCTACCTTCTCTGCAACCTCGGTGTGCTTCTGATTTTTTTCATCGTAATCATACTCATGCAAAAATCATGCCAAACATCTCTTGAGGATGTACTGGGAAAGACTCTTGAGGACAGGATTTTGAACAACCCGCAATTTCAGGACGCGAACAGAATCGAGCTCAAAAACAGAATCATGGAGAAAATTACGGGCGAAAGAAATGCCGTGATGCAGATTGAGTACAAGAACTCTCGCGGGGCAATTGAAAAGCTTGCGGAGTCGGAATACAGGGAGATTAAAAATGGAAAGAGAAATTGCGACTTATAAAAGCGGACTTCCAGAGACTGACAATATAAATATAATAGAAGAAAACGGATATTATGCCGCGCTGAAAAAAAATGAGGAATCAGTTCTAAAGTTCATAGAAAGCTCGGGTGAAAATCTTTCCGGCGAGCAGATTGCAGAAAAAGTCGAGGCATTCTTCGCTGATGAAAAAGACCCCAGCGTCTATTCGGATATTCTCTCCTGTCCCATTCTTGGATTTTCCGACACTCTTTTGGACAAAGCAAAAAGCAAAGTTGAAAAATGGACCGGACCAAAAACAAAGTTCTTTGAAGTGATAGGCATTGCGGCTTCTAAAGAAAAATACAGGCTCAAAAAAACTCGCCTCGATAAAATAGTTGAAGAATATTCCGAAAAGCTCGACATTGAAAGTAGTGCCGCGAAAAAAATAGCCGAGTGCGCAATTCTGAACGGCTCAGAAAAAGTCATGCAATCCGTGAAGAAACTTACTGAGGCTCTAATCAACACACTAAGCAAACGGCTCGACAAAAAGGGGCTCTTCGGCAAGGGTATAAAGGATGAGGAGAAGGAAAGACTTCTCGCCGGATTTACGGAATATGAAAGCAGCGTCTTCAACTCGCTCTCCGATTTAATCCGGTTCAAAATCAAGAACGGACAGATTGACCTCTACGAAAAATGCAGTCAGGATGACATAAACTCTCTTCTTCAGTCGATTACGGAATTCAAGGCGAAACATGAGATTGAGAGCCGCATAAATTCCAGCTGCGAAAATTTCCTCATGGAATTCATAAACTACTACGTGACATTCGCGTCGATGAGAAGTTCAAACGAGGGCATGGGAATCATCTCAATCTCAAACTGGAAGCTCAACTCCGCGTTCTCCATTCTCGGAAAATACACGTCGAACAACAACCTGAAATACGAGCTGATAAAAAAATATGTTGACGAAAGGGACCTGAACGGCATGGTTTTCTTTCCGTTTGAAATCATCCAAGACATACTGCTGAACCACAACGGAAGCGATGAGGACGTGGCGTTCAAAAAAACATGTCTTGAGGTCGTGTTCAACCGTTTTTCAAACAGTCCGGCGACCGATCCTGCACGAGCGAAAACAGAAGCCTTGGTCAGTGAAATAATCACGGATGAAAATCAGAACGAGTCGGTACAGCTTCATGCGTTCAACTCTTATTTCAACGCGATACACGAAAACAGACCGGCGCTCATACAGTGGCTCAGGGACTCAATCAGTGCGAAGATTTATGAGAAAGGATACCGTTCGTCCTACGTGCAGATTTGCAAGGCCATTTTGCTTGAAGTAAAAAATCAGGACGCATTCGATGACGGACTTGACGGAAGCAGGGAAAAAGCGGCGCAGTATCTTTGCTCGAATTTCAAATCCGACATGACGGAAATACGAACCATCATAAAATCATTCCTCACGGACACGGAGCAAAAAAAGGATTTAATCAAGGAAAAGATTTACAATCACTTCATCAAAATCCTTGAGGATCCGTCCGAGAAAATCCAGCTGAACAAGGAGCTGCTTTCCGCTCTTGAGGGAAACTCGAATTCGAGGGAGCTTCTGACGCACATTTGCAGCGAGACCCTTGATGCTGTTCAGTTCATCCCTGAGTCCCAGCGTTCCGTTGTTTCCATGAGCGTGGACTTTCTTCTGAACAATGTCTCCGAGGACGAGATTGACGATCCCGTTTTCAAAAAGATTTTCGACTTCATTCTCTCAGGAAAAGATTTCAACCTTGGAAAAAACTCGCTTGAGGAATTCTTCAAAAAATGGCCTGAACTGATTCTGAAATCATCCGAGCTTGTCGTGGAAAGAATCCTTGAAAAAAATTCCTCCGTAAATTCCGAGTATGACGCGTATCTTTTAAAATCAGCCGTCGCGCGTGTTTTGGAAGAAAAAGATGACAAATCATCCGCCAACAAAATCCTCATCAAATTTCTTTCCGCAGATTTCACGGAGGACAGATTCTCTCTTGTGGAATACGCAAAAAAAAGCGTGAACTACATCTGGGAACAGAACGAGAAAAATGAGGAGACATGGCCATCCATAAAGTTCGATTTCATCGACCGCATTTCAAAGTGCCAGAACGTGGAGATTCTGCAGCACGCGTTCAGAAAATCCTGCAAGGGATGAGCCTTATGATTGACTTAAAGACCAGGGACAAAGCAAGGTCATTATACTGATTTTTTTAGTAAAGTGATAAAATAATCAAATTGAAAAATGGAAGCTCCCGTGATATTTTGGAAGCGTGGAAAGAAAATCCATCCGAATAGAACACAGTTTTCAGGAGGTCCCATGAAAATCAATTTGAAACATTTTGCAGTTTACGCGGCAATTTTTTCCCTGCTCTTAAATTTCACAGCATGTCCCAATTCATCGGCAAGCGGAGGAAGCGGCGGGGAAGGTACGGAATCCAAAGTGGATGCGGGAGATTTTGAGATTGCGTCAACATCGGTTGAGATGGCACGGAACATGGCGATAGGATGGAACCTCGGAAACACGCTTGACGCAGGTGCAGGTGACACCCAATGGACCCAAGGACTCAACACGGAGACCGCATGGGGAATGCCCAAGACCACAAAGGAAATGATCAGCAAGGTAAAAGACGCGGGATTCAAAACCATCCGCATACCCGTGAGCTGGCACGATCACATAACGGAGGGCACAAACTACACGATTGACTCCGCATGGATGGCACGGGTGAAGGAAGTCGTGGACTATGCATACAGCCAGAACATGTGCGTAATCATCAACATACACCATGACAATTTTTCAATCAGCGACCTCAACGGAAACGACTCAAAATACGGATTCGCGCTTTCCGACGACACTGCCATAAAGGAAAAATCCAAGTCGTTCATAGAAAAAGTATGGACCCAGATTGCGACAAGTTTCGCATCCTACGACAAGCGGCTTGTCTTTGAGGTGCTTAATGAACCAAGGGACATCGGAGGGGAATTCGCAAACACAAAGGGATTGACAAACAACAGCGAGTGGTGGACGAACAGCTCAGACTTAGTCGCCGTGATTACCGAATATGAGAAAACAGCGATTGACGCAATCCGTGCTGTGGAAGGAAATGAGGACAGGTTCATAATGGTTCCCGGATATGCTGCAAGCGGCGCAGACTTATCAATGCTCGCACTCTACAAAATGCCCAAGGATTCCGCAAGCGACAAACTGATTCTTTCAACCCACGCATATTCGCCGTATCAATTTGCCATGAGCAACACGGAGGACACTGTTTTCGGAAGCGATGACAAGGAAAGCCTGGACTCAATCTTCTCATATCTGAAGACAAATTATACCGACAAGGGAATCGGAGTTGTGATGGGAGAGGCCAGTGCGAGCGACAAGAACAATCTTCCGGAGAGAATCAAATGGACAGAATACTATTTTGCAAAGGCACATGACGCGAAGATTCCCGTCGTTCTCTGGGACAACATGGTGACTGTGGAAAAAGGAGGAGACATCGAAAGAGGAGAGTGCCACGGATATTTTGACCGGAACAATCTCAGCTGGTATTTTCCGACGATGATTGACGCGATGATGAGTGCGGTCTACGGAGAGAATTAAACTAAGCGAAAAAAAATCCGGCAAAAGCAAATCAATCCCTTTCCGAAAAGGAGGGGGATTTTTTTTATGGATTTCGTGAAACTTTTTCCCCTTTAAGTTGTCTAAATTCATGGTGATGAGCAATAACGCGATAACGCAAAAAAAACGAAAGTCAACTATGTGGAAGGAAAGAATTATGAGACACAAATTTGCATCGGTCATTCTTTTGATTTTGGCGCTCTCCGTTTCAGGAGCATTCGCAGACATTACAATCTCAAGCAGGACGGAAGAGATTTTGGACGAGCTCTTCTACAACAGACTGATTTACGCATCTGAGGAGGACGGAAGCAAGGCCCTCAAAATGCTTGAGTCCTGGGTTGAAGGAAAAAAAGATGAGATGGAGACTCTCCCGGAAGCGGACCGGCTCGTACTCACAAACATGATTGACTGCGTTTGGTACAATCAGAAAGTCAGGATTTCAGGAACAAAAAAAGAGATGATTCAACATCTGAGCGCGCAAACAAAGGTCAGCAACGCATACATGAAGGAGCACAAAAGCGAGAAGATGAGCAAGTGGCTCTACCTCTCCACCGGAAGCGTCACGGCAGTCTACATGGCACTTGAGCCCCTGAAAACAGCGATGACATACGGCTACGGAGTAAGGGACATGTTCCAGACCGCAGTTGATTTGGACCCGAAATTCTCCTATGCCCAAAGGAACCTCGCGCAGTGGTATTACTATTGTCCCGGATTTCTCGGAGGAAGCAAGAAAAAGGCACGTGAGCTTTTCCAAACCGCATACAAGAATTCAAAGAACACGGCGGACACCTACGAGACGGCAATACTCATGTCACAGATTTGCTATGAGGACAAGGACAGCGGAAAATGCGAGTCGTACCTGAAGGAAGCCTCTGATTTAGTAAGCCCAAAAAGCGCGTACATCGCTTTCATCAGAAAAATCAACAAGGAAGGCGAATCTGTCTTCAAGTACCACAACCATAAGGCCGACAAATAAAATCAATCAACATCCGGTGTCATTTATCTCAACTGAAAGATTCCCGCGTCGGTGCGCAAAGTTATCTCAAAAAATGGAATTTTTCGAGGTTCCCATTGTTTTTAAAGTCGAGATTGAAAAAGCATTGCCCTGTGGAAATCTGATCCGGGGATTTCACTTGTCCAAGGAAAAAAAAATCCGGCTCACAAGGAACCGGAAATGCTCGATACTAGATTCGAACTAGTGACTTCTACCGTGTGAAGGTAG
>DFKI01000105.1 GCA_002373325.1 Treponema sp. UBA3649
CACAGAAACTGAAGTGTTGGGAATATTGTCCAGAAGTCTGTCCGCGTATGCCGCCGCTGCCTGAAGACGTGTGATTTCACCGGGACCGTCCTTCGCCTCCATGCTGTAAGAGATGTCAAAGACCATGCTGATTGCGCGACCGTTTTTTTGCACCGGGATAAAATTGGTTCCCCAGGAGAGACCAGAATACGCGAGCACAATCATCACCCAGGAAAGCATCCTGAAAACAGTCCTGAGCGTAAAGTTCATCTTGTATTTTGAAAGCAGGTTCTCGTCCTTCACAAGCGTCTTCTGCCGTCCCAGATTTTTTACAATCTTCGCGAAACGGGAAAACATGTACCATCCGTATGGAATCAAAAGCAAAAGGAGATAAAGGGACTTCGGTCTTTCAATGAAAAAATTCATAGCACCTCCTTCATGACGAATCTTCGGATAAAGACTGCGATGCCCAAAAGAATGGCACCCGCGGCAATGAAAAGACGGTAGAACTCCTCGTCCATGTTTTTTATGTGGTAGGTCTGCACAAGGCTCTCACTCCGCTCAACGGAATCCAGAGTTTGTGAGAGAGCAGAAAGTGATTCCGCCTCAAAAAATTTTCCGCCTCCCTCAGCGGCAATCTGAGCCAGGGTCGTACTGTCATAGTTGGAGTTCAAGAATCCTGAGTAGACGCGCCCCGTAACGGGATCCACATACTCAAGGGGCACCGATCCCTTTGTTCCGATTCCGAGCACATAGAGCGAGATGTTTTTGTCCCTCGCAAGGTGTGCTGCCGTGTGCGGATGAATTGTACCCGCATTGTTTTCTCCGTCGGTAATCAGCACGATGCACTTTCTCGGAGAGCGTGAGGACTCAAGATGCATAATCGCGCAGACAAGTCCGTTTCCAATGGCAGTTCCGTCTCCCATCTCACCGAGCACAATGTCATCGAGCTTGCTGAAAAAAACTTTCTGGTCCATCGTGGGTGGAACCACAATCGCGGCTTCCTTTGCCATCTCCACAAGACCGACAGAATCTCCGGTACTCTCCGACTGCAGGGATTTGATGGCCTGTTTCGCAGCGTCTATTCTTTTCATGTCAGACATATCCAAAGCAGCCATGGAGGGACTCGTATCAATCACATAGAGAATGTCAGCTCCCCTTGACGAATAGATTTTTTCCTGATGATGGATTACAGGATTCGCGTATGCCACAATCAGACAGATAAAACCTGATGAGGCAAGACCCATGGAAAGGACAGAACCAATCTGACGCAGACGGCTGTTCCATTTGAAGATTTTTCCGTGCCAGTCGCCAAGAGTGATTGGAAAAGTGATTGGTGAGAAAATCCTCACGTAGCGCAAAAAGAAAAAAATGGGGATGAGAAGCAGGAGAAAAAATGCTCCGGGATTTTCAAATTCCATCATAGGCCGTCTCCTTCATCCGTGGATTTCGCCTCAAGACCGTCTATGGCACTTTCCGTAATCTCTATGATTTTGGACCGCTCGCCCTGAGAAAAAGCAGCCTGGTGATCCTCAAGAGGAAGCTGCCTCGAGTCGATTGAATTCTGCGCGAAGATTATGTAGTCGGTTCTCGTAAAAAGGGACACAATGTCCATCACAGCGTTCTCCTGCCTTTCACCGAGCATGTTTCCTGTCGCCGCGTTGATTACCGAAGCAATCCTTTTTGTGGTGACTGACGAAAACGGAACCTCAAATCGATAGTCCAGATAATTTCTCACAATCTTCTGCCATCTGGCCGCAAACTCTCCGTCATCGCATGAATCCTCGGAAAGTTTTTTCAGGCCCCTCTTCGCCGCATGGACGTTTTTCATAAACCCAAGATACTCTTTCAGATTGTAATACGCTTCCTTGATTGCCCTCATCTTTGCAAGAGCGAATCCAGCCGCAAAAAGAATCAGGATGCCGACTATAATCAGAGTCCAGACGATGTATGTGGTTCCGGGAAGGAGCCTTGGTGAGATTGCAGGTCTTATCCCCGTGTCACCAAGATTCTCAATCAGAGAAAGCACCGTGACGCTCTGAATCTTGAGCCGGTATTCGACCAGATTTTCTATGGGCAAAGTTGAGTTCTCCGGATTTTCCGCCGAAGGATTTTCCGTAAGAACGGATTTTTTCTCAGGCCACACAAGAAGCCCGGCGTTCCTGCAATATTCGTTCAGGTCAAACTCAGGAAAATCAATCAGTCCGGGATGCCAGGGGATAAAATTTATCACGAGAGTATAGCTCATTCCGTTTCTGTGGAGGGACACGTCGTTTACAGTGAACGATTCCTCCGGTGAAACAAAGGCCGGACTCTTCGGATTCAGATGGAGCACATCACCCTCAAGGACCGCGGAATCGGCAAGCGCAAAAAAATCAATGGGGCTGTTGAACGTGTAATGGAGCTGCACACGGTCGCCCACGTAGATATCCTTCGGCACAAGAATCTGCTGTACAAAATCCTCGGTGGAACTGTTCTGCGAAAAGAGACGGGATGGAATCAGCATGAAAAAACAAAGGGCCGCGATGACGTAAAACTTTCTCATCTCACTGCTCCCTTGCCAGGAAAAATCTGGTCAGTTCCCTCAGCGGATCCGTTCCCGTCTGAATGGTCATGGGATATCCGCCGTGACGCAGACACTCGTGCTTCCACTGTTCCATCCGCTGCTCGTTGTCCTCCCTCCACATGCGTCGGAATTTGGAGGAATCCGTCGGCAAAATCATTCGTCTTCCGCTCTCTGGATCCGAAAAAGGAATGGAGCCCACAGGAGGGATAAGCTCGTCCAAAGTGTCAGTAATCCTTGCCGCGACCACATCGTTTCTCTGGCACAGATGACCAAATGGCTGCCCCCATGATGAGGTGCGGAAATCCGAGAAAATCATTATGAGAGTCTTTTTTTTCAGGATTCTCTGAGCCGCCAAAAGAGCCGTGTCCAAAACAGAGCCGTTGCTTGAAGTCTCCGAGATTTTTTCAAACTGCGAGAGAAGGAGCATGACCTGATCGTGACCTGCCGCTGGAGGACAGTTGAACTGAATCTTCCCGTCAAAGATGATTGCACCGACAGGCGATGAGTTGTGGTAAGCCGCCAAAGTCATAAGGGACGCACATTCCACGGCAAGCTCCAGCCTGGATTTTTTTGCAGAACCAGAGCGCATTGAGCTTGAGACATCAATCAGAAGAAGGACGTTCAAATCCCGCTCCTCATCGTACTGTTTTACAAAAGGCCGTCCCATTCTTGCCGTAACGTTCCAGTCAATCGCACGCACGTCATCCCCGTCGAAATACTCACGCACTCCACGGAAATCGATGCCGCGTCCTTTGTAGAGGGATCTGAATGAACCGTTCCGCATCCCCTCGGCAAGACTCAATGAAGTCAGGTGCAGAAGGTTTGCCTTTCTCGTTAAAGTCGCTGTATCCATGAATAAGGACCTCTTTACGGAAGCGGCATGAGCTCAATGATTTTGGAAATGAGGTCGTCGGTTGAAACTGAATCGGCGGAGGCCTCGTAGTTAAGGACAAGTCTGTGCCTGAGCACTGGTTTTGCTACCGACTGAACATCCTCAGGAAGCACGAAACTTCTTCCCGCAAAAAGAGCCGCAACTTTCGAGCACTGCAAAAGGGCGATTCCTGCACGTGGGGACGCTCCGAATGAAATGTAATGCATGATGTCGTTCTTTTTCTGAGCGGATGAGCTTCGTCTCTCGTTCCTTGTCTGGTCCGGACGTGTCACGTTGATTATGGAGACTATATAATTGATGATTTTGTCGTCAGCTGTGATTGCCTTTACGGCGGTCTTGCATCTTTCAAGCGCGGATGCAGGGAATACGGAAAGAACCGGCTGCTTCACGGCCTCTCCGTTTGATTTCACAATCTGGATTTCTTCCTCGGGCGTGGGATAGCTCACAATCAGCTTCATCAAAAATCGGTCCAGCTCTGCCTCGGGAAGATTGTAGGTTCCTTCCTGCTCAATGGGGTTCTGGGTCGCAA
>DFKI01000124.1 GCA_002373325.1 Treponema sp. UBA3649
AGGACTGTTTTCAGGATGCTTTCCTGGGTGATGATTGTGCTCGCGTATTCTGGTCTCTCCTGGGGAGCCAATTTTATCCCGGTGCAAAAAAACGGTCGCGCAATCAGCATGGTCTTTGACATCTCTTACAGCATGGAGGCGAAGGACGGTCCCGGTGAAATCACACGTCTTCAGGCAGCGGCGGCATACGCGGACAGACTTCTGGACAATATTCCCAACACTTCAGTTTCTGTGGTCCTTGCGAAGGGGGACGGAGTGGTTGCGGTTCCGCTTACTGAGGATATGGAATCGGTCCGCTCCATTCTCACAGCCCTCTCTCCCACGCTTATGACAAGCCAGGGCTCAAGTCTTGGAAAAGGGATAGACGCGGCAATCTCCTCATTCCCGTCACAGAGCGCGCAGTCGGATTATATATGGCTCTTTACCGACGGTGAGGAAACTGACTCAAGTTTGCAGACATCCCTTGCCCAGGCAGCGAAATATGGAATTCCTGTCGCAATCATAGGATTCGGTTCGGAAAGGGAAAGCACGGTTTTGGCGGGGGACGGAAGCACTAAGGTAAAGACGGCGCTCCGCTCATCGGCCATTCTGGAAATCATTGAGGCAGTGAAAAAACGCATGTTCTCTCAGTCGGGAAGCGTCCTCATGCCGGATTTGTTCTATGTGGATGCGTCCGAGGTCGGATCCGCAAACAGACTTCTCTCAAGCCTGCTGAAAAAAAATGGAAGTCCCATGGTGGGTTCCGCGGATCTTTTGAATGACGAGACCTCAACCGTGTATGAGCTTCAGACAGTGGACCGTCACAACATTTTCCTGATTTTCGCAGTGGTGTTCATCGTAATCTCATTTATTTTCGGGGAGCTTCGAATCACTTTGCCCAAGAGAAAAAAAGTGGAGCAGGAGGCGGCGGTCATGGCTCTCTCCTTGATTTTCACAGGATGTTCTGCCCAGCACATAAAGGACGGCTCGAAGATTCTGGAGGGAAGACTCAACTGGAACCGAAAGGACTATCAGGAAGCAGTCGCTGATTTTATGGACGTGGAGCAGAGTGCGGGAAGCCGTGGTGATTTGGCCGTGCAGCAGTATGCCCTTTATGGACTTGCCACAACCTATCTCATGCAGAATGAAAATTCGGCGGCAAGGACACGCTACGAAGAGATAACCCCGGATGCTCCTGATGAAATCCGCTTTTCGGTTCTCTACAACTCCGGCATAATCGAGCACAGAAACGGAAACTATTCATCGGCTGCGGAATTTTTCAAACAGGCCCTGCTCATAAAAAGCAACGACGTGGATGCGAAAATCAATCTGGAGCTATCACTCAGGGAGGCCACCGCACATGCGAATGCACAGGAAGCCCAGCTCACCCCTGTTTCAGAGAATACGGATGAAATCTCTACCATGGAAAACGCAATGTATACCACTATACGGGAGAAAGAACAACAGCAATGGAAAAATTGTCAGCAAGAACCAGAAAGCTCTGGATTGGATTATTGATTTTACTCGCACAGTTTGCCGGCGCTCTTTCCGTTCAAAGGGCATCAGCATCGATAGCCTCAACTTGGCAGTATCTCCAGTCCCTGCGCTTTAAAAAAGAGATAAAGGAAGGAAAGGAAAAGCATTTTTTCACAAAGACCGACTGCTCGTTTTCAGTCACGATTGAAAATATCCCTCCTGAAAAAATCACCAATGTGGCCGTGAATGATGTGCCCCAGAACTCAAGCTTCATCTCCATGCGAAAGGAGACCGCGTTCAATGCCGGAAACGACCAGTACGGAACAAAAATCATACTCACCTTCCGATTCAACGAGCCGGGAGCCTACCAGATAAAGCCTGTGGACGTAAAGGCTGACATCTATTATTGCAGGATTCCGATTGAGTCGGTCTATGTTTATGAGAACCTCAGCACGATTGAGCCGAAAATACTCATCACATTCGAGGACCAGAAACATTCGTCTGCTTCCACCACGAAACTGATAGAGGCGAGCGTGGGGGACCACATCCGGTTTACGCTCTCCATAAGATATGCCACTCAGATAGTTGATTTTGCATGGCCGAAAGTGATTCCCGAGGATTCCCTTTTTACCGAGGTCGAGAGATTTGACATCACCAGGCACAGCGTGAACACGACGGAGTTCTCCCCTGATTCTGTTCCGATTGCCACTTTTGACTGGCAGCCATTGAAGCAGGGCTCGTACAAATTTCCCGACACACCGATTGTCGCGGTCTCTTCAGGGGGAATCACCAAAAAGGTCGCCCTTCCTTCGTACAGGGTCAAAGTCAGACCTAAGGTCTCAAAGACACCCGAGAAAAAAAAGACCGAAATTTTCTCCTACGCGTTTTCGGAAAATCCTGAGCAGAGTAAATCCGAAGCGAGCGCGGCACCGGTTTTTGTGGACACGGATGAGCTTTTGGAACTCCATAAAAAAGAGCGGTATTCCATTCCGTTCTCAAGCGGGGCAAAAAAGGCTCGTCAGGAGGCAGAGAAAAGGGCGGGGCTGAATCCGTCGCAGGGAGAGCCGAATATTCCTCTTCTCATAATCATCTGGGCTCTTTTTGCTCTTGTGCTTGCCGGAACCCTTGTTCTCTTTTTGCTTCACAAGATTCCTGCTGCGGCGACAAGTTTTGTAAGCGCGCTCCTTATTTTAATCTGCGCAGTCATTTTCTCCAGGTGGGCACTTATCAGGACAGCTGTTTTCAAAGGCGGCGAAATCAACTCAATCCCGGAGGAAAAAAACTCGTCGGGTGTTCTCGTCATTCCCGGAACAGTAATCAGGATGGAGCGGGAATCCGGAGATTGGGTCTACATACGGTACAACGACACATACGGCTGGGTAAAAAAAGATGCCCTGCTTGAAATACGCTAGGCGGGGATTTTGCTTATGGACTTCGGCGACATTTTGAGTCAGTGGGATAAAAATCAGGGGGACGCGGGAAAAAAGAAGGCTGTTCAAAAACCAAACAAAAAGGCGAATGCACCGAGCGCGGAGGAAAAGGAACTTCGGAGGCAGGGCTACACGTCGTTTGAGAGTCAGTTCAGGACGGGCATAAATCCCATTGAGGCATGGCTCAATCAGCATGGGACCGTGGACAAGGACAAAATCTCGGAGAAGGCGGAGGCGGAGTCAAAATTTGCGGACAGGGAGTATCTCAAAAACATGAGGCCCGAGGCGGTTTTGGATTTGCACGGACTTACCAGGGACAAGGCATGGACCCGGATGGACAGTTTCGTGACTGATTGCGTGAGGAGGGGGCTCAGAAAAATTCTTTTGATTCACGGGAAGGGAAACCACAGCCATGGTTCGGATCCGGTCCTGGGACTTTTGGTGAGACAGTTCATCGAGCAGGATTCCAGACTTGGCTCATCAGGACATCCCGACAGAAACAACGGTGGAAGCGGCGCCACGTGGGTTCTCATTAAATCTGCCGTCACCTCTAAATAAATTCGCACGATATGCCGATAATCAAAAGGGAAAGGTCTGTCTTTGATTTTTCCGTGTCGGGTCAACAAAAGACACAATTCTAAAAAAAAACAAGGTAGAGGAAAATGCTCATTTTAATAGTTGGAATTGTCATTTTATTGGTGGTCGCCGGTATTGTAGTTCTTATGGGAAAAAAAGGTGAGCCGATTAAGACTGGCTCCATCGGCGGAGGAAAGAGAAATAAAACCCAGGCTCAGATTATCCGCGAGGCGAACAAGAAGCTTGAGAAAAATCCCCAGGATGCCGAGGGACTCATGCAGCTTGCCGACGTTTATTTTGCGAACAAACTCTGGGACAAGGCTCTCCCTCTCTACGACCAGCTTTTCCGTCTAGCCACTAAGGATCCCTTGGTGGACGGCTTCAAGTCTGTTTTGCGGCACGGAATTTGCGCGGTGAATCTTGATCAGACTCAGGAGGCTCTCGCATCATTGAATTCCGCATACAAGCTGGAGCCAAGGAATTACGACGTGAACCTGAACCTTGGAATCGCGATGTACAAGGAAAAACAGTATGACAAGGCCATCCCATGTCTCAAAAAGGCTCTGATTCTGAATCCTGATGCTGAGGGCGTGTATTTCATTTTGGGCAAGAGCTATTACGAGGGACATCACTACAGGGACAGTCTGCCGTGTTTCAAGCGGGCTTTGGGTGAGGATCCTTCGAACAAGGAGGCTCTTTTCTGCATGGCGGATGCTACGAACATGGAGGGGCACGGAGATCAGGCAATCAAAGTGTTCATGCATCTTCGTCCAGATCCGGTTTATGGTCCGCGCTCATGTCTTGAGGCCGGTGTGTATCACATGAAGACCGGTGATTTTGATGGGGCGGTGCAGGACTTTGCCATAGGAATGAAACACAATGACGTGCCGCAGGATGTTATGCTGGATTTGGAGTACAGGACCGCTCAGTGTTTCTTCAGCAAGAATGATTTTGCCATGGGATTGCAGTACCTGAATAAAATACGCACTGTGAACGCGAACTACAGGGATGTGAACGCTCTCGCAAGCAGATATCAGGAACTCAGCCAGAACAAAAATCTTCAGGTCTATCTTTCGGCGGGTGCTTCTGATTTCGTGGCCCTTTGCCGCAAATTCATCGAGACTGTCTACCGTGGATCCCAGGTTAAGGTAATGGACATCAGCGTTCAGCCTGCATATACGGATATTACGGTTGAGGTTGATTCCCCGAGGCTTACTGACACGGAGATTTTCCGATTCTTCAGGAAGTCAGGATCCACAGGTGAGCTTTATGTGCGCGACTTCCACGGACACATGCATGATGTCAAGGCTGACCGGGGATTCTGCATTACGGCGGGAGTTTTCACCGAGGAAGCCCACAAGTACATTGAGGGACGTCCGCTGGATTTGGTGGAAAAAGCAAAGCTTACCCAAGTGCTCAAGTCCGTAAGCGTCTGAAACTGATTAATTCAAAATCATCATTTTTGGCTTTTACAGATAATGGCAACCTTGAAAAACTACTGATTGAGGTTGCCGTGCGACTACGGAGATGATGACAGTTTGACAACATGATATTTAACATTTTGGCAGGCAGTTTGCAAATAAAAAAGAGCTCCGACTCAAACGAATCGGAGCTTTTATTTTAGATTTTAATCTCTTGTGCTTACTCGGCGCACACCACGCGGAATCCGTTCAGGTAGTAACGCTCGTCTGCCTTAGATGAATGGCGGTTGGAGACACGGCACACACCGCTTCCGTCACCGTAAGTGCTTGCCCTTGAGCCTCCGCGAAGAACCTTTGTGCCGTTTCCGGAAGAAGGTCCCTTTGTGTTGCGTGAGCTTCCGTCAAGATAGAACTTGGGATCGTAGTTGTCCCAGCACCATTCCCATGCGTTTCCGCTCATGTCGAAAAGTCCGAGTGAGTTCGGTGTCTTTGTGGCGACCTCATGGGTCTCTCCCTCGCAGTTAGCCTGATACCATGCCACCTCGTCAATATTGTCGCTTCCTGAATATGCGAATGCCTCGTTGTTGGTTCCACCACGTGCGGCAAATTCCCATTCAGCTTCGGTCGGAAGGCGGTATCCGTTTGCGTTGAAGTTGCATGTGATTCCTTCGGATCCAAGCCAGTGGGTAATGTCAAAGTCCCCGTTCTTTGAGTAGCAGGGGGTGAGCCCCATCTTTTCGCTCAGCTCATTGCAGAAAATCACCGCGTCAAGCCAGCTCACGCACTCGACCGGCAGTTTTTCTCCCTTGAAATAAGAGGGATTCTTTCCCGTCACTTTCTTGTAGAGCTCCTGTGTCACCTCAGTCTTGGACATCTTGAATGAGTCCACGGAGACGCTGTGCACCGGATACTCATCCTCCTCTCCGTCCGCGGCTCCCATGGAAAATGAACCGCCCTTGACGCTCACCATCTCGACCATTGCCTCAAGCTCAGGATCGACCTCGACCTTTTCCTTGGCTCCCGACGCAAAAACTGACGCAGCCAGAGTCAAAGCCGCACAAAACGCAATCATTTTTTTCATTTTATTTCCTCCAAGAGAAGACTTGCTCGCAATCTAACGGCAATCAAGTCCCGAAAATCAAATTTTGCCTCAATGTTGATTAGAAAACAACATTCTGTTCCTATATGTTACCATAAAATCAGAGAAAAGAAAAGTGTTTCATGGGAAAATTGTGGAAAACAAATGCCTCAAATATCTTTCCACTCTCAGCTTTCCCTCTTGCCTATCTCTTGTCCTCCATCACCTTGATGATTTCGCCGATGTACATGGTGTGGAAATCGTCGTTCCGGTAATTCTGCTTGAGCATTTTTTCTTCCATAAAGGAGTATGGGTCGAAGGGCTGTGCGTAAAGTTTTTTGCAGATGAGCACAAGTCGGGCCTGCTTGATCCAGGGGGTACCGTTCATGTACTGCACGTCAAGCTTCGCTGTGCTGATTTTATCCTCGTCTCGTCCTGAGTGGCTTCCGCAGTAATTCAGGGCGTTGCGGTATTTTTCAGGGAGTATGCTGAGCGAGAATGTGTCCGTCTCATCGATTATTTCCTTCGTGTATCGCTGCGGTCTTAAGTAGATTGTGGCCACGTTTTTGTTCCAGAGCACTCCGAGTCCTCCCCAGCTTGCGGTCATGGTGTTGACTCTTCCCGTGATGATTTTTCCCTCATCGTCGTAGGATTTTGTGCACGCGCTCACCAGCATCCAGTCCTTGCCAATCATCTTGAACGCATTGTCGCCAATCTGCTCCGGCCTGATTTCCTTGAACATACTCACGCTCCTAAAAAAGACATAAAAAAAGCCCGATGAAAATCCATCAGGCCTAATTTCTGGAGATGACCGGACTTGAACCGGTTACCTCTTGCATGCCATGCAAGC
>DFKI01000059.1:0-6056 GCA_002373325.1 Treponema sp. UBA3649
TTCTCACCGTAAATGAAAGCGGTTCCTCTTTTAGATTTACAATTCCCAACTTTAATTTGGATTTGCACTTGCCTTCTATAGAGGGGATTTAATCCGAATGACAATTCACCACTCCATCAGTTTCCATGCTCAATCGAAATCAGAATCGGCATCACACCGACATCCCCGCTTCCATCTCCATTTACCCAGGCAGAGAAATTAATCTCAGATATTGCGAACTCGGATTTTTCCAATGAAATCAGATTTTCTTGCCCGAGAGACTCTTTTACTCGCGAATACAAAAGCCCGGCACCACCGCCCAAAGTATAAACGCTTTTTTCGTATGAGGACATTATTTCATCAAGATTCAGCTCCTTCAATGAATACAAGATTACAAGATAATCCGTCCCCTGCACTTCGTCAAGCTTTATCCATTCTGTCTCGGACGGGAGCACTATCGGATTTTCACTGTAGTCAAGAAGCGCCGATGTTCCTTCAGGAGGAAAAAGTCTGCTTGTCTTTCCGCTTGTCTCATCGGATCCGAACACATAAACATAGCACGGACGGGTGTTTGTCATGCAGATTCGGAATCTGTCCCCCGACTCGAACGATCTTTCGCTCCGGTAAACGCCTTTCTCATATCTCACTGCGATGCCGGCATTTTCAAAAGCGAGCGGAAGCGATATTTCTCCCTTATAGACCACAGACTTTTCCGCAGGGGCTGGCTCCTCCTTCTCAGATAAAAACAAGGGATGTAAAATTTTCAGTTCTTTCGTCAGAACACCGAGCACGGAATTCATCTCATACGCACCCCGGGTATATCGCGCAAAGTCAGAATAACGCACCCATGTACATCCGTCGCTTCCCCAGTCCCGGCCCCAGCTGTTCATGAACAAAAAGGAACCTCCCTGCAATGTGTCGTCATAGGCGACAATCACCATCGCATGTCCCCCATCTTCAATCCTGTCCCACCTGCCTGGATTCCAGATTTCACCTGCCCTATGAAAAGATAATGGATAATAATAAAACCCGATTACGACGGGCTTTTTTTCCGAAAGACTTTTTTTCACGGCAAGAATTTTTTCTGCGTCATCCGCGTCCGAAGAAAAAAGGGTCGCGTAATCAGCTATTTTGAAAAGTCTCTGGCCATTGTACATGGAAAGATCAAAGCCACTGAAATCAACCTGAGAGTCCACCGCAATTTGCCTCGGCACTCCATGAGCTTTCAAAGTCTCAAGGGCATCCTCAATGCTAAGGCCGTCCGCACGTCCGCTTCTGTCGTTCGGCTTGCACTTACGAAAAAGATAAAACGGGGAGAAAACATTCTGAGAGTTCAATTCCCGGTCAGTTCTTCCCAGCACGATTGACTCGCATGTTGTCATCGCACCGTAAGTAGTCGCCCACGCCGTGCACATTCTGTATGAAGTCTGATTCCCGGAATACGGAGCATAAGGACGCAAGTCAACTCTCTCGGGAAGATTCTCATAAGCCCTGGTCGCAAGGACAGCCTTTTTGGGAATTGAGTCATATTTTTCTTTGTCAAAAATAAGCCCGGTCTCATGCAGATTTTTTTTACCGCCGCATGACATAAGGACGAGCGAAAAAAGAACAGGCAAAAAAAGGGTCACAAACTTTTTCATATTCATCACACCTTTCTCACTCCGCGAAATCCGAGCGCATCACTTTTAAAAGAAGGAAGGAATTTCTGGCTTTCGGAAATTGAGCAGAAATCTTTTCCGGCATCCCATGAGCCGCCCTTTGCTATGCGGAAATTTTCTTTGGTGCCGTCAAAACACCATTCCCACACAAGTCCGAAAATGTCATGGATTCCATCACGGCCAGAGCGTTTGCATCCCGCGGCGTGATTTTTTCCATCAGAGTTTTCAGAAGTCCATGCATAAGAGTCCAGCTCGCTCATGTTGATTGACTGCTCCCTTGCAATTTTTTTCCACTCGCGTTCTGTCGGAAGCCTCCATCCGTTTTTCGTACGGTCACATTTGACAGATGAAAAATCAGTAATGTCATAAACAGGTTCCAGGCCGTCTTTCTCACTCAGCTTATTCAAAAAGACGAGAGCATCCTCCCACGAAACATTTGTCAAAGGATAATCCTCCTCACCAGAGTTGAAGTCACCGCCGAAAATAGATTTGTAAAGTCCCTTTGTAACAGGCTTCGTCGCAACAAAAAGATTTTTAACGGCAACGGCATCCATGCTCATTGAATCATCATTGCGGCCCGATTTTGAGTCCCCGGTAAAATTCGCGTCATTAATTTTAACGGATTTTTTTTCGTTCCTAAAAGCAAAGACATGCCCCACATTTGAAACGATTTTTTTCCCTGCAACCGTGAATGCAAAGAAGAAGATTAAACTTGCAAAGACAGTCGCAAAAATCATTCCGAGCAAAAATGGAAGAACAGGCTTTCTGGAAGATGAGTTTACAAAATCACCGTGGTCAATGTACTCCGTATTTTTAGCAGTTCCATTAAGACAAAGCTGCGTGCAAAAATCAGAGTGATAATTCGGCTTCTGATTGCCGTTGGTCTTAGTCATAACTTCCTTGCTCACTCTCTGAAGGACGACATCAAAAATCGTATCAGGATCAGCTATGTGATTCAACAAAGCCTCCGTATAAGGGCTGTGCGGTCCGTCCCCGTCATCGGCAGTTTTTCCTGAGCCGCATGAAAAGGCAATGCATGTGTCAGTAGGACTTGACTCACTCACGAGAACCAGCCCCTTCGACGCTCCCCGACTTTTTCCAAGCGGATTGTTACGGCAAGCGTCAAGAATCACGATAAGCTTTGAGCATCCTGAATCCTGACTTTTTGAAATCATCTTGTTGAGATTCACAGCATGACGCTCCAAATCATCCTCCGATTTGATTTTCTCATCAAGCGGCAAAAGATAATTCACATCTCCGTTCTGAATGCCATGCCCGGAAAAATAGAAAAACGCGACATCGGCATTCTCAATGTTCTTGTAAAATGATTTGAGGGCAGCATCCATTGTCTCGGTATCTGCGTCGGTCTCAAGGGTAACGGAAAAATTCAGGGACCTGAGTTTTTTGCTCATCTCGCTTGCGTCCCCCACAGGATTTTTAAGCGGTGAGTTTTTGTATTTCCCATTTCCAATTACGAGGGCGACACGCTTTTCGGCGAATACACACGCGCAGCAAAAAAGACAAATTAAAATAAGAAAACATTTTCGAATCATTTCACTCACCACCCATAATAGGAATACGAATAGGAATTCTTAAGCTCGTTGTATGCCGCATCAGCTTCCGCAACCTTTCCGCGCGTAATGTCATAATATTTCAGGGCCGTATCATAATCCTTGGTGACACCTCCCAAAATCGGATACAAGGGATCATAAAAAAATCCGATCATAAAAAGTGACTCATAATATTCCTGGCTTCCGTCCTTTGTCTTTTCGGCGGCAAGGAAATAATCGAACGCCTCCTTGTAGTTTTTCTGCTCAAAGTTGATTGCGCCGCAAGTGTAAGGAGACGCCGCACCGCCATATTTTTTATCCGCAGCCTTTTTAAAATATCCGAGAGCCGCCGAGTTATTTTTGCCGGGAACATAATTCTTTTTTCCAAGTATGAACGCAGCCTCCCCGCTTCCGGCATTCATCGCACGGTTGAGCCACGCGACACTTTCAGCAGAAGAATATCCCGGATCCAATTTCCTCGCGAATTCCAGCATAAGATTCTCATCTCCCTCAAGTCCAAAGTCAATGGCCCTCGCATAATACTTCGCCTTCCGCTCAATGTCGTTGCATCTTTCACTGAGCTCCTTCGCAACAAGACGCAAAGTAGATTTTTTCCCATTCGCAAGATTGTATGCAATTGCCTTGAAATTGTCCGCCACAGATTTTTCTCCGGCCAAAGTTGCCTCTTCCGCTTTCAGTCCGTAATACTTTTCAAGCCTGTCCTCATAAAAGTCCCCGGTAAACTCAATGATGTCCTCAAGCTCAAAAAATTCATTCTCAAAAGAATTATTCTCGGAACCCACAAGCTGCCTGTAACGAAAAAGATTCCATTTTGCCTCAAGAAGATTCCACTTCGCCGCCATCTCCGTATACTCAATTCCGCCTTCGTGATCACCGGATGCGAAAAGTACTTTTCCGTATGAGCACATCGCCTGCGGATTTGAAATTTCATATTCCTCCTTTTCGGCAGGGATGAGCCAGGGTGAGTCAAGCGGTCCTGTATGCACAAAGCCATGAAGCCCATGATATTCAATCTCAGTCCACACTTCACCCCAATCAAGCAAAACGGCAACCTCATCCTCATAAAGCCTGATAATCTCATATCCGTCCTCAGAATCGGATGCGCGCATAATCAATCTGTCACCATTCCCAGTGCTGACTTTTACAAACTGCCTGTTGTCAAAAATCTCAGTGCGCTTATTGCCAATCAGATTCACCGCAAAAATAATTCCCGACACGCAGAAAGCCCCAAACAGAGTGCAGAGAAGAGCGACAAGAAAAACTTTTTTTGAATTTTTTCCAGACTTGAATTTCCCAGCGGATTCTGATTTCACATCTGATTTTCGACTCTTTCTTACAAGATGCCAGGGCTTCAAATTTTGTGAGATTGCCTTGGGAAGATTCTGAAAATCCGTCTCCTGAGCAACAATGCAAACCCCGCTTGAAAAAGAAGAAAAATCGGCAAGGGCAGCACTAATGTTTTTTGCATTTTCACAAGAGTCGCATAAAATCATGGTGAGCGGTGCGGCGTATTTTTTTGCCTCCTGAAAATTCTCAAGATAAGAATCAAGGCCCTTGAAATACGACTCAAGTCCATCTAAGCCGCTTATCGGAAAATACGAGCTGCCAGCAGGTGAAAAAGTGTCGAGATCGAAGAAAACCGGACCGCCATCATTTTTGTCATCGGCAGAACAGAATCCAACTCTCAGATTGATTTTATTTTTAAACGAATATGCACGGAGCACATAAAGGGATTCGCGGAGCATTAATGAAAATTTCTCCTCGCTGATTTTCCCTTCACGTACAAAAAGTATGTCCTGAAAATTTACAGTATGCATAATTTAAGTATAGCAAGGACAAGTCATTTTTTCAATATACGGCACATTCCGTCGCGAGAAAATCAAACACCGTTTTCAAATAAAGCTCAGGATCCTTCTGGTACGACTCTCCGTGGCCCGCACCTTCCACGACAAGTTTTTTCTTCGACGTAGGACATGCCTCGTAAACTTTGTGGACCATCTCTGTGTGCACGAAATTATCTTTTTCGCCGTGGATAAAAAGCATGGGAACCTTCGCCTTGGAAACAGATTTGAGAGACGATGCCTCTCCGAAAGAATATCCAGCGCGCAACTTTGCCATTCCGCTCGCCACGTTCAAAAGAGGAAAAGACGGAAGATGGAAAAGGACTGAAAGCTCGTCGGAAAAAATATCCCAGACCGAAGTGTAGCCGCAGTCGTCCACGATTCCCTTTACATTGGAAGGAAGATTCTCTCCCGCACACATCATCACCGTAGCCCCTCCCATGGAGATTCCGTGCAGGATGATTTTCGCATCAGGATTTTCTTCTGTTATCTTGTCGAGCCAAATCAGTATGTCCTTTCTGTCAAGCCATCCCATGCCGACCCATTTTCCCTCGCTCTCACCATGCGCGCGGTTGTCGGGAGCAAGCACGTTGAATCCCTTTTCATAATAAAACCTCGCGATGTCAAACATGCCCTGCCGTCTGCCCGAATATCCGTGAACCGCCACAAGCCAGAGATTTGAATCCTTCTGCGAAAAGATTTCACCCTTGAGCGAAAGTCCGTCCGCAGATTTTATCTCGTCCACCCGATGCTCCACTTTCTCATACCAAGCCTTAGTCGCCGCACTGATTTCATTCCGGTTTTTCTCAATGACCGCGGCATCCTCAGAGACAACCTCGCTTGCAGGAACAACATCATAAGCCGGAGCCGACCTCCTTCCGATCGCAAAATTCACAAGATAGTTTCCAGCGAAAATCAACGCCGCAATAAAAATCACAAGAACGCTTACCAGCACCCCGACAAAAATTCTCTTCCCTTTTTTCCCGGCCATTTAAAACTCCTCCGTC
>DFKI01000059.1:6186-14220 GCA_002373325.1 Treponema sp. UBA3649
TCTCACCTCTCAATTCTCAACTCTCACCTCTCAACTTAAATCACCTTGCTAATCACAAAAAAAATTGCTATACTCACACCATGGTCTACACATTAACCGCAAATCCCTCTCTGGATTATGAAATGCACACGCAGAGTCTTACGCCCGGAAAAGTCAACCGCTCCACAAAGGAGTTTCTTCGCGCGGGTGGAAAAGGAATCAATGTATCGCTCGTTTTGAAAAATCTGGGAGTGGAATCATGTGCGCTCGGATTCACCGCAGGATTCACTGGCAGTCAGATTGAAGAGCAGCTTTTGAGTTTCGGACTGCACACTGATTTCGTGAGATTGGAAAAAGGGCTTTCCAGAATCAACGTGAAGATTGAGTCCGGCGAAGAGACTGAAATCAACTCGGTGGGTCCTGAAATCACCAGCGACTCGGTGGATGCGATGATGAAAAAAATTGAGTCCATCACAGACGGAGACACGCTCGTTCTTGCAGGAAGCATTCCTCCATCGCTGCCGAAAGATTTTTACCGCAGCATACTCGAAAAAACACGCGGAAAAAAAATCATCACGATTGTGGACGCGTCAAAGGAACTTCTGCTTGAGTCGCTTTCAGAGCACCCTTTTTTAATCAAACCGAACGACGCTGAGCTTGGTGAAATCTTTTCCATTGAAATTTCATCTGAGGAGTCTGCAATCCTCCACGCGAAAAAGATGCAGGAAATGGGAGCAAGGAATGTGCTGGTCTCTCTTGGAGCGAAAGGGGCTGTCCTTGTGTGTGAGGACGGAAAGATTTTCTCAAGTCCCGCGCCAAAAGGAAAAGTCGTGAGCACAGTCGGCTCCGGGGACTCGATGGTAGCAGGATTCATCGCAGGTTTACAAAAAAGCGGAAGTTTCAAAGAGGCGTTGATTTCAGGAATCTCTGCAGGAAGCGCGTCGGCATTTTCGGAGGGACTAGCAAGTGCGGAATCCATAGAAAAAATAAGAGCAGCGATTGGGCCTAAACTCTAGATTGAAAAAAACTTTCATTAGAGATGGGGCTGTCCAGTAAATATCCTGAATTTGTATCAGAATCGCTACTCTAGGGAAACTTAGGAGGAAGAAGATGAAAAAATTTTTTTTGAAAATTTGTCTAGCCGCAAGTATTTTAATGCTTGTGTCATGTATCTCAACTGTCCAAACAGTAGAGCAGAAAGAAATATACAGCGGGCATTACATACCTTTTAAGCATTCGGAAAATCTTGCCCACTTGGATTCGGAATCCACACTTAAATTTACAAATGATGACAATATTCCTGTTATGGACGGTGCGACAGCACTCTTCCCGATTTACTGTTCTTTTGCTGAAGCTGTATATCCAGCTGATTGTAAAATAAATGACTTTGTTCACTTTGAAAAAACAACGGGAGCATACAAGAGACTTATATCAGGAGAGGATGACATCATCTTTGTGGCGGAACCTTCAAAAGAGCAGCTGGAGATGGCTAAAGAAAAAGGCGTGGAATTTAACATGTATCCGATCGGGTATGAGGCCTTTGTTTTTATTGTAAATGCAAAAAATCCGGTTGACAATCTTACACTCCAACAGATTAAAGACATTTACAGCGGCAAAATAAAAAACTGGAAAAAGGTCGGTGGAAAATGGCAGACGATAAAACCGTTCCAAAGGGCAAAGAACAGCGGAAGTCAAACTGCCTTTGTAAAAATTATGGGAAAAGATTTTGATCTTATTCCTCCAAAAACTCATAAGGTAATGACTTTGATGGATGGAATGGTGAATGTAGTTTCAGATTATGAAAATCATAACAACGCAATCGGCTATACATTCAGATATTTTCTTGAAAGCATGAATAAAAGCGTGGATGTAAAAATGCTAAAGATTAATGGAGTGGAGCCAAGCGTAGAAAATATCAAAAACAAAACATATCCGCTTACAGACAATTTTTACGCAATCACCATAAAGGGCAAAGAATCAGAAAACACAAAAAAACTGATTGAATGGATTCTTTCTGATGAAGGACAGGAGCTCGTTGAAAAAGTCGGATATGTTCCGCTAAAATAATTTTAGGATGAAAAAAGTATTTTGTATTTTGCTATTATTAAGTTCATTGATTACTCTTGCTCATGCAGGCTCAAAAAAAGAGCAAAAGGATTTCTCATTGATATATTTATTTCAAAAAGGCTATAATGAAAATGCCGCATATTCAATTTATAATGGAGAACAATTGCTTACTGATTTGAAAACTCTGAGCAAGCGGAAAATCCTGGACATAAGAATTGACAGAAATAATGAGGATTCTGTTTTATTTGCGGAACAAATTGAAAATCTATATCGCGTAATCAGGCTCAATTATATTTCGAACGCAGAAACCGTTTTGTTTGAATTTGAGCAGGAAATATACAGCTTCAGTGCATTCACCGAAAACACATTTTTCTGGTGCGAGCGATGTGAAAAAAGCCCGGAGCCACATATTCTATACGAATACGATTCACGGACAAAGCAGATAAAAAAATTATATGAGCTGGAGGATTTCCGCAAAAGTCCGAAATATGGCTGGGAACACAGATATATCTCAGGTGTCCATGCTGACGACAATTTCATCTATTTTTATGTGGACGGAGGATTTGTCGGAGACTCAGGATATTATGTGCTTGACCGCTCAACAGGAGATGTCCGGACAAACGAAATTCAACTGGGATGGTCTTACCCCGGAGCACGATACAAAAACAAGATAATACGAGAGAGCTCCACAGTTGTTAAGTCTGGAGATGTCACATCCTGGAAACGCGACGGAAAAAGCTGTGTCATATTTGATTTGGACACTTTCGATGAAGTCGAATGCACTTTCAAACAAAGATACGAGCCCATGGCAGGTCCGCTGATACTTTTATCCGATGATTATTTTCTGGTACCGCTTTGTGTCAGTCCAATCAGAGATTCTTTCCGCAACGGACTTTTTGGTTCCAGTTGGACTGTCTGCTATACGGTATTTGATATCAAGAATAATAAATCCATTTTCAAAGGAATAAAAACGGAAACAAAAACAATGAAACTTGTGGACGCCGTTTTAAAAACGAAAAAATGAAAAAAACGGGCATCCTCCTACCCCACCTTGGATAAGAAAATGCCCGGATTTACCCTTGAAGCTCTCAAAAATTTTTAGGCGTTATCTGATTTTATTTCACGAGCAGAGCGTTCATCGCTTTTACGAATGCGGCGGGATCCTTTATCTCGTTGCCACCGACAAGCAGGGACTGATCCAAAAGAACCTCGCTCACGTTTGAAACGAACTCATCGGACACATCGCCCTCAAGCTGTTTCACGATCGGGTGGTCGGCGTTGATTTCAAGAATCGGCTTTACCATGCTCACGTTGCCCTGTCCCATCGCCTTCATCATGCGCTCCATCTGCAAAGAAGGATCGTTCTCATCAATGACGATGCACGCGGGGCTGTCGGAAAGTCGCTTTGAAAGGACGACATCCTTAACGCGCTCACCAAGTGCCTTTTTGATTTTTTCCTGGACAGGTTTGAAAGCCTCTTCCTTTTTCTTCGCCTCTTCCTTGTCCACACCAAGCTCGTCATCGCTTCCGGCGCGGTTCACGGCCTTCAAATCGTAATCCTTGTATTTTCCGTACTGAGGAATCACGATGTCGTCAATCTCGTCGGCCATAATCAGGACCTCAAATCCCTTCTTTTTGTACGCCTCAAGCAAGGGAGACTCACGCAGATTCTTCTCGTCGGTTCCGGTGATGTAATAGATTGCCTTCTGGTCATCCTTCATTCTGCTCACGTAATCGGCAAAGCTTGTCCACTTGTCGTCGCCAGTTCCAGACTCGTCGGTGCTCTTGAAACGCAGAATCTCCGCAATCTCATCGCGGTTGGCATAATCGGAATAGAGACCTTCCTTCAGGGGACGGTTGTAGCTCTTCACAAACTTGTTCCATTTTTCAATGGCGGCCTTATCCTCGTCGCTGGGATTCTCTTCTTTCCTTGCCTTGTCAGCGGTCTCACCGAGCTTTTTGAATTCAGAGAGCAGTTTTTTCACGGATGAGGTCTTGATTGTCTCAAGAATCCTGTTCTGCTGGAGAATCTCACGGCTCACGTTCAAGGGCAAATCCTCGGAGTCAATCACACCGCGCACAAAACGAAGATATGCCGGAAGCAGCTCACGGTCATCGTCGGTAATGAAAACACGCTTCACATAAAGCTTCACACCGCTCTTGTAGTCGGCCTGATACATGTCAAAAGGAGCGACCTGGGGCACATAGAAAAGCGTCGTGTATTCCTGGGTTCCCTCGGCGTGGACATGTGAGTACATGAGCGGGTCAGTTCCGTCGTGGCTGATTACCTTGTAGAACTCATTGTAATCCTCGGGCTTGAGCTCGCTCTTGCTTTTTTTCCATAGTGCGCTTGCAGAGTTCACCTGCTCAACCTTGTTCTCGCTTCCGTCCGGCTTTCCGTCCTTGTCGTACTTGTTCTGTGTGTAGTGCAGGTAGATTGGGAACGCGATGTGATTTGAATACTTTTTAATCAGCTCGTCAATCTTCCATCTTGAGGCGTAGTCCTTGCTGTCATCGTTCAAGTGCATTTCGATTGCAGTACCCACGGTCTCGGCCTTGTCGAATCCGTATTTTTTTGCCTCGTCGCTCGAAAGGGAAAGCTCGTCAATCTCGTAAGCGTTGGTTCCGTCGGATGACCAGTGCCATGCCTTTCCGTCTCCCCCCGCCTTTCTTGTGTACACGTCAATCTTTGAGGCAGCCATGAACGCGCTGTAGAATCCCACGCCGAACTGTCCGATTAAATCAGAGTTGCCGCTTCCGCTCTCAGAAAGCTTGTCGATAAAGGCCTTGGTTCCGCTACGTGCGATGGTTCCGAGATTGTCCCCCAAATCCTTTTCGTCCATACCGATTCCAGAATCCTGCACGGTCAGAATCTGCTTTGAGTCGTCAAAAGTGATGTCGATTCTGGGCGTGAAATTGAGCGATTTATATGCGTCGTCGCTTACGGTCAGATACTTGAGCTTGTCAAGGGCATCGGAGGCGTTGGAAACAATCTCCCGCAAAAAAATGTCCTTGTTTGAGTACATTGAGTGGATGATGAGCTTTAAAAGCTGGTTTACTTCCGTCTGAAACTGATATTTTGCCATTTTCTTTCTCCAGGATAAAAAAAATCTCTTGTAATATGGAATATAATAAAATTCTTCCAAAATCGTCAAATTTTTTTTGCATTTTGATTACCGTGGCGAAGATTTGAGGCTATTAATATATATGGAGTTTTTTCAATATCAAATTGGCGCAGGAGACGTTATGAGCAATATGAAATATCATGTGAAATCCGTGGATGAATTGACCTTCACAGATGACGGAATGTTTCAGGCTGTAATGAGGGAGCCGAAAATCTGTATCGAGCTGATAGAGAGGCTGCTTCATCTAAAGGTGAGCCATGTAGAGTATCCCGAGCTTGAGAAAACTATAGCACCGTATTTTTCGAGCAAGGGAGTCCGGCTGGATGTGTATCTCAAGGACCCGGAGAAAATCATTGACGTTGAGATGCAGTCACGTCCTCAGATAGAGATTGGACTTAGGGCCCGCTACTATCAGAACATGATGGACATAGACGGCCTTGTGAAGGGACAGGATTATACGGAGCTCAAGCCAAATTATGTTCTTTTTATATGCAAGAAGGATCCTTTCTGCGATGAGTGCGGCATTCCGCTTGGTCTTCCGTGCTATACTTTTGTAACTGGATGCGTGCAGGACAAAAGAGCGAATTTTAATGACAAAATCACGAAAGTGGTTTATAATGCAAGTGGGTATGAGAAGGCTGAGGACGAAAAAGTACGTGATTTCTTGCGTTTCGTCTACACCAACGACCCGAGGGATGATGATTTTTCCAACAGACTGAGCGAGCGGGTCAAAAAGCTCAAGGATGACGACCGTTTCAGGAGGGAATACGCGGCGATGAATTTACGTGAAATGGACATACGCAGGGAAGAGCGGCAGGCAGCACTTGAGGAAGGAATTCAGATTGGACTTAGCAAAGGACTGAATCAAGGATTGAATCAAGGATTGAGTCAAGGATTGAGTCAAGGATTAAGTCAAGGACTGAAAAAAGGGATTGCCGAAGGAAAATTTCAGGGGACGATTGAGGCGACGATGGTTGCCATAAAAAAATATGGGATAAGCCCGGATAAAGCGGCAGAGGATTTTCAAATACCCATTGAAAAAATCATGGAAAAACTGAGGACGTCTTAAGGGGAAAAGGGAGTAAACGCATTTTGCCATAGCCCTCAGAATTTCAATGTAAGACCGATTTCCAGCCCCGAAAAAAGTATTGCTTTTGCAAGCCTGGACGCATCATATTCTATGGAAGATTCTGAATCAGAGGAAGCTCCTTCGAAAAAATCCCTTGTCGGGCGGCTTATCATGGGAAGAGGAAGTTTTTTTCCCGCATAGATTGAGATGAAATGCCCTTCTCCAAAAAACGGAATGCGTATATCATAGGAAGCTTTTAGAGAAATCAGGGCAATATAATCTCTCATGCACGAATCATTCAAAAAGGAATCTTTCGCGGAAGAACCGTCGTAAACAACAGTCTTTTGCAAAATATATTTATAAGAAGCCCTTATCCGGCTGAAAACATCGGCAAGCAAGGCAACGGACGCGTCAAAAGCAAAGTTTCCCTTTTTAATCGTGAAGTCCGAACAAAAAAACGCCGTATGCAGAACTCCCTCCCCCTCAAGATGAAGGTACGTAAACGGAAAAAACGGATAATCCGCCATGTAGGGCAAAAGAACGGCATCCCCCTTCGCATAAAGTCCTGCGTAGGAAAAAATGAGGTCAAGGCTGGCATGAAAATCCGAAGTGCCGGATGAAAAATCCCACGAGAGGCCCTTTTTGAAAAAAACATCCCACTCGTAGATTGATGCATCTCCAAAATCACTCAGGCTTGTCGCAAGATTCGCTTTTACAAAGGAAAATCCTGCTCCCGCTTCCATTTTTAAGGGCAGAAGAACGCTTGTCCTCAGCAAGGCAAAAAAAGGCAATGTCAAAGTTCCGCTCACGATGTAAAGATCTCCCGATAAAGTGTCCTCACATCCTGCCATGGCGATAATCTTCGGATTAAGATCAGGTGAGAAAATCCAGTCAAAGGAAAAGCCCGCACCCCAAAAAGAAAGTCCGTTTTGAGTGAAAGAGAGTTTGGATGTGCTGATTGAAAGCACGCCCGGAACGTCGGAAACGAATGCAAATAAACCCGCGTTGAAAAAATCAGAGCTGAGTCCCGCATCAAGAAAGACCGACTCATCCATGCAGGAAAAATGCTCCGTGCTGAAAATCAAGCCCGAATATGCAGAGGAAAAACTCAGGTCCACATTTCCGACAGGAGAATTTGAGGACAGAAACGCTTCGTATAAAAAAGATGAGTCGCTTCCGTCCTCATAAAGCGTGGCAGCCCCAGTGTTAAAGGAGATGCCGGATGTATTTGAAAAAAGGAGAGATGACACGGAAAAAACAAGCAAAACAATGAGTATGAAACAATTTTTTTCCATGCCGCAGCTCCAGTCCAAATCAGAGAATTCCTTACTCGCCGCTAAAGATATCCTCAAGTCCGCCGTAGTAGAAATTGAAAATGAACGCCGATAAAGGTCCCAAATCTAAATAGGGATTGTCAGCAGAAAAACCTCTGCCGGGCAAGATTCATGAACGACGAGCTTTCGAAAATCTGGCTTAAAACTACGCTGCAAGAGGACCCGATAATCCCTACCCACAAAGAGATTGCCGTATCAAGTACGGCAATGACATTTTTATCAAGTACGGCAATGACATTCAGTAGTTTTTAGACAATCCCCCACTGTCGTTAGTATGTGTTAATCTAAATCACAAGAGTGAAAGAACTGTATAAGGCAAGTGCTGTAAATGTTAAATGGGAAATTTAATGTTGATAGAGGAAACGCTGTAATGGAGGTGAGGTTCGTGACAAGCAGGCATTTGTGCGGTGCGACCGAAGGGAGACAAATACCTTATACCGCACACCCATGACTGATTGGC
>DFKI01000057.1 GCA_002373325.1 Treponema sp. UBA3649
ACGTTGCAAGCCGAATGGAAAGCACGGGAGTTCCCATGAAAATCCACGTGACGGAATCAACCCGGGTTCAGACAGCCGACCATTTTTCCTACACCGAGAACATTGAAATCGACGTAAAAGGAAAGGGATTGATGAAGACTTACTTTTTATAAATAGATTTTTTAATTGCACACTTCAGTTTGATTTGCATAAAGGAGATTCACATGGAAGAAAATTTGAACTTTGACGAAAGAGCGGATTTGGCTTATGATTTGAAATCGACCGGGCAGGGAAACTGTACTCAGGTGGTGCTCAAGGCGTTTGAGGACAAGATGCCTCTTTCCCCGGATGATTACATGAAACTCAGCGCGGGATTTGCCGTGGGAATGGGATGCATGGAATCCACATGCGGTGCTCTTATTGGTGCCGTCATGGTCGCAGGAATTCTTTCGGAAGGAAAAGGAACTGCGAAGATTGCAAAATCCATGCTTTTGAATTTCAAGGAAAAATGCGGTGACACAATCTGCAAAAAACTCAAGGGCATCGGTGAGGACAAGGTGCTCTGTGAGTGTCCCGACTGCTGTAAAAATGCCGTGCTTTCGCTTAAAGAATCCATGGGCTAAAATCATCTGGAAAAATTCAAAAAGTCCCTGTCGTTAGTATGTGTTAATCTAAAACATGGGAGTGAGGGAATATGTATA
This sequence comes from Treponema sp. UBA3649, assembly GCA_002373325.1. GTDB lineage: Bacteria > Spirochaetota > Spirochaetia > Treponematales > Treponemataceae > Treponema_D. The sequence continues at coordinate 681 of DFKI01000057.1, forward strand.
AGGCAAGTGCCGTAAATATTGCATGGGAAACTTAATGTCGATTGAGGAAACGCTGTAATGTAGGGGAGGTTCGTGACAAGCAGGCATTTGTGCGGTGCGACCGAAGGGAGACAAATACCTTATACCGCACTTTGACTAAAGGATTGGGAGTTTTGATGGTTTTTCGACAGAAAAATGAGAGCTTTGCGAACAAATCAAAACTCCTTAGCAAGCGGCAGCTTGCTTTGATTCTCACCGTAAATGAAAGCGGTTCCTCTTTTAGATTTTAGTTTTCCAAGTTTATTTTAGATTTGCACTTGCCTTCTACAAAAAAATTCGAAAAGTCCCTTGACAAAAAATCCGCTTTGTTGTAAATTGCAACTATGTTGCAAAAGTCCTATCACACTAAGACAACAGATTTGATTTCTCAATTCATCCAGACGAAAATGGACTGCGGATTTACAGCCGGGGAGCTTTCTGATTTTTTGACATCCCACGGTGTGAGCGTGAACAAAACGACGGTCTACAGAAATCTGGACAAGATGACCGAAAACGGCAAGCTCATAAAACACAAGTCACTCATCGCCGACGGATTTGTTTACCAGACAGCCGAGGAGGAAAATCACTGCGAGGAGCACATCCATTTCCAGTGCTGCAAATGCGGATCGGTAATCCATCTTTCGGATGAAAAAACCAGCGAGTATCTGAAATCGCTTTCGGAGGATTTGGGACTGCAAATCAACCTGAACCTTTCGTCTCTGAACGGAATCTGCCAGAAATGCAGGAAGCAAGGTGAGCATTGACATGAAGATGAGCTTTCGCAAAATCAATTCAGACAGAGCACGCCTTCTGCTTTCGGTTCTCCTAATCATCTTCACAATCTCGACCGTGCTTTTTACGGCCCATGAAATGCACCATGAATGCTCCGGGGAAGACTGCCCCATCTGCTTTGTGACTCAGACCTCAGCGCAGAATCTGAAGCTTTTGTCTTTTGTCCTGTCGCTTTTTTTCATCGAGCGCATTTTCAAAACCACACAAAAAAATAAATCCGTAACATTCGCAAAATCAGTTCTTGAGTCCACAACTCTGGTTTCGCAAAAAATCCGCCTGAACGACTAGATTCCCCATTCAAATTTTCAACGCCTCAAGTTAAAAATCCTTGGGGCCGCTTTGCAAAAAATCAAATTTGAACGGGAAATAAAAATGGAAAAGAAACCGGTAACTCTCATCACGGGATATTTGGGTTCCGGTAAGACGACTCTGCTCAACGAAATCCTTCGCCAAGAAAAAAGAAGGGTCGCGCTTATCGTGAACGACATGGGAAGCATCAACATTGACGCTTCAATTATAAAAAAGAATGGTTCCGCCGTGGCTCAGAGCGAAATGTACGAGATGCAGAACGGATGCATTTGCTGTACTTTGCGCGAGGAGTTCATCAAGCAGGTGGAGCAGATTTCGGACAACGACTCAATCGAGACTGTTTTCGTGGAGGCTTCGGGAATCAGTGATCCGGGTGCCATCGCAGCGTCTTTCCTTGCTTTCGAGGATGACAATCCTGACACGAACGTCTATCTTTCAAACATCGTTACGGTTGTGGACGCAGACAGAATCTACCGCGAGTTTATGACGGACCTGCAGGACTACGACGTTAAGGACGAGAACAATCTTTCTTCAAATGATGTCACAACTCTGATTGTTGACCAGATGGAATTCTGCAACACAATCGTCCTGAACAAAATCGACTTGCTGAATGAGGAGCAGATTGAGCAGGTGATAAATCTTATCCGCGACTTCCAGCCCAAGGCAGAAATCATCAAGACGGAGCATGGAAAGGTGGACATTGACCGAATCATCTCCACGCAGAAATTCAATTACGAGATGGTGGATTCCTCATCGGCAATCCAAAAGGCAATCAACTCGCTTTCACAGGAAAACAGGGGCGAGACCGACGAGTACGGAATCTCCAGTTTTTCTTACGAATACAAAAAGCCCTTTGACGAGAAAAAATTCCTTGATTTTATCAACGACGATTTCCCCAAGGACATAATCCGAGCGAAGGGATACATCTGGTTCAAGGAAAGACCTCAGGATGTTCTTTTGTTCGAGCAGGCGGGTAGAAACACTTCCGTAATGGCCATCGCATATTGGGTGGCGGCTCTGGACAAAAAGACACAGAAAGAGTGCCTTGCGGAGGACGAGGAGCTCAGGAATTCCTGGGACGCTGAATATGGTGACAGGATGAATCAGATTGTGTTTATCGGCAAAAATTATGACAAGGCGAAAATCCTTTCCAGACTGGAAAAGTGTCTTGCGTAGAAAATATAATAGGCGACAGTCGTTTTTTTAAGAATCCTGTCATTATCGGGCTTGACCCGATAATCTGCTAAAAGGATTGCCGGATCAAGTCCGGCAATGACATGGACTTATAAAAATCGAAATTGAGCCTAATAGGAGAAAAAGATGAAAAAGATTTTCAAAGTATTGCTCGCATCCATTTTTATGCTTTGCGGTGCAAGTGCGTTCGCGGCAAAAAAATCAATTGTGTGCGTGACCTACCCTGAGTACGACTGGGTTATGAACATTTTGGGCGGCAAGGCATCCGGCTTCAATGTCACCCTGCTCCAGAAAAACGGAACCGACCTGCACAGCTATCAGCCGTCGGTCAAGGACATCGCTTCCATTTCAAGCTGCGACATGCTGGTCTATGTCGGAGGTGAGAGTGATGAGTGGGTTGAGAAGGTCCTTTCAAACGCGAAGAACAAAAACATGGTCGTAGTGAACATGATGGAAGTCCTTGGCGACAAAGTTAAGGAAGAAGAGTTTGTGGAGGGAATGCAGGGAGATGAGCATGAGCATGAAGATGAGCATGAACATCATCATGACGAGGATGAGGTTGAGTACGACGAGCACGTGTGGCTTTCACTCAAAAATGCCGTGGTGATTGTGAACCATCTTTCAGAAAAAATCCAGAGCCTTGATTCCGCAAACTCAAGCGTCTACAAATCAAATGCGGCATCCTACGTAAAGCAGATTTCCGATTTGGACAGGGAGTATGAAAAGGCAGTCGCAACTTCCTCAAAAAAGACCGTGCTCTTCGGCGACCGTTTCCCCTTCCGCTATCTTGTGGATGATTACGGACTTTCCTATTTCGCGGCATTTGTCGGTTGCAGCGCGGAATCCGAGGCGAGCTTTGAGACAATCACTTTCCTTTCAAAGAAGGTTGACGAGCTTGGACTCAAATCAGTTCTCACCATTGAAAAGAGCGACAAGAAGATTGCGAGGACAATCATCTCAAACACAAAGGAAAAAAATCAGGAAGTGCTTGAGATGGACTCATTGCAGTCAGTCACAGAGTCAGACATCAAGGGTGGAAGAAATTATCTTTCCGCGATGAAGAAAAATCTTGAGGTGCTGAAAACAGCCCTGAGATAAATCACCCACATCCGAATCAAAAAGCGGGCATCCTGAAATTCGGGGTGTCCGTAAATGCACAAGCTAACCATCCTCCGACACCACCCGGTAATCCCAGTTGTGCTTGGGGTAGCGGCCTTTCATCTCCGAACAAAGTTCCGGCCACGTGTTTTGCCAAAAGTTTTCCAAATCGCTCGTTATCTGCAAGGGTCGGCGGGCAGGAGAAAGCATTTTGAAAAGGATTGGCACACCCATGATTTTGGGACTTTCCAGACACCCGAAAATCTGCTGTATGATGATTTCCAAAACCGGAATGATTTTCTCACCATGCTTTTCATAAGTGAGCCTCCTCTTTTTTCCGTTCGGCAAAACAAAATCCCCGGGCACATTTCGGTTTATCTCCCCGCTTTCCAAAAAATACTCAAGCGCATGAAAAACCACGTCCCCGGACACTTTTTGATTTCCAGGAATAAAAGGCAAAAGCCACTCCTCCACGGATGACTCAAGGGAATCTCTTCTCAATCTGATTCTTTGTCCCGACTCATTTTTGGAATCAACATTCTCAAGGAAAAAATCAACGCGCCTCAAAAATCCCTTCGCTCCATCGCTCAAAGGCAAAAACGAAAGTCCCTCCGAGCGAACCCTGTTGCAGACGGCCCTCCCATAATCCCCCTCCTCCACTTTAAGCCGCCTTTGACTCAAAATGATTTTTCCAAATGCCGTATACTCAATTTTGCAGAGCTTAAATCCGTTGTCCTCAAAATCACTCACGCTGAAAACCCGCGAATGTGACCTGATAAAATCCTCGGCGACATTGTTCTCCAGAGCTTCAAATGAAAAAATCTTTCCCTGCGTCTCACCAGCGTCCACATCAGGGGCCACAATGTATTTCGGATAGCTGGGGCACTTTTCCACAACCAGAGCCATTCTCCCCGACGGAAACTGGTATTTTGCAGGATTGTCACTTTGCCGGACACCCAAGCGGTCAGGATATCCACAGAGTAGTGCACAAGCTGTGGAAAACTCCGTAAATTTTTGTGGAAAAACAGTGTCCAAACGGTGAGTTTCAAGCAGCTTTTTAGCCCTTAAAATCAGGCTTTTTCTATATCTTTCAAGGATTTTACCCTGCTGCGGATTTCTCATCGCAAAATCAACTGCAATTCCTGTGGAAAACTCAAGATGACCGTTTCCCGCACCGCTCAAAGCCACACAAGAAAGACGCGGATGAAGCCCCATCCCAAGACAGATTTTTCCAAGCTCCGTGATTTTCCCGTCCCTTACGCAGCCAAGCATCTCCAGAAGTCCCACGGCAGATTTCCATGCACCCTCGGAAGGATTGTCCAAAAATTGAACCCTGCCCCACTCCATGTTTCCCCACGCCGCACATTCAAGAACAAGGGGAGCCAAATCGGAGCGAAGAATTTCAGGCGCAACCTCCTGAACCAATCTCTCATGCTCATTCCACAGACGGATGCATTTTCCCTCCCTCACGCGGCCGGCCCTTCCCATCCTCTGACCAGCACTAAAAGCCGTAATTCTTTGCGTCACAAGTTTTTCCATACCCGCAGACTGAATGAAAACATTTTGCCTTGCCCATCCGCTGTCAATCACCACAGTCACATCTGGAACCGTAAGAGAAGTCTCCGCAATCGCCGAGCTTAAAATCACCCTTCGCCTTTCCGACTCATTTTTTCTGAGGACCTTCTTCTGCTCATCCATTGGAACCGAACTGTGCAAAACGCAGATTTCCGCATCCACCCCGGAAAGAGACTCCTTCACCTCTCGTATCTCACGAATCCCCGGCAAAAAGACCAAAATAGAACCCTCATCCTGATTTTTTCCCTTGTCAAGCTCCTCTCTTATTGCCCTGGAAACCGATACCCCGTCCCGGTATTCCACTTTCACAGGAAAAAGTCTTCCCGGAACAGAATGGACAGGACAAGATTTTCCGCCTCCCAAGTATCCGCTGATTTTTTCCGCGTTGATTGTCGCCGACATTACTATCACATACAAATCATCCCGAAGAGACATGCTTTCCTTTAAAAAAGCGAGGTCCAAATCCGCATTCAAAGACCGCTCGTGAAACTCGTCAATCACGACAACGGAGATTCCTTCAAGCGAGGGATCCTGCTGGATTTTCCGTGTCAAAACAGCCTCAGTCATCAGGGTAAAACGGGTCTTTTCAGAAACGCAGGAATCCAAGTGCATGACATAGCCGCATGTTTCCCCGGGATTTTCCCCAAGCAGCTCCGAGACCCTGTTCGCAATGTTCAGAACCGCAATCCGACGAGGTTCCAGCATGACGATTTTTCCGCCGAAGTGTTTCATCAACGCAAAGGGTAGTGCGGTGGATTTTCCGGCACCGGTTTCCGCAGTCAGCACCAAAAAATGGCTTTCCGATTTTTTCAAGTCCCCGCAGATTATATCCAAGTGAGTGTATATCGGAAGATTTTCTATCTCCTTCGGGTAGCCCATCATTTTTCCTCCCCGAATTTTTCACGCCCAATTCCGTAAAGCGACAAAAGTTTTTCATCAATCCGAGCTGTGAGCCCCGAGATTTTTTCTGATTTTTCAAAGCTGATTTTTTCGCCGGACAAAATGTCAAAGACTCCCAAAACCCTTTTAAAAAAAGCATCCAGGGCTCCGGGCAAAATTATGTTTTTATCTATTATCAATTGTGAGAAAAATAAAAATCCCATTAAAACGACTCCCCTCTCAAGTCCTGCAAAAAGTGCTCCTTGGGTGATGAGCACATGCCATTTTTCCACGGTGAACAAAATCTTTCCGAAAGGGACGAACAGATTTGAAATGACTACGGAGAGCAGGATAAAAAGGCTTGGCAGAATCCTGACTTTTCCACGCTTCTTGATTTCGAGCAGGACAAAAATTACGGCGAGAGAGAGGGTTTTTACAAAAAGATTTTTTGGAATCAGCAAAAATAAAATTAAAATCAGCGCGGAAATTAAAAAGAAAATTTTTTGAACTTTATTGCCACCCTGATTTTTTTCATCATCCTGAATTTGTTTTGGATGCTCAATTTTCGCTTTCCCGTCATTTTTCATAAAGGCTAAAAACCAGCGTGATTTTTTTTCAAAGTGATTCGCAAAAAGTCCGAGCAAAAATCCTGTGAGAGTTGAAGAGACAAAAAGCAGGGGAGCCACATAGCGGGAGTTCTCACCGAAAAGAAAAAAACGGGCGCAAATCAGCTGGGCAAAAGCATTTCCCATGGCACCAAGAAGAGAAATCCCTATGTTGGAAATCAGTTTGTGTCTGAACAAAAGGCGGTGGGCAGTCAGCATCAAGAGTCCGCTTGCAAGACTTCCGCACAGACTGAAAATAAAGATGTAGCTGAAAATGGTTCCTCCCATGATCCCTTGAACCAGAATTTTCACCAAAATCAGCAAAAAAATCTCCCCGGACGAAAATCCGCCCAGTGCAATCAAAACAGGAAGATTTGCAAGTCCCAGGCGCAAAAAAGGAAGCGGCTTCGGTATGGCATACTCAACGGCGGATAAAAAAAGACAGAGGCCTCCGAAAAAAGCAAGCTTGTCCATCATCTCCGCTACGGATTTTTTTTCTTTCACAATGCTAAAAAATAGTGCCGGTCACATTCCTGCAACCAGCACTTTCCATTAAATCCTCATTTACGAAAAATTATTTCGCGTCAAGAAGCTCCAGCTCAAAGACAAGGTATGTCATCGGAGGAATATCATCCCCGGCTCCCCTTTCTCCGTAAGCATACTCGGGAGGAAGAATGACGGTTCTGGTCTCACCGACTTTCATATCCTGCACAGTGACATCAAATCCCTTTATCATCCTTCCGTCTGCGGTCGTAAACTTAAGCGGTCCGCGTCCCCTTGACTGATCAAAGACCTCCCCGTTGAGGAAAGTTCCCTTGTAGTGGATAGAAACGTTTTTGAACGTACCTGTCTTTGCTCCGGCTCCCTCCCTTGTAATCTTGTAGTAGATTCCGGTCTTGGGGTCCTTTGCAAAATCAGAGTAGTTGGCCTTTATAGCAGAAAGCTGTTTCTCCACATAAGCGGCAATCTCCGCCTCCTGTTTTTCGGTCATCTCCTTGAGAATGCGGTTGAAATCTGCCTGGGTCGCCTTGAACTTCTGAGCGTCCGCACCCTGACGGTAAATTGTCACTGATTTCATAACGGTGTTCGCTTTGAGACTGTTCACAACCTTCTGGCTCTCAGCGTCCACTACCTTTCCGAAAATCGTGTGCCTTCCGGTAAGCCATTCCGTCGGTACAATCGTGATGAAGAACTGGCTTCCGTTTGTTCCGGGACCTGCGTTTGCCATTGCAAGATATCCGGGCTTGTCGAATCTGAGTCCGTCAACAAATTCATCGGGAAATCTGTAGCCGGGACCTCCACTTCCATTGCCCCTTGGATCTCCGCCCTGAATCATAAAATCCTGATCGTCACCATTTGCCCTGCTTATGACGCGGTGGAACTTCAGTCCGTTGTAAAAGGGTTTTCCCTTAGCCGCATCAAGGGTTCCCTCGGCGAGTCCCACGAAATTCGTTACAGTAAGGGGTGTTTCCTTATAAAACAACTCCAGCGAAATGTTTCCGTTTGCAGTCTCAATAACGGCAAACAGACCGTCCTTTCCTTCAAAAGCCTTATTCATAGCAGGTTTGCATCCTCCAAAAGATAATAAAACGCAGCCCAAAAGCAACGTCAAGATTGATTTTTTCATTTTTTTCTCCCTTTAATCAAAACTGGCTTATAAACCACTTGTAGATTGCGTCAAGACGTGATGAAAATGAACTGTTCATGGAACTCTCAAGCATCGCGAGCGCAGGGAATTTAGCCTGAACCAGCATATAGACCATCATGTCCTCACCGCAATCGATTATGACCAGATTGATTTTCAAATTTCCGTTGTTGATTCCCTTAATCGGTCCCACATAAAGCGGAGTTGTGTTCGTAAAGCATGAGCTCACTTCGGAAGCCGTCTGGTGATAATCCATCCTGTAGTTCGTCTTTCCGAATGAATTGTCATTCTGCATACAATACAAAACTTTTCCGTCCGCACTTCCTGCAGTATCATCGGCAACCTTTGTCCTGTCATTCGGTCCCTTGATGCTGTACGCCTCTTTGTAAAGGGTCTCCAGCTTTCCGTCGCTGTAATACTTCATCCCCTGCATTTTGCTGACCGAGCGAATCACTTTGGAAGCATAGTTGATTGTGGTCTTTGATGAATCCCCCGAACCCATTTTTTTCTTGGGCATAAGATAGAGATTCTCCACAATGAAAACAGGAGCTTCTGAATTCGTCCAGTTTTTCGTCGTTGCTTTTGCAAGAGCTGTGTTCGGAACAAGAGTCAGCTGCACGTTGGTCTTTTTATAGTAAGTTTTCTGCAACTGACCCTTTTTCTTCAACTCCGCGTAAGTATTTGAATCAACCAAAGATGAGGCATCATAAGCGACAGCCGTAAATACTGAGCAAAACGCAAAAATAAGGGTAAAAAGGCAAATGCGGATTTTCATGGGCATACTCCTTGAAGGTTTATTCGGTTCAACGCACTCCTTTGTAGATTACGCGCACCTGCTTATATAAACCATC
>DFKI01000054.1 GCA_002373325.1 Treponema sp. UBA3649
GTCAAGCCCGATAATGACATTTTTTCCAAGAGAAACTAGCGTTCCGCCAGATGCTCCATTCCAATGTTCAGTATGATTGACACATGCTCATCCGCAAGAGAATAAATGAGCGACTTGCCTTCCCTCCTGTAGCTCACGAGTCCGCTGGTCTTCAGCACACGCAGCTGCTGACTGATTGCAGGCTGGGTCATTTTAAGGCACTCCGCAATCTCCGTCACGCTCATCTCCTTTTCAAGAAGCACATAAAGGATTTTTACCCTCGTCGAGTCCCCGAACACTTTGAAAAGCTCGGCAAGATTGCAAAGGATTCCCTCGTCAACCTCATTGTTCTTTTTATCGCTCTTTTTCAATCAGCATCTCCTTATATATTCATATAAGCATATAATTATATGTTTGTCAAGCAGATTCTCATCAGATGTTGAAAAAAGATATGAAATCCTATACACTTAAAAAGGTCCGTTTCAAGTTTTCAAAAGAAGCCTGTAGACCCGATAATCTCTTTCACAAACATGAGGATAGATTGCCGTGTCAAGCACGGCAATGACATGTTTTTTTACAAAACGTGGCTTTTGACCTAGGAGGAAAAATTATGAAAAACAAGTTGGCAGATTTTAGCATTTCTTTGATTTTGGTCGCAATCACAATCTCATCACTCACGTCATGCATGTCGAGCAGACCTTGGGGAGAGATGACAATAATAGAAGATCCAAAGGTGGAAATCAAAGAATATGTCAGCTTCAACACAAAGCTGGATGACGTGTATGTGTTCGACGTTAAAAGCTCGGGAATCCGTGCGGAGGAAGGCTACAGCAACGAATCAGGCGCGGTGGGACTTGTCGGCAAGGGATACAACAACTCACTCTACTACAGCGGAAGCGACGGAATTAAAAATTTCATATTCGTTAAGGAAGGCTCCGAAACAGAGCTCAAACTTTTTCCGTCAGACGTTTTCATCTATAAATATCAGTTTCAGCAGCAGGACGAAAGATATTCTTTCAGTCACAAGCTCAACATCTACGCGGTCATAAAAAGCGACACAAACAAGGACAAGGTTCTGAGCAGCAGGGACAACATCGCTCTCTACGTCTCAAATTACGACGGAACGGGACTGACTGAAATTTCCCCCTCCATAATCAGCTTCGAGCTCATTGATAAAAATCAGTTTCTGTTTACGGAGCACGACGGAAAGACACTCTCGTTTTACGCATACAACACTGAGACAAAAACCAGGACGCTCATAAAAAGCGTGGAGCAGGAAATCAGCGAAAAAAGGATTTCTATGCATTAGGATAAAATCTTCCTTTATGAATTTTTTAAGCAAGCTGTGCTAGCATTATTTCATAAAAGGAGCGTCCACATGGTAATCGTTTTGAAGAAGGACATTTCGGAATCTGAAAAAAAAGATTTGAAAGATTTTCTCACGCAAAAGAATTTCAAGCTCAACGAAGTACTCGGAGAGGAGGACACAATCCTTGCGGCGGTCGGAAAAATGCAGATGGATCCGGCTGAGCTGGAAATCAAACCCGGAGTAAGGCGGGTCATCCCAATCAGTAAGCCATACAAGCAGGCAAGTCGTGAGTTCAAAAAAGAAGATACCATCGTGGAGATTGCGAACAACCGAGGACAGGTAATCCGTGTGGGAGGAAAAAGAGTCGTCGCCATTGCAGGTCCTTGTGCTGTAGAGAGCCGGGAGCAGATTATGGAGGCGGCAAAGGCAGTCGCTCAGTCAGGCGCGAGTCTCCTTCGTGGAAGGGCATACAAACCACGTCTTTCACCTTACGCTTATCAGGGAATGGGCGAAGAGGGACTTAAGCTTTTAAAAGAAGCCGGAGATAAATTCGGTCTCCCCGTTGTAACGGAAATTGTTTCAAGCGAACTCATTCCTCTGATGAATGATTATGCCGACGTGTTCCAGATTGGAAGCCGCAACATGCAGGACTTTGATTTGCTCAAAAAAGTCGGTGCCGCAGGAAAGCCCGTCATTTTAAAAAGAGGATACACCGCGACCCTTGAGGAATTTCTCATGTCAGCGGAATACCTGCTTGCGTCGGGAACAGAAAACGTGATTCTCTGCGAAAGGGGCATCCGTACCTTCGAGCATTCCACACGCAACACGCTTGATCTTTCCGCAATCCCCGTGCTCCGTAAACTCACACACCTTCCGATTATCGTTGACCCGAGCCATGCTTTGGGACAAAGAGATTTGGTGCAGCCGATGGGACTTGCTGCAATCGCATCCGGGGCGGACGGAATCATGGTGGACGTTCATCCGAATCCGGACAAGGCACTCGCTGGTGGAGCGGCATCCCTTTTGCCCGCACAGTTCGACAAACTCATGCACGACATTGAGGCACTCGCTCCTGTAATGGGAAAAGCTGTCGCACACATCAGGGAAGAAAAACATGAGAGGGTCGTATGCGCGTACAGCGGAAACCGGGGTGCCTATGCGGAACAGGCCATCAGCAGATACTTTGATGAAAAGGATGTGACGGCACTGAGCACGGAATCTTTCGCGGAAGTTTTCCAGAGCGTTATGGACGGAAAGGCTGATTACGGAATGATACCGATTGAAAACTCACTCGCAGGATCTGTCTACCAGAACTACGACAACTTCATGCGCTTTGAGGACGTTACAATTGTCGGAAGCGTTACGCTGAACATCCGCCACGCATTGCTCGGATTAAAGGGGGCGACCATTGACGGAATCAAAAGCGTGTACAGTCATCCCCAGGGATTCGGTCAGTGCAGGAAATTTCTTGACGAGCACAAGGAATGGATTCACGTGGACTCGCTTTCAACGGCAACGGCGGCACAGACAGTCGCGGCAAAAAAGGATCCTTCGGTAGCGGCCATCGCAAGCACAGTGAACGCTTCAATCTACGGGCTTGAGATTCTGCAGGAGGACATTGAGAACGATCCGTCCAACTTCACGCGCTTTGTGGTGATTCAGTCAAGCCACGGAGCTGAAAAATCAAGGGCGGAAAAAAATCTCCGTCCGAACATGGCGAGCTTTATCTTCAAGACAAAAAACGTACCCGGGGCACTCTTTCAGACGCTGGGCATTTTCAACAGGCACAAAATCAACCTGACCCGACTTGAGAGCCGACCCCTCGAAGGCCAGCCGTGGAAATATTGGTTCTATGCCGATGCAGAGCTTTCAAGTGTTGAGGGAGACATATATTCCTTCGTAAAAATTTTGGAAAAGGATCTGTCTGACGAAGTGGAAGATTTGAGGACGCTCGGAATATACGCGGGAGGGAATTGAGAGGTGAGAACTGAGAGGTGAGAGGTGAAAACTGAAAGTGTGAATTGAGGATAATCACTTTTCGGGGCTACTTGAAAACTATGCCTGAAAATAGTAGAATGTAAGCATCTTGTTCTCCGGAAGATTTGGAGAAAATGACAGAACAGGGGTAGCAGATGAAAGAAAACGGAAGCTCCGGGAAAAAGCACAGACCGATGAAATACATCATTCCGGCAATCGCACTCATACTCATCATCACGAGCATTTTTTTTCTCGTCGCATATTCAAGCAGGGCAACCAAGGTCTTTGCGCTCAGACCATTTTTCATCATCCTCATCGGAGCAATCTGTCTCTATCTGGGGCTTGCAATCCTTAAAAGGGGAATCTACATTTTCGCAGGCATCTCAGCCACAATGATCGGATCCCTGTCCCTTCTTGTGGAGGCCCATATCCTCCCCTACCGATTCTCCCAAATCTGGCCGCTCGCCATAATCATCTTCGGACTTGCTCTTCTCCCTGCCGGAATCTATTATTTCAGGAGACCCAGGAGCATCTACCTTTTTCCGGCAATCACGATGATTCTTCTTGGAGCAATCTTCATGCTCTTTTCCCTTGACATAGTTAAAATCTCCCTCGCCGCATTTTTCATCCGGTGGTGGCCGCTTCTTCTCCTGATTTCGGGAATCCTCCTTCTCGGAATTTTTTTCGTGCAGCAGATTATGAAAAAAGATTTCCCATACATGGAGGACGACTCTCTTGAAGATGAGACTGAAGTGGAGAGAAATATATGAAAAAATGCGTTGCGGTCCTGTCCTGCATCCTGCCCCTCTCACTTCAGATTTTATCATGCAAAACAACCGGACAAAATCCGGCTCCCAGGGAAGATCTTCCCAGGGAAGAGGTAAAAACGGACAAGAGATCCGATGAGGACAATTATTTTGAGCACAACATAGACCAGGCTTTCGACGACGGATCTGAGGACGATGACGTTCAGCTGGGCAAATTCCCAAGTCCGAAAACCACTCCCGAAGAAATCAAGGAGCCAAAGGACGGACAGGAGGATGAGCAGAAACAGTCCACTTCCATAAGCCTTCCGACCACAAAAAAATCGCAGTCATATTTTTATCCGCTCAGCACGGATGTCGTGGCCCTTGTAGAAAACGGAACCCCGGATTCAATCAGAAAATTTTATTCCACAGTCTACCGCACTCTGAAAACGGACTACACGAAACAGGAAAGGGTCCTCCTTGAGATCGGGGATGCCATAATGAGCACAATCTGGAAATCCGAGACGCTTTCCATGAACTATCCCGAGGTTGATTTTTCCAATCCCTACACCGCCGCAATCGACTCAGCGCAAAAGGGGATCTTCGACACAAGCACAGGAAACAGCGATTTTTTCACGAACATCCTTCCGGCCCTTGTCCTCTTTTCCGGGAACAGCCGCACCGACTATTACGAAAAAGCCGAGACATACATAGAAAAGGCCATGACGTTCAACTCGGAATCCGTGCTCGCGAACTACATGATGGGAATCCTGAAAATGCGCATGGGAAAAACGGACGAATCAATCCCATACCTGAGCAAGGCACACAAAAACTTCGCATCCGGACGTGAGATTCACCTCGCCCTTGCCACGGCATATTTCCAAACCGGACAATACACGGAGTCCCTCTCAAACGCAGAGTCCCTCCTGCAGTTGAATCCGCAGAACACCGACTATCTGTATCTTTCCGCAAGATCCGCACTAAAAATAAAGGACTATGACAAAGCCGAATCATACGCCGTAAAGCTGCTCCAGATTCAGAGCGAGCACTCCGACTACATTCTTCTCCGGGCAAGGATTCTCGTTGAAAAGAACGAATACATGAAAGCCGCGTCCATACTTGACTCCTATGCGAAAAAAAGAAGCGCGAACACCGAGTATCTTCTTTTAAAAGCCATACTGCAGAAAAACTGGAACAAGAACTACGCCAATGCCGCTGACCTGATTTCAAAGGCCATGGAGCAGAGTCCCGAAGATGAGGAGGTTCTCCTTCTCGCCTCACAGATTGCATCCGACTCGGGAAACAAGATTGCGGGTCTTACTGCCCTGGAACTTGCGGAAACAGTGCTGAGCATGTCACCGAACCGAACGGAAGCCCTTGAAGTGTGCATCGTGGAGATGATGAGACAGAGAAAATACGACGAGGCTTACGAGATGAGCGGCACACTGATTTCGGAAGGGAAAAACGGAACAAAATCAAACGCAAATCACGTGGACATCTGCATCGCGCTTGGACTCAAGGAAGAGGCATGGGAGCTCGCACAATCCATGTACGAAAGCGACTCCGAAGATGAGGAGAACATAAAGGCATACATGAAGGTCCTGATTGCGACCGACAAAAAATCACAGGCGCTCACACTGTTCAAGGAGCTCGAACCCGCGGCAAGTTCCGCAATGAAAAGTTTCCTCTACTACGAAAAAAGCCTGATTGATACGGACACGGACACGACTCTGGGAGACCTAAGGACAAGCCTTACATACAACGCGCGGAACATCGACTCGCTTTATGCCATGTACAGAATCTATTACGGACAAAAAAACTGGAAGCTCGCACAGTACTACCTGAAGCAGGTCCTTGCAATCACTCCGAACGACGCTTTCATACTTGAGAAAAACAACGAGCTTGAGACTCTGATCGGAAAATGAGACCCGGATTTTCTCAGTTCACCTCAAGGTCATAATTCGCAGTCTGTGATGTGCCCAAAAGATCCGTCATGGTGATTGTAAGCCGGTTGTGTCCCTTCAAAAGCTGCACGGTTCCAATGAGCTGTCTCTTTTCATCAGGATAAATCACGTCCACAGGATAATTGCTGTTCCCGGAAATGCAGAGTCTTCCGCCGTTCTCATGCATCGTGTCAAATGAAATGCTTTCCACCGTGGCTCCGTTCAAAAGAGTTGCCGTCCTGTACGGAACCGCGACCTCCTGTCTCGGATGATAGATTTTATATCTTCCCGCCTTCAGATATTTTTCCAGTGCGAGATAATGTGTCTTTCCGCTCTCGTCATCAAGCGTTACGTTTCCAATCTCAAGGGGCAGCTCGCTTCCCATCCTGGGCATGAAATTTCTCGGATTGATTACGGTTCCTTTCTTCACGTCAATCACCTGGAACTCAAGACAGCTCTGTCCTTCCTGCCATCCAGAGTTTCCGCTCTCACCCAAAACGTCCCCCACGCTCACGGAATCCAACTCAAGAAGATTGTCCGAAAGAGTCTCCTCGTCAAGGTTTCCGTATACGGTTGAGAATCCGTCGTCATGTGCAATCAGAACCGCGTTTCCAAGAGTGGACTCGAACCATCCGAAGTCATTGTTGTGCTCGGTAATCACCGCCATGATGTGTCCGTCCTCCGCAGCCCTCACTTCGGAAGGATCACGGAAGATTACGGAAGCCTCAAGAGTTCCTCCCCGAAGCTGACCGAAATAGGAAAAAAATGAATCAGAGGATGTCTTGTCCTGTGGCCAGTCAAAAGCATGTACGAAGCCTATCGCCGCAAGAAGTCCAGCGCACGCAAAAGATATTTTCACAATTTTTTTCATATCAGCCATCCTTTTTCTACTTTCTTTGCATCGTCATCCGGGAAATCTTTGAGTCCCTTCCGACATAAAGAGCGTTTCCCTTCACCTGAATGAAAGCGCAGTCAGCCGTAAACGAGAACTGTGCCGCAGGATGATCGGAGGGCTCAATCAAAGTCACCGTATATGAACCGTCCTTTTTGCTCAGAACACATAGCATTCCGTTGAAATCAGATTCCTCAATCTGCACGATTTGTCCGTCGAGCTTCACGTGAGAACTTTTGAGCCTTTTCAAATCCACGATTCCAAGTCCGCCGTTGTAATTATAATAGACAGCCGTTGAGGATTTGTTGAACTCCACGAGCACCTGGCTGTTCATGTCCTTTGGAAGATATTCATGGAAGATGATTTTACTGTGCATGCTGTCTGATTTTGTCGCGATTACAAAACGCTGCTGGTTCTGACCCGAGACACATGCAACTGTCTGTCCGTCCTCAGAAATTCCGACACCAAGGATGACCGGAATGTCACTTCCACCCGGAGCAAATTTCTGATCCTCCCTGCCATCCTCCGTAAAAGAGACCACGGTTCCGTCAGCAAGCCCCGCAACAGTCCCTCCATCGCTGGAGTCAAAGGCGATTATGGGCGCGTATGATTCGTATGTCCACCTTACGCTTCCGTCCTGAGCGCATGAAACGAAAGACGAGCCTCCGGGTAGAAAATCGTAGATTCTGTCCCCGCTGAAAAAAGGGAATCCTGCCTTACGGATTGTACCGGCCTTCTCTCCCCTCGGCGTAAAAAAATCACACTCCTCGCTGTCAGCTCCGAAAGTCGCATAATAGCTTTCCGAAATGGCTGCCTTGAACGCGTATGGAATCCTTGTGTAAATCTTTCCGTCCTCGGTAAAATATCCTATGTTCTGACCAAGCCGGAACGGGATGAGCTCAGAGGTCAGGGATGGATCAACGTCGTAGGTCAATGTGTTTATGCTCTCAGTCCAATCCGGAACAAGATGAAGCTCCGTGCTCATGGGTCTGAAAGCAAACAATATGTAAAGCAGGCAGAAAATCACCACGCCCACAATGATTCTGTTTCTCTTTGATTTTTTTTCCATAATGTTTCCATTTTAATGAATCCTTTGATTTTAAGCAAGGGGGGAGTTAGGAATGAGGAGGCAAGAGGCAGGAGTGAGGGACCTCTGATTAATCCAGCGCGATGTCATTATCGGGCTTGACCCGATAATCTCATTCGATAGAGATTGCCGGATCCAGTCCGGCAATGACACGATGCTATACCTTAGGAGGCAGGAATGAGAATTGAGAATTGAAAAAGGATTTGAAATGTGATAGACTTCATTATAAATTGATTGAGGGGGAATATTTTATGGAAGAAAAATCTGACTGGGACTCTTACGTGGGAATGAACCAGGGCTACAACGCCATTTTCGACAACTGGCAGAACATACAGGGACTGCTATCATCAAAAACAAACAGGGAAATCAACATGGCGCTCAACCTTTTGGACAGTGCTTTGGACAGCGTGAAGGCGGCGGTAAAAAAAACCGGTCTGAAGGTAGAGCCCGTAGTCCTTGCCATGGAAAATGAAAGTGAGGAAGATGAGTCCGCAGAATCCGCAGCTGATGAGTCTGATTCCGGTACAGAAAATAAAAAGGAGAAAAAAGGAGGCGGTTTCCTCACAATTTTCGGCGGCAAGAAAAAATAAGAAGTAAGGAATTTTTGAGGGCTGCTGTATAAGCACAAAATCTTAATGTCATTATCGGACTTGACCTGATAATCCCTATTGGAAAGAGATTGCCGGATCAAGTCCGGCAATGACACATCAACTCCGGCAATGACACATCAAGTCTGGCAATGACACATCAAGTCCGGCAATGACAGGCATTTATAAAACTTGAAATTTAATCATTTATCCCAGGATTCGGATGCGTCTCCGGTGATGGGAATTTGGGAGCCGAGATATTTGGGCTTAACGTGGAAGGTCACGTCAAGAAATGCCTTTACCCTTGCAAGGACTTCGCGGATTTGCCAGGAGGCTTTTATGCGGTCGCTGTATCTGGCAAGCTCGGGGGCTTCATAGACTACGGCATCAAGACCAAGTTTCCGTGCAAGATAGACGGCACGCGGGGCAAAAGTTTTTTGTGTCACGATTACGGCATCCTTTACGCAGAAAATATCCCTCGCGCGGTACATGGTCTCGTAGGTGGAAAATCCTGCGTGGTCAAGAAAAATGTCGGACTCCTCCACATCGTAGTTTTTGCACATAAAATCCTTAATGCCGTTTACTTCATCGTAATCTTTACGTCCGTGGTCTCCGCTCACAAGATAACGCTCGCATTTTCCCTCATGCACAAGGTTTATCGCGCCCTCAATTCTGTCGCGCACAACATGGGAAACGGTGGTCTTGTAGACTTTGGCTCCCGGCACAATCACCGCGTATTTTTCAGGGACATCTTTTATGGAAGAAAAAATGTAGGGACGGCTCGTCACAATCATCGAGACATTTACCGCGGCACAAAAAATTCCTGCGGCAAGGCACAAACCGAGGATGAAAATAAAAAACATTTTTATTGGAGATTTTTTTTTCAAATCATTACTCCCGGTCAAGGCATCCGCAGAAAGAATCCACGGACACCCAGGGCTTTTTGGCAGATGGATTCAGCCGGCTCTTAGTAAACACCAAGAATCTTCTCAAGCTGCTCGCGACCGATAATCTTGAAGAAAGAACCGATTCTGGGTCCCTGCTCCTTTCCAATCAACGCACGGTAAACTACCTTGAAGAGTGCCTTGCTTTCCTGACCGGCCTTAGTCGCCACGTCATAGATTGCCTGCTGCACGCCCTTCTCGTCCAAATCATCAATGCCAGGAAGAACGTCGCTGCAAATTGACTTGAGCATGGAGACCTCAACTTCGGAAAGTCCCTCGACTTTGGATCCGTCGGTGCGGAGGGCAAATTTGAAATCCTCGGGAGCACACTCATTTACCCAGAACCACGCGCACTCACATCTTCGGCGGAGGCAGTCAATCTGGGAGGGCTTTATGTCCTTGAATGTCGCAATAACCTTGTCAACGTCGCCGGAATAGGTCTGGAGCAATGTCGTGAGCTGTCTGAACGGAACCTGATACGGCATCTCGCCCGGCATGTCACCAATCTGGCTGAGCTCGTACACACGCTTTTCCATGCGCTCAAGATTCTCGTTCTTTGCCTTGTCCACACCCCATGCGATCCGCTCGGTTCTGTCGTATGCCTCGTAAATGGTGATTACGTCAAGGTCGAAACTGATTGAGAACTCATGGTCAACCTTGTTCACGGCAAAAATGTAGCGGAGGACCTCAGGCTGATAGACTGTCAGAGCGTCAACGAGAGAGATTACCTTTCCCTTTGATGAGGACATCTTTCCGGGAACCCCCTTGAGCTTTACGAAATCATATTTCATGGTGACGGGAGCATCCCATCCGTAGACTTTTTTGCTGACGAGCTTTGCCGTGTCGTAGCTTCCGCCCGGACTGATGTGATCCTTTCCGCCAGGCTCAAAGACAACCTTTTCCTCGTTCCATCTCATGGGCCAGTCAACGCGCCAACCGAGCTTGAATTCGCTGCTGATGCGGAGGTCGCCTTTTTCCACGTGACCACATTCGGTACAGCGGTAAGTCACTCCGTACTCTCCGTCGTAATCTATGATTTCGGTCGTGTCCTTGTTGCACTTGCAGCAGAAAGCTGAGATGGGCCAGTAAACGTCTGAGTCCTTCATCTTGTGCTCGTCGTCGCGGTAGTTGTTAAGGCACCACTTTATGAGGTCGCGGTTCTGCAACGCCTTTTTCATTCCCTCGGCATAGCGGTGGTCGCGGTATCTGCTTGCCTGATACAAAAACTCAGGATGGATTCCAACGCGGGGAAGTTCCTTTTCAATGTCAACCTCATGGTGGCGGGCATAGTTCTCGTCGCGTCCGAATGTGTCTGGAACCATCGTGATGGGATAGCGCAGGTATTTTTCCAGTGTCTCTGGGTCGGGCATGTTTCCCGGCACCTTTCTGAAAACGTCGTAGTCGTCCCATGAATAGATGAAGCGGACGTTCTTTCCCCTGGCCCTCAAAGCACGGACAATCAGATCCACGGTGATTATCTCGCGGAAGTTTCCGATGTGCACGGTTCCTGATGGTGTGATTCCCGAAGCGCATGTGTAAAGGGGCAAATCTCCCCTCTGCTCTATGATTCTCTTCGCCTGCTGGTCAGCCCAGTGGCACAATTCCTTTTCGTCTCTTTGTGTACTCATAATGAGCGACATTATAGAACAAATTGATTTTTTAGGCAATGGGGAGGAAACTTTGTAGAAGACAAGTGCAAATCCAAAACAAATTTGGGAAGCATAAATCTAAAAGAGGAAACGCTTTCATTTACGGTGGGAACCAAAGCAAGCTGTCGCTTGCTAAGGAGTTTTGATTTGCTCGCAAGGCTCTCATTTTTCTGTCGAAAAACCATCAAAACTCCCAATCCTTTAGTCAAAGTGCGGTATAAGGTATTTGTCTCCCTTCGGTTGGCTGGAAACTACGTTGCCAATAGCACCGCACAAATGCCTGCTTGTCACGAACCTCACCTCCATTACAGCGCTTCCTCAATCAACATTAAATTTCCCATTTAACATTTACGGCACTTGCCTTATACAGTTCTTTCACTCTTGTGTTTCCGTCATTATCGGGCGTGACCCGATAATCCCTATTGAAAAGGGATTGCCGGATCAAGTCCGGCAATGACATGGTGTCAAGTCCGGCAATGACATGGTGTCAACTCTGGCAATGACATGGACTTATAAAACTCAAATTTTATTAACAAAAAATTAAGGCTCTGAGAAAAAAAATTCATGGCAAAATACAAGACAATATCCGCAAAAAATCATTTGAATTTTATGCGGATTGGTGATATAATGAAATTGAGTAAGCCTGGGACAATCGGGGAGCCGGGGATTCTCTCATCTGGAGTCACATCTATGGAAAGAAACAACTCTTCAAAATCATCAATCAGAACACGCCTTATTCTGGATCTTGGTTTGGGAATGGTCGTCGTCTCAATCGTAATGACATTCATCATCGGACAGACAGTTCTTAAAGCGAACAAAAATCAGATTACAAAAAGCATCATAACAATGTCGCAGGAAAAGGGGAACGCACTTGAAAGAAGGATGTCGGAAAACATCTACTCGGCGGAGGCTCTTTCGGGTGTGCTCGGAGGAACATGGGCAATCCCGGAGAAACAGAGACAGTCTGCGGCGGAGCAGTCGGTGCGTGCGATGGTAAAATCCTCCACGATAGATTCGGCATGGGCATACTGGCTTCCCAACATGTTCGACCACAAGGACGTTTTGAGGGCAGACAAGATTGACAATCCCACGGGACAGATGAAAATCCATTACATCCGCGACAAAAACGGAAGAATCAAAAACGACATTGTTTCGGAATTCACGGTGGAGCAGATTCAGGAAAGCTCAAACGCACCGGCTACATTTATCAGCGAGCCTGTGATTACGACCTTGGACGGAGAGAAGGTCCTTAGCGCAAAGGTGTTTTCTCCAATCATAAACTCGCTGGGGCAGAGGTCCGGTGTGGCGGGAATAGACATCGTTCTTTCGGGACTTGACGGACTGATGGAAGGAAGCTCGGTCTTTGAGGGGACCAAGTGCCAGTTCTTCACAGCATCAGGTGCGGTTCTTGCCTCAAGCGACACAAGCGAGGTGGGACGGACAAGCAGGCTGATGACGGACAGAAAGTTCGGGAAGTATTTTGAGACAGTGACTGTTCCTGTGCTGGATCCGAAAACCGGGGAAGAAAGCGGCACACAGACAGACTACTCACCCGTGACTTTTACGGACACAGTGGACGGAGTGAAGAGCTTTGTAACAATCATCAAGACAAAGGTTGACAGGACGGACTCCACATGGTTTCTGGTTTCGGTCACCCCAGAGACGAGCATTGACAAAAGCGCGTGGAACACAATCTGGATTATCATAATCGCATTCGTCATTCAGATTATCATCGTCATGCTGATTGTGTACGTCGTCGTCAAAGAAATCACGAAGCCGCTCAAGACAACCGTTGACGCATTGCAGAACATAAGCGAGGGCGACGGAGACATGACGGTAAGGCTCCATGCCAAGCAGAACAACGAAATCGGGGCCATGTGCGAGAGCTTCAACAAGACCATGGACAAACTTTCCGTCTCAATCAAGGACGCGAAAAAATCAAGCGAGGAAATGGAGGAGATTGGAAAAGACCTGAACGACTCCATGAACAAAACATCATTGGCAGTGGAGGACATCACGTCGAGCATAGCTTCCATACAGTCTCAGATGCAGGACCATGCGACGGGAGTTGAGGAGGCTCTTTCGGTCGTGCAGCAGATTGTACGCAGCATCGGAAAACTCAACGAGAACATTGACGAGCAGGCATCGAGCGTTACGGAATCAGCCTCTTCGGTCGAGCAGATGACGATGAACATAAGGAACGTCTCCGCAATCCTTGAGAACAACAGGGAATCCATGAACATGCTTGAGAAGGCATCCGAGCAAGGACAGTCACTCATCAACAGCATGGCGGATCTTTCTGCGAAGATTCAGGACAGGTCGAAGAACCTCAAGGAAGCGTCGGCTGTCATAAAGAACATCGCGAGCCAGACAAACCTTCTTGCCATGAACGCTGCGATCGAGGCGGCACATGCGGGTGAGAGCGGACAGGGATTCTCGGTGGTCGCGGATGAAATCAGGAAACTTGCGGAGGAGTCTAGCTCACAGGGAACAAAAATCCAGAAGGAAATCAAGGAAGTTCAGGACCTGATCAAGAGCGTCTCGGAATCCACGAGCAAGGTGCAGAATCAGTTCAGCTCCATTTTCACCCTTACAAAAATGGTCAGCGAGCAGGAGCTTATCATTGACGAGGAGATGAGGAGCCAGAACGAGGGCGGAGAGCAGGTGCTTGAGCTGATGAAATCAATCAACAGGATAACGGAGCAGGTCAAGCGTGATTCGGACGAGATGATGGAAGGAAGCAAGCAGGTTTCCCTTGAGATGGACCAGATTGCGAACATGACGAGCTCAGTAAACAACAACGTGAAGAACATGACCGAAAAGACTGACTCAATCGGCGCTTTCTCACAGAACGCGAAGTCCTGCGTGGACAAGAACCTTGAGAGCATAACAAGGCTCCGGGACGCGATGAACAAATTCAAGGTTGAATAGGAGATGATTAAGATGAGGCACATACCGATGAAGAGATTTTTTATTTTTACAGCACTGATGATTTTTTCATCCCCCGCACTTTTCGCCCAGCTTGACGGAGGACTTCCAAAAGGCAACGTGGAGGTTTTCGACGGATTTGAAAAAGGCAACTACTGGATTTGGGCAGGATTCGACTGGGACCAGTACGGAACCGTGAAGATTTCCACCGGGGCGAACATTTCGAAGGACTGGGCATCGGAAGGCTCTCATTCGCTTGAGATGACGATGGACGTGATGGACGCATCCTCCACAAAATCCGCAATCTGGTTTTATGACGGAACGAACGATTTGTCGGGGTCGCGTTATCTTGCGATGGATTTTTACAATCCGGAGAACTACACGTATCAAATTGCGGTGGTAATACAGGCGACGGATTCATGGAAATGGTGCAGTCTCGGCTCATACCAACTTCCGCCGGGAGTACACACGATGGTCTTCAGTCTTTCGGATTACACTGAGATGCTCGGCGACGTAAGGCGGATATCCGTTACAAGCGACAACGGACAGATTCTTATGAAGGAGTCGCATTTTTACGTGGACAACATCAGGCTCATAAAATAATCAAGGCACTTCGAAAATCTGAAATTTTTCGAGGTTTCCATCAGAACATGCGGCTCCACATTGATTACTGACCGTATTTCGCAACAAGGTCTGCGCGGTCTCTCACTCCAATCTTTTCGTAGATTACGGAGATGTAATTTTCCACGGCACGTTTTTTTATGTTGAGCTCGGATGCAATCTCGTCGTTGGAAAGGTGTCCCAGAAGCAGCCCCATCACTTCCTTTTCACGCCGGGTAAGAGCGTCCGTAATCTTGCTGTATTTAATGAGCTTTGTCTGAAGATCCTCCTGAATGAATTCCTCACCCGCATGGATTTTTTCCATACATTCAAGAAGAATGTCCGAACTTGCGTTTTTGGAGACATAACCGCTCGCACCGTTTTCCATCGCTGTCTGAACCATGCCGGCAGCAAAGAACATGGAATACACCGCAATCTTCACTTCGGGATAAAGCTCATGGATTTGTCTTATGAAATCAAACCCCGTGTTCTCCCCGTAAAAGTTCAGGTCGCAGATGAGGACGGAGGGAAGCTTCACCTCTTTTTTCAGCTCCATAAAATCATTGAACGCCTGCTCGTGTGTCCCGGAATCTCCAAGGCAAATCCAGTTGGAATGGGCCATAATCCAACCCCTTGTTCCCACGCGAAGCATCTCATGGTCGTCTATTATATAGAAAGTTTTTGCCATAATCTTCTCCTTAAATCTCAACGGTGATCTGAGTGCCGCAATCAGGCTCCGATCGGTAAGTTACGGTTCCGCCCAAAAGCTGCACACGCTCCACGATGTTTCTTACCCCGAAATGGAAATCCTTTATGTTCGTAAAAATTCCATCGTTAATCTGCGCGACGGTTTCCTGATTCATTCCAACTCCGTCATCGCTGATGATGATTTTAAGCCCTTCCTGTTTGCTTTCTTCGCTTTTAGTCTTCCTGAAAAGAACAGTCACCTCAGCCGCCTTCGCATGTTTTTCGATGTTCTGAAATGCCTCCTGGATAATCCGGTAGATGCTC
This sequence comes from Treponema sp. UBA3649, assembly GCA_002373325.1. GTDB lineage: Bacteria > Spirochaetota > Spirochaetia > Treponematales > Treponemataceae > Treponema_D. The sequence goes on from DFKI01000054.1 coordinate 15,653, forward strand.
ATAAGCTGCCCGTTTGTCCATGAGGAAAAATCAATGGAATCATCGGCGACAATGCGGAAATCAAAATCATCACCCATGCCGTCAAAAATCTTCGTGCCCAAAAGCTCAAGCGCATCCGTCATTCCTTCAGCGGAGATTGCGGGAGGCGTGAGATTGTAGCACAACTTACGGATGTCCTCGATGTTCTGATTCTGTGTGCTGATGATTTTCTCCGCGGCATCTTTGTCCGAAAGATTTTCCGCAAGGAGTGAAACATACCTCATGCTCTGGGCTACAGTGTCGTGAAGTTCCTGGGAAATTCTTTTCCGCTCGGATTCCTGAACCTCAATGGAGTGACGCAAAAACTGCTCCGAGTTGTAGA
>DFKI01000093.1 GCA_002373325.1 Treponema sp. UBA3649
CGCGCAGACTTTCCTCCCGAATTTTTACAGGTACAATTGGAAAGAAAAAAAGGCGGTGCAGATTTACCATGGCGATGACGGACTTACCACCTTCGACAGCATCTGCAAGATTTCCGACAAGCTCTATTTTACGACACTCGGTGAAATCAGCTCATTCAACCTGAGCGGAAAAAAAATCGAGCCAATGAACGAGCGTTACCCAATCTGGAAAAAAATGATGCACTCCGCTCCAGGACTTTTGAACGCGGTTTGTGTTCCCCCGAGACAAAGCGGACTTTCCTCCCCGCTGATTTTGGACGAGCTCTGGCTCCTTACCCCGGATGAGTGCACGTCACCTTACGCAAAGACCACGGTGGACAGAAAGGCCCTCTACATCTCGGCATACCAGGTGCGGCAGATGGCGGGAATTGAAAAATACAGGAATATATTGAAGAAAAACAATCTGAATGCGGTGGTCGTGGACATGAAGGATGACGCGGGACTTCTGCGTTTTGTTCCGAACAACGAATCCGTAAAAGAAAAGGCATACGTGAGCGCCTACAAGATTGACGTTGAGCAGTTCGTGAAGGAATTCAAAAAGGACGGAACTTATCTGATTGCGAGAATCGTAGTGTTCAAGGACAAGAACCTGGTGGAATACGACCAGGGACAGTACGCAATCTGGAACAACACTACCGGAAAGAGGTGGCTCGGAATCCGCTCCTACACGGCATCGGGCGCGACATATTATCCTGAGTACTGGGTGGATCCCTACAGCGAGGAAGTGTGGGAGTACAACGTGGCGGTCGCAAACGAGCTTGTTGAGCGTGGCTTCGATGAGGTCCAGTTTGATTACATCCGCTTTCCCACCGACGGAATCAACATGGGGGACGCTGTTTTCAGGTGGAAGGACGAGGGCATGGACAAGGAGAGCGCTCTCATGTCATTTTTGGCCTATGCAAGAAAGAACATCAAGGCACCGATCGGAATCGACATCTACGGACTCAACGGATGGCACAGGTCGGGAACCAGCACGGGTCAGGACGTGGAGATGCTCTCTCAATACGTGGACGTAATCTGCCCAATGTTCTATCCTTCGCACTTCGAGCAATTTTTCATGGACGTGAGTCCTTCGGTGGAGCGGCCATACAGAATCTATTTTTACGGGACTTACCGCAACAGCATAATCGGACGGAACAAGATTGTCGTGCGTCCCTGGGTTCAGGCTTTCTACATGAGAGTGAGCTACGACGAGAAATTCTACGACAAGGATTATGTGAAAAGGGAAATCTTCGGCGTGAGGGATGCGCTTGACCGTGGATACATGTACTGGAACAACTCGGGCGGAAACTACGATGACGTGAGTCCGGATCCGGCTCCAGGGTCAAAATCACCATGGAAGGCCCAGGAGTCCGACATTCAGAAAAGACTTCCCGCGTTCAGCTCAAGACCGGAACTGATTCAGGAAAATCTTTCGTATCAAAAAAAGGAAGGCCTTGAAAGTGAAAGTCCGGGCGAGATGATTACAATCCTTGATTCAGTGGTCTATCCGGAGCCAGATTCATCGGAGGACGTTCTCATGGGCATTTTGGATTCGGGCAGAAAAAAACTCCAGACAAACGGAAGTCCAAGATGACGAACCTAGGATATGTCCCCGAAGAAGCAATCGCAGCAATCGCAACACCGCTCTCACCGGGCGCAATCGGAATCGTGAGGACAAGCGGAAAGGGCTGCGTTGATTTAATCTCCGGGATTTTCTCACGCCCCAAATCACTTAGGGAGGCAGCGGGAAACACACTCGTCCACGGATGGATTTTGGACGACGGGAAAAAAATCGACGAGGTCATGCTCGGAGTCTACCGCTCACCGAAATCTTTTACGGGAGAGGACATGGTGGAAATCTTCTGCCACGGAGGAACCTCCGTCGTAAGCTCGATTTTCTCACTGCTTTTGAAAAAGGGATTCAGGACCGCGCAAAAGGGTGAGTTCACGTTCCGATCCTACATCAACGGAAAGACCGACTTGACAAGGGCGGAGGCCGTGCGTGAGATTATTGAAAGCAAGACCGACAGCTCAAGGAACCATGCGGCGGGAAGACTTGCGGGAAATCTCTTTGACGAAATCAGCGGCATAAAAAAACTGATTGTGGACACGCTCGCTGCCATTGAAGTTGAGATTGAGTACCCGGAGGACGAGGAGACCATAGCGGATTCCTTTGACCGCTCCAATCTGATTCAGGCGAAGGAAAGGCTCGGGTCCCTTGTCGCATCGTGGAAAAGCGAGAGACTTTTTCAGGACGGAGTGCGGGTCGTTCTCTGCGGAAAAACCAACGCCGGAAAATCAAGTCTCTTCAACGCGCTTTTAAAAGAGGACAGGGCCATAGTAAGCGACATAGAGGGAACCACCAGGGACTACCTTGAGTCATGGGCAAGCTTCGACGGAATCCCGGCACGGATTTTCGACACTGCGGGACTGAGGGCCACCGACGATGCGATTGAGGCTGAGGGTGTGGAGCGCACAAAGGACTTGAGCGGGGACGCTGATTTGATTCTCTATCTCGCGGACTCCACCGTGGGACTACAGGCGGAGGACATTGATTTCATAAGGGACGTAAAAAACACGCCGCTCGTTTTGGTCTGGAACAAATGCGACTCCGAAAATCACGATACCCTACCCCCCCATGGGTATATGGAAGAAATGGGAATCTCATCCGCCGTGGAAATCTCCGCTAAAAAGGGATACGGAATCGGGGAACTTTGCGCCGCGGTAAAATCGCTTCTCGTAAAATCAGAGGATGAGAACAGGAACCAGACGGGGCTTGGATCCGAGAGACAGAAAAAATCCGTGGAGGAAGCACTTGAGCGTGTGGACCATGCGCTTTTTGCCTCGGAAAGTGACCTTGCACTTGACGCTGTGGTTCAGGATTTGGAGGACTCGCTTGACTCCCTCGGGGAAGTGACCGGGGAAGTAACGCCGGACGATATTCTTGAAAGCATTTTCAGTCATTTCTGCGTGGGAAAATAAGGAGGACAGAATGAGCGACCTAAACATGATTTTCAATCTCCCGTTCATCTCGGACTGTCTCGTAAAGATTGCGCTCAGCGTCTTCTGCGGATTCATTTTGGGCATGGAGCGGAAAAGCAGGAGCCAGGCAGTGGGAATACGCACGTTGATTCTAATCTGCGTGTCATCCGCGTTGCTTTCAATTCTCTCAATCTACATTCCGGAACATTCGCCCGCACAGGGAGATCCCACGAGAATCATCGCGGGGGTGGTAAGCGGAATCGGATTTTTGGGAGGAGGCGCAATCCTCAGGCAGGGCATGAACATCAAGGGACTCACGTCGGCGGCAATCATCTGGACCACATCCGCCATAGGACTTTGCATCGGGGCGGGACTTTACGTTCAGTCAATCATCGTGCTTGTAATCTGCGAGACCATATTGATTGCGGTTGAAAAATTTGAAGCAAAACTTTTTCCTGCCGTACACAAAAAGACCCTGCACATAACGTTTGAGAATGACAGCGTAGAGATTGACTCAATCAACAAAATCATTGAAAAAAGCGGCGTGATAATCTGCGACTTGAATTTGAGCCGCCACATTTCGGACGGAAAACTTTCGCTGCACTACTCCGTGAAGACCCCGCAGGAGATGAACTTTTCAAAGATGATTGACGAGATGAAAAAAGACGCACCTCTTCGTGAGTTCTCGGTCACGGAATGAAAAACTAAAGGACATACCGAAAAATCTCAAGCCGGATTTTAGGGGCCGCCCTTACTTCCTTCCCAAAAGCGAGAACCCGGGTTTCTGGAATTTGGTGCCCGGCCTGATCCATGCGAGAGAACGTTTTGCCATGCCCTTTGCTTTTTGTTGTGCAAGCGCGTCCACATAATAGGCGGTCCATTTCGCAAGGGAAGTCTCGTTCGCAACTATGTCCATCGACTTGTCTCCGCGTACCATCAGCACGTTGATGTTCTGCATGTCTCCGTAAAGGGCCACGATGTTTTCAGCAAACGCCATGAATGCAGTTGCCGCCGCAGCCACAACCGGGGATGCTATGGAATAAGCTCCGTTACGCAAAGATGGTGCACGAACCGCATCAGCCGCCGAAGGACCCTCCTTCAGAAGGAAAACAAGGGATCCGGGGTCACGGTCAGTTTTTCGAGCCTTGAATCTTTTCAGGACTTCCAGCGTCAGATATTGATAGGCCAGAATCATGTCGCTGCACCCCTGGGAACATTCTTCTATATCAACCTGATTGGCACGTGAGGCATAAAGCTCCTCGTCAAAGTAGAGAACAACATCGTCTATCCGCTCAAAGACACTCTCCGCGTTCAAAATCAAAGTGCGGGCTGAAATGGGGGAGCCACGGTTCCAAGGCACGGTCGCTATTCCGGAAGCCTTGTCCAGCATTTTTTTGTGTCTCTCCTCCACTCGCTGTCCTGCCGCCTCAATGTCAAAAACGTCCTCATCGTCAATCACATCAGGCTCGCATACCACCACCTGTCTTCCACTTTGCACGAGTCCATCCGCATATTTAGAGCACGCCGGCATGTCCTTTCCGGCAACAAGAATTGTCCTAGCCATAAAAAAGATTTTAACATAAAAAATTGATTTTGAATAGTGGGATTTTCAAAGTGTGTAGAAGGCAAGTGCAAATCTAAAATAAACTTGGAAAACTAAAATCTAAAAGAGGAACCGCTTTCATTTACGGTGAGAACCGTGCCAATCAGTCATGGAGTGCGGTATAAGGTATTTATCTCCCTTCAGTTGGCTGGAAACTACGTTGCCAATAGCACCGCACAAATGCCTGCTTGTCACGAACCCCACCTCCATTACAGCGTTTCCTCAATCAACATTAA
>DFKI01000174.1 GCA_002373325.1 Treponema sp. UBA3649
AAGACGATGAGCTTCTTGCATCGCTTTCCAAAGAAGAGAGGGACAGCTTTACCCAGATGAATGTCGTCCTTACAAAAAGCGTGTGGGACCTCTACAAAAAATTCCTCATGCCGGCCCTTGCCGCCGCAGACTGGGATTTCCTGAACAATGTTCTTGAGGGAAGTTTTTCTTTTGACGTGGACAGGATGGAAAAGCCCAGCAATATTCCCAGCCTAATCATAACAGCAAAACAGGACAGCGTGGTGGGTTACAAAGATCAGTTTGATTTGCTGAAGGTTTATCCCAAGTCCACTTATTGCGCGGTGGAAAATGCGGGGCACAATCTTCAGATTGAACAGCCGGAAATCTTTGAGAATCTGGTTCGTTCCTGGCTTATGACACATTGAATTTAGGAGCATGAAATGAACTCAGGTCTAAAATACGGATGGATTTTTCTTTTGCTTGCGATGGCGGGAGACCTTTTGATTTCTCTTGCGCTTCCTCTTTTTTACAAGGGCTACAGCGTTGCAAAAATGTCAATCAGCGCATTGGGAAATCTTGTTCCCTTACTTGTGGCCATTTTGTTTTTTAAAGGCAGAGACAATGGCTCTGGAGTTTTCAGCGTCATCTCATTTGTCGTAGGCTTGGCATTTTTTGTTTTGTTTGTCATGTCGGACAAGCCTGAGTTTTCAAAAACAATCATCAGCTGTGAAGGTCTTTGGCAGCGTCTGAACCTGCTCTTCATGTATCTTCCCCTTGCGCTTGCGGCTGTAAAAATGCTAAAAAATCAATAGAAACCAACAGGAGTTTTTATGAATCAAAAGGAACGGATGCTTGCAAATCTTCCCTACAAAGCCTGGCTTGACAGCTTGAGCGAAGAGAGGCTTTGCAACAAAAAGAAGATTTTTAAATTCAACCACTTGAAGCCTGGAAAGACAAAAAAGAAAATCAGGCTCTTAAAAAGCATTCTCGGAAAAACAGGCGGCAACATCAACATTGAGGCTCCCTTTTTCTGCGACTACGGATACAACATCGAAGTGGGCGAAAATTTTTTTGCAAACTACAACTTCACGGTGCTTGACGTGGGCAGGGTGAAAATCGGAGACAACGCCCAGATTGCGCCAAACGTCTCAATCTACACGGCGGGGCATCCTATTCATCCAGACAGCCGCAATTCAGGCTACGAATACGGAATCGACATTACAATCGGAGACAATGTTTGGATTGGCGGAAGTTCCTGCGTCATGCCTGGAGTCACAATCGGAAACAACGTGGTAATCGGTGCGGGGAGCGTGGTGACAAAAGACATTCCCGACAACTCAATCGCCGTGGGAAATCCCTGCCGGGTCCTCAGAACGATTACGGAAGCCGACCGGGATTTTTATTTTAAAGACAGAAAGTTTGACGTTGAAGATTATAAATAGAGGAAATAAATGCAGCTTGAAACACAAAGATTGATTTTGCGCGAATACACGATGGAAGATTTTGACGCGCTCTATGAAATCATGTCCGATCCCGAGACCATGCGGCACTACCCGGCACCGTTTGACGAGGCACGCACCCGCCGCTGGATTGGATGGAATCTTGACAACTACAAAAAATACGGCTGGGGACTCTGGGCTGTCGTTCTAAAAGAAAGCGGACACTTTATCGGAGACTGCGGAATCACTTTGCAGAATATTGACGGAGAGCTGCTTCCTGAAATCGGATATCACATCAACAAAAAATACTGGCGTCGGGGATTTGCAAAAGAAGCGGCACGGGCTGTCCGGGATTGGGTTTTTGAGAACACAAATTACGATGCGATTTATTCGTACATGAAATACACGAACGTCGCATCCTATTCCACCGCCATCGCAAACGGAATGAAAAAGGTAAAGGAATATCCCGACTCCAAAAACGAAATCTCCTACGCTTACGCAATCAGCCGGAGCGAATGGAATTCCCTTTTGAAATTCCGCCGGGCAAAAAATGAAGACACGGAAGAAATCGTTCAGCTTTACAAAAACGCAGTCGCAAAAATGAACGAACAGAATATTCCTCAGTGGGATGATGTCTACCCTGACCGCTCGATTCTGGAAGGCGACATAAAGAAAAATCAGATGTTTGTCGGCACAAAAAATGGAAAAATTGCAGTCTGTTTTGTACTGAACGAAGAGTGCGACAAGGAATACAAAAAGGCAAAGTGGATTTGTCCCGACGCTCGCTTCTGCATTCTCCACCGGCTTTGCGTGAACCCGAAATTGCAGAATCAGGGAATCGCAGGAAAGACCATGAAGCATATCGAAGAATTCTGCCGCACGCAAAAATACGATTCAATCCGTCTGGACTGCTTTACCCAGAATCCTTATTCACGGCGGTTGTATGACAAGTGCGGCTACACGGTCACAGGTCATGCAGACTGGCGCAAGGGCCGCTTTGAGCTAAGGGAAAAAAATCTCTGGAATTATTTCAGGATTCACACCGCTGACATCGCCTACATCACTCAGCAGCCCCGGGGAATTTTTACCGCCGTGGGAAAACTTGTGGACGCAAAAATGCTGAGCGAAGAAGAAACCGTCGCATATTGGAAAAACAGGGAGTATTTTGAAAAGATTCTTCCTGTTCCGCCCTTTTACAAAGACGGGAATCCCGACCATGCGACCACCTGGTTCAAGTATAGTCCTCAGGGGCAGGGCATCTGGCAGCAGATGGATTTTTACCGAGCCATGTGCAAAAAATATGGGCTCAAGCTGTATCGGTCACAAGCCTATGAAGCGCCGGGAGAAATTATTTACGAAGATGATTTTCAGATTGCGGTAAAGCTTACGGATAATGATTTGAAAAATCCGCAGTAGCATTTCCTTGCAAAAAAGCATTTCCTGTATTATAATAGTACTATAAATCGTACGGTTTTTGGTACCGTATGATTTTGTTTTTGACCTGCAAGGAGTAAATTATGACGATTGTAAAACAAATGGATGTCCGCTCAAACATAAAAAAATACTTTGACATGGCATTTAACGGAGAACCGATTATAATTCCTCGAAAAAACAACCGCAATGTTGTTATAGTCTCCGAAAAAGATTTCAAGGAAATGGAAAAGGCAAGACGTAATGCCGCATATCTTGCAATGTTAGATGAAAGCGACCGACAACTTAAGGAAGGCAGAGTCATTGCAAAAACCATGGAAGAGCTTGAGGCAATGGCAGAAGAATGAGCGAAATACTTTTTACCGAAACAGGTTTTGCTCATTATGTTTACTGGCAGAATCAAGACCGAAAGACTTTAAAAAAGATAAATAAACTTTTGCAAAGTATAGCTCGTGACGGTGTTTTGTCTGGCGAGGGAAAGCCTGAAAAACTTAAACACAAAGACGGTGAATACAGCCGAAGAATCGATTCAGAAAACCGACTGGTCTATGAGTTTTCCAATGACCAGATTACCGTAAAATCCTGCAGAGGTCATTATGAGGATTAAGATGAATAAAACTGAAGACGTTATTTTCGACACCGCCACAAAAGAAGACATTGCGGAACTTGTCCGGCTCAGAATCGCCTACATGATTGATGACTTTGGAAGCATTACGGATAACGAGCGTGAGTGCATGGAAAAACAGCTCCCGGAATATTTTGAGCACCGGCTTGGAAAAGAGCTGATTGCATTTGTCGCACGTGCGGAAGGAAGACTTGTTGCTGCGGCTTATCTTTTGATAATTGAAAAACCGGCGAATCCATGTTTACCCAACGGACTGGACAGCGAAGTTTTGAGCGTCTTTACCGAGGAGTCTTACCGGGGAAAAGGAATCTGCACCCGGCTTATGAAAAACATGATTGAATGGGCAAGGGCTCACCACATCTGCCGCATTGATTTGGTCGCAACTCAGGACGGATATCCTGTCTACAAAAAAATCGGCTTTGAGGACAGAAAACAAAAATATGTGGACATGAGATTGAAGTTAAATTAGCGTCGCAACAGTCCCCTTGAAAAACTTCCCCAAATCTGCTAGTATGTCGGCATGATAGTGATGAAATTCGGCGGCAGCTCCGTTGCAAATTCGGAAAGAATCCGCCATGTTGCCTCCATAATCCAGGCATATAAAGAGAGCCGTCCCGTCGTTGTTTTGAGCGCGATGGGTGATACTACTGACCACCTTCTTGAGTCAGCCGATCTTGCCGTAAACGGAAAAGTTGATATTACCAAGGTTGAAAAACTCCATTACGATACCGCGCGCGAGCTTGACGTTCAGGTTCCTGCAATCAAGGAGCTTCTTGACGAGCTTCGCACATTGCTTACCGGAATCTCCATGCTCCGTGAGCTTACCAAACGCACGAGGGACTATCTTGTCTCATTCGGCGAAAGAATGTCGGTGCGCATGATGGCCGCATATCTTAAGAAGCAGGGAACCGACGCTCAGTTCTACGATGCCTGGGACATCGGAATGAAAAGCGACTCAAACTACATGTCCGCGGAGCTGCTCGATGAAGTCTGGGAAAACATTCCGGCGCATCTGAACGGATATAAAAACGGAAAGGATAATGCCATTCCCATTGTCACCGGATTTATCGCGAAGGACAAAAAGGGCATAATCACCACCTTGGGAAGGGGAGGCTCCGACCTGAGCGCGACTATGATAGGTGCCGCCATGAATGTGGAGGAGATTCAGACATGGAAGGACGTTGACGGAATCCTTACCGCTGACCCTCGCATTGTAAAGGAAGCAAGGCCTGTTCCTGAAGTGACTTATGAGGAAGCGCAGGAGCTTGCGATGTTCGGTTCACAGGTGCTCCATCCCCGCAGCATGATTCCCTGCCGAAAAACAGGTACTCCGGTCCGCGTGAAAAACAGCTACAACATAAAGAGTCCCGGATCAATCATCGTGGAAAAACATTCGGATGCCGTGGACAAAAACAAGCCGAGAGTGGTCGCCATAACCAGCGTAAAAAATGTGACTTTGATTGACGTGCAGTCCAGCCGTATGCTCGGTGCGTCGGGATTTTTGGCGCACATCTTCAATCAGTTCCTCAAGTGGGAAATCAGCATTGACGTAATCGCCACATCCGAAGTTTCCGTGAGCCTTACGGTAAATGGAAAAACTGATTTGACCGGTGTTATGGAAGACCTTGCCCGAGTTGCCGAAGTCCATGCGAAAAAAGGAAAGGCCATCGTTACAATCATTTGCGATGCCGGGCACTCAAGTAAAATCCTTGCCGATGTTTTCGCCGCTCTTTCCGCCGAGGGAATCAACGTGCAGATGATAAGCCAGGGTGCGAGCAAAGTGAACATCAGTATGCTCGTTGAAAATTCAGAGGCCGACAAAACAGTTCAGATTCTGCATAAGGCTCTTTTTAATGATTGAGTCCCGCGGCATTTTGAAAAATCCATTTTGTATTTTCGGAGGAAGGACATGAAAATCAGAAGGGCGGAGGAAAAGGACATCCCCAGGATTCTTGAGCTTCTCGTTCAGGTGAATGACGTTCACAGCGACGGAAGGCCGGATTTGTTTATCCGCGGTAAGACCAAGTACACCGAGGTTGATTTGAAAAAAATCCTTGCCGATGATTCCACCCCGGTTTTTGTCGCCGTAGATGACACCGATGCCGGAAAAGATTACGTCCTTGGCTATGGATTCGCAATCTTGCAGTCCCACGTTCAGGACAACAACTGGCCCGACATCACGACCTTTTATGTGGATGACATCTGCGTGGACGAGAAGTGCAGGGGAAAGCACGTGGGTAAGGAAATCTACAATTATCTTGTGGAATATGCGAGGAAAATCGGCTGCTATAATCTGACTCTGAATGTCTGGGAAAAAAACGAGAGCGCGAAATCCTTCTATAAAAACATGGGAATGCAGGTGCAGAAAATCGGGATGGAAGTTGTTCTCTGACTAAGGGATAGGAAAACGCTGATTTATAGCGTCGTGTCATTGTCTTTACGCCATCTTGTCATTGCCGGACTGGTCCTATGTCATTGCCGGACTTGATCCGGCAATCTCTCCTGCACAAGGGATTCCCGCG
>DFKI01000162.1 GCA_002373325.1 Treponema sp. UBA3649
AACTGAAAACTGAGAACTGAGAACTGAAAATTGAAAACTGAAAACTGAAAACTGAAAACTGAAAACTGAAAACTGAAAATTGAAAATTGAAAATTTATCAACTCTCAACTCTCAACTCTCAATTTTCAACTCTCAACTCTCCCCTTTCCCCCACTTGACATAAAAAACAGATTTCATGTATGCTTTTAGTATGAACCTTGTATCTACAGTACTACAGCTTCTTGGAAGTCTGGCGTTTCTGCTTTACGGCATGAAAATGCTTAGTGACGGTATTCAAAAGAGCGCGGGATCAAAATTGCAGACCGCACTTGGGTGGATGACAGGAAACCGGGTGCTGGCTTTTTTAACAGGACTTGTACTCACCTTTATCATACAATCTTCCGGCGCGACCACGGCCATGGAAGTCAGTTTTGTCAATGCTGGGCTGATGACCGTAGAACAGTCCGTCGGTGTAACGCTCGGTGCGAACATCGGTACCACAATCACAGCCTGGCTCGTAGTCTTTTTCGGATTCAACTTCAAGATTTCAGCATTCGCCATTCCCATTTTCGGATTCGGATACTTTCTGACCAGCTTCAAAAAAATCAAAAAGCAGTCCCTCGGTGAGGCCGTAATGGGATTCGGACTCCTCTTCATAGGACTTGACTGGCTCTCAGCGACCATTGACCCGGACAAGGGTGCCCTGAATTTTTTGGGACACTTCGCTGATTTCGGAGCATTGAGCGTTGCAATCGGAGTTGTCGTGGGAGTCATAATCACTGCGCTGATTCACTCATCCTCGGCGGAAAGCGCAATCGTAATCACCATGGCGTACAACAGGCTCATCCCGTGGAAATTCGCGGCGGCCCTCGTCATAGGAAGCAACCTCGGATCCTGCATTGACGCTGTTATGGCTGCCCTTCACCTCAGTGCGGATGCAAAACGAACGGCCCTTGTTCACGTGCTTTTCAACACTGCGACGGTCATACTGGCGTGCGTTTTCTTCAATCCCTTCCTTGCGCTCATAGACAAAATTGTGCCGGGAACACCAGAAGGAAACATCACCTACCACATCGCGGCATTGCACACGATTCTGAAGACAATCACGTCCCTTCTCTGCCTGCCTTTCACAGCCCAGATTGCGGCGCTTACCAAGTTGTTCGTGAAGGATAATCCGAATGCGGTTCCGACCGAGTACATCCTTGAGTTCAGCGAGACCGGTGGACGTGAGAACGCATCGGCATACATAATCCGCGCGGAAAAAGAGATTCAGGACATGACGGTTCTTGTAACGAAGATGTTCGAAAAAGTCTCACTCGGATTCAAGAACAGGGACGAGACATTCATTGAGGAGCATTTTGAGGATTTGACGAAGCAGGAGGATTTCGCCGACCAGATGAAGGAAAAACTCACCCGCTATCTTTTAAGCTGCTCACACCTTCCGCTTTCGGCACAACAGGGCGACAGTCTCTCCATCATGCAGCAGATTGTAGATGACCTGGAGGAGATGACAGACGACTGCTACAACGTCGCGAACCTGCTGAAAAAATCCATAGAGAAAAAAATGGAGTTCCGGCAGGAGGACATGGACCGTCTGGATCCCTATTTGGATTTGGCACGGCAGAGCATGTATTTCGTGAGCTCCAACATCAACAAGCACCTGGACAAGGACGGACTTGTAATCGCGCGTGAGATTGAGACTCAGATTGACGTGTTCCGCCACAACTTGAAGAAGGTCGCAAGAAGAAGATTGGAGGAGGGAGCCAACGTTAAGTCAGAGCTTCTCTACATTGACCTTGTGCGACAGATTGAGAAATTCGGTGACAAGGCATACAGCATCGCCAACGCACTCTCCCAGTTCTAATCCGCAAGCACAGAGACTCAATCCGATTAAAAAATGTCGCGATTTCAAGGATACCTCAAAAAACTGAAGTTTTTAGAGATTCCTTCTTGACATCCAATCAAAGTGGTTGTACCATTTTAATATCCACTTCATTGAATTATACTGCGATACAATAACTCCCATATAATATTAGAAGTTTTAATTCCACAAAAGTTTTTGAAATCCGATATGTTCCGTTATTCTGATGAATTCTGGAACTGGCTCAGTTTTTTTTCGGAGGTCTTTTATGAAAAGACGATGCGGATTTTTGTTTTTTATTTTGTTGTCCATGATTTTTGGCTTTGGCACTTTTGTTTCATGTAGTTCAAATATTGAAGAAAATCAAGAGGATTTGAAACCGTTTCCAGATGAATGGAGCGTTTTTCTCCTCTGCGACATTTCTGATTCCTACGACAGTGGCAAAAATAATTTCTGTCTCCTTCAGTCTTTTATCGACAAAGATATATACTGGGGCATATCCGTAAACGGTGGCGGTATATATTATGGGGAGAACTTCGTGCATCTTTATTCTGACAGGGATCCGATTTATTCGTATTCCTATGACAGTTCGAGTGGAAGATACATCCTGTATGAGGAAGTGGTGGAGGATGATGACGACGATACTCAAAAGGTAAAATTCGATTCATTTGAGCTTGTGAGCAAAGGTGAGTCGTGGGTTTGCCTGAAATTTGAAGATGAAAAATATCGCTGGTTCATTAATAGGGAAAATCTGTATGAATTTAAAATCAATGCGAACGGCGGTACAATGGATTATAAAAATCTTCTCGATTATGCAGGCGTGGAATATATCGGTGCAAGCGGAAGATCAGTCAGTTTTATGGTGCCAAGCGGCACTTACGGATACTCGAAGGGTGTCTCTGGAACTTTTTCTATTCCGACCGTGGCATACTTGGATCTGAACCGTGACGGCTGGAATTTCGTTGGCTGGGCAAAAACTGCGGATGCGGTTTCCGCTGAGATTGAGGATGGAGGATTTGTAACTGCTTCAGATAACGTTGAGCTGTATGCCGTATGGATAAAGAATGTAAGCTATACAATCACTTATTCAGAAAACGGAGGAACATTTGCTTCTGAGTCCGGCAACACGCAACTTGTCGAAGGAGAAACTTTTGACGGCTCTGTTTCCGCAACGCTCAGAACCAAGGAGGATTTGGGACTTTCAAGGGAAGGTTATGTCTTTAAGGGATGGGCATATTCCGCCGATGCAGCTTATCCTGATGTTCTGGACGGGGGGAATCTTGATGTTTCTGAAAATTGTACTCTCTATGCTGTATGGGCATACGATGTGTCATACACAGTCACCTTCGATCCGAATGGTGGAAGCATGGAGCTTAATCAGCAGACGGTGAGCGGACAGACTGTACTTGGAAATGTTTCCGGCACTTTGTATACAAAATACGCACTGAGACTTTCCAGAGGCAGGGACAGGTTCAAAGGATGGTCAGTCTCAAGTTCCGGCAATGTGGTCAGCTATAATGATGGTGCCTCGATAACGTTGACAGCCGATACAACTCTTTATGCCGTGTGGGACAGGTTTGTGAGCCATGATGTTAGTTTTGATGCGAACGGAGGCTCCATATCAACTGAGTGGCAGACCATTGAGGGAACGGAAGAGCAGGGGGTCTCCGGCACGCTGAAAAAGGCAAGCGATCTGGGATGCACAAGAAGCGGATATAAGTTCAAGGGATGGGCGACATCAAATTCTGCAAGTTCTGTTGCATATACCGATGGAAAAAGCATAAGCCTCTCTGGTAACATCACTCTCTATGCCGTATGGGATAAAATTGTAACTTACACAATTACTTATGATCCCAATGGCGGCTCCATGACATCAAATGCAAGCACAACGCAAACTGCGACTGGAACAGAGTCTGAAGGTGCGTCCGTAACTCTTCGTCCGGCATCTTGTTCGGGCTATGTTTTTGCAGGATGGGCAAAATCAAGTTCTGCTACGACGGCAACATATACGAGCACCACGCTTCCTGTGACGATATACTCTGACATGACTTTGTATGCGGTGTGGGCTTTACCGACATATACCGTTACATACAAACAGACAACTGTGTTCAACTCAAGCAGTGCAAAGCGGACTGTGCAAAAAGGAAGCTACACATTGCTGGATCCATCTTACTTGGGCTTGAGCAGAAATGGATATACATTCTTGGGATGGAGCACATCAACAAGCTCAAGCTCTTATTATCCGGCAGGAAGTTCCATTGAAATT
>DFKI01000021.1 GCA_002373325.1 Treponema sp. UBA3649
CTTTCGGAGGACGAGACATACAGTTTTCTCACAAGGGTAATCAGGTACGAGGAAAAACCGGACGGAACATACACAATCGCAATCACTCCGGCAAATGTCGTAAAGCAGATTCAAAGGCGAAGGCACAGGAGATTGGCAACGGAAATAAAATGCCGGGGACAAAAGATTGAGCCGACCGTAAAAAAATCAGCGTCGGATGCAGGATATACGCCGGATGAAGAGGATTTCGAGACTGTGATTCTGGACCTTAGCGCGGCAGGATGCTCGTTCACAAGTTTTCAGGACATCCCGATTGGCAAATATGTCAAAATCACATTCCCTTTCAATGAAAAAGAAATAAGAGTCGTGGGACTGATTGCAGGAAAATCGGAGGTAATTTACAGAATGACTCACCGGCATCACGTGAAATTCACGTCAATCAGTACGGAAGCAAAGAATTCCATCCAGGAATATGCGCTCGGATTCAGCCAGAATTTCATGGCAAAGGATGATAAAGAAGATTCAAAGCATCCAAACTGATGTTTTTGAGCTTCCCACCCGATAATTAAACAAGGCATGTTTTTTTGCCAAAAGTACGCTTCCAAAAATCAGTTTTGGGGACGGGGTACTTGTATTATTTTGGGAATTAAGGTATTCTATCAGTATGAAAGTTGTTGAAATTAACTCCGTTGCAAAGGAAGAAGGATATATTTATTACCTGAACCGCTATACGGGAACAGCAGTGCTTGACATTCTCTCATCAAAAGTGAATCTTCCGGTAAGTTTCAGCATTGAAATCAACCCGCTTGGAATGCGGAACATCGAAATTGATTCTCTTCCGGCAGATCTCAACTACCCCGTAATGCCGGTAAAAAAAGCTCTCAAAGTCTTCATCGACAATATGTACAAGCAGGGTGAGTTGCCCCAGGTCTGATGTTCTTCGATATGCACTTTACCACAAAAACCCCGGAAGAAACCATTGAGCTTGGAAGAAAAATCGGTCGGCTCTTAAAACCCGGCGACGTGATTGCAATGACGGGAACACTTGCCGCAGGAAAAACCACAATCACAAAGGGAATTGCCGAAGCTCTTGGCGTGGACGACGTTATAACAAGCCCCACTTTTTGTCTCATCAGCGAATACAATGGAAAAATGCCCCTCTATCACATGGACGTGTACAGGCTTGAGGGCGCGGAGGATTTCATCAACCTGGGCGTGGAGGACATGCTTTATGGCGACGGAGTCTGCATTGTGGAATGGAGCGAAAAGGTCGCCTCAGAACTTCCCAAGCGCACAATCAAAATGACGATTACTCCAAACGCCGACGGAAGCCGCGACATTGAAATTGAAAACTGGAACAACGGGAGCATAGCATAGAATGAACGCACTTGCCATAGACTGCGCGGTCTCGAAGATTGCCATTGCAGCAAAAAAAGACGGAAAGATGGTCAAGACCGTACTTGACATAGGAATCAGACAGTCGGAAAAACTTCTTCCCGCCGTGGATTATGTCATGCGAGAGATGGAGCTCTCCCCAAAAGATTTGACATGCACAGTAACCACGCTCGGTCCCGGAACATTCACAGGACTCAGGCTCGGACTCTGCACTCTCAAAGCTCTCACGCTCAGCCACAACATCCCGCTCTACGGCATCCCTTCTCTGGACGCATACCACTGGGGAATCCGCAATGCAGGAGGAATTCATCTTTCTGTGATTGAGTCGAAGGAAGAGGAATACTTTTACTCTGTCTTTGAGGGCGGCAAAAAAATCCATGAGGATGACGACAAGCACATAGACGAAATTCTTTCCATGTTCACTGAAGAGGACAGCATACTTGTCTCAGGTCCCGGGGCAGCGTCTCTCGTGGAGCAGACAAAAGAAAGAAAGCCCCTTCTTAAGCTTTGCGCAATCACTCCTTGGACGGATTCCTGCGAGTCGCTTTTTGAAATGGCGGAGGAAAAAATCAAGAGCGGAGAAAAGCCACTTGAAGATTATGACGGTCCGCTTTACATAAGAAAAAGTGAGGCTGAGATAGTCTATGAGGAAAAAATGCAGGGGAAGAAATGAGAGATAAACGATAGAGATTCCCGCGTCGGTGCGCGGGAATGACATATGTGTTGGTCGCGGGAATGACATGCATCAGCCGAAAAGTTTTTTCAGGGCATCTTCGGAGGAACGGGAGGCGGCGGCTCTGTTTTCTGCCTGAATCTCATCGTAGACTTCCTGGCGGAACACTTTTACGTTCTTCGGCGCTTCCACTCCAATCTTCACGAAATCACCATGCACTTCAATTATGGTCAGGCTTATGTCGTTTCCAATGCGGATTTTTTCATCGACTTTGCGGGACAGAATCAGCATTTTTTCCCCCTCTGCCTTTTCTCAAGACCTTCGAGCAACTTATATTTCGTGCTCCATCTTGAGTCATCGACAATCACCTGCATGGCCTTGCGGTTTCTTTTGTTGATGATAAGAGGTCCCATCAAATTTGCGGTAACGGGATTTCCGTCTCCGGGTGCGGTCACTAAAGTCATTACGCGGACATCGCCCGGATCCTCTATGTCAATTTTTTTCAGCTCCTTGTCGTCAATGTCGGTCTCATAATCGTCACACACGAGAAAGGGATCAATCATCAAAAAAGCGAGATTTTCATTTTGCAGGGACTGAAGCCAAACAAAGGGATGGTACGTGCTGTCGTAGAGGGCAAAAGTAGTATAGTCCTCAAAGCCAAAGAGTCCGGCTGGAATTGTAATGATGTGCTCCTCAGGAACCTCGACGATTCCCGAAGCTTTGGTCTTTATCTGCATTTTGCCCTACCCGATTTTATCAGCGGAGATAATCAAGGAGAGTGCTTGAGTACATCTTTCCTGCGTTGCTGAGTGTGGCCTGGTGAACATAATCAAGCATCTTCAAGTCGGTGATTGCCTCGCTCATGTCAATGTCACCTTCGCGGCTCACAAGCTTTGTCACGTTCAGATTGTTCAGAGACTGTCTCTGGATGTTGTTCTGAGCTCTCTCGAAGTCGCTTCCGTTTTTCGCAAGTCGTGTGGTAAGATTGCTCATGCCCTGGTCAATCACACCAAGGACGCGGGAACCGATTACCTCATGATCGCCACGGTACATTGCATCGCGAAGTGCAATCACGGAGTCAAAAAGCGATCCGCCTGAAACGCTCACACTGTTACCGATGTTATATGGAGGAAGCTGGCTCTTGTCCTTAATCATTCCGATTTCCTCAAGCACGTTTCCACTAGCATCCGCAAGCCACATCTGATGTGCGTCGGTTGTGCGGAGGTTAAGTCCACGGCTCAAAGGATCAATGGAAGCACGGATTGCAACTCCGCTGTTGTTGATTTTAGCAGCAACGGAATAAATGTTGTCGCCCGCATTGATTTCAATGTTAACGCCGTCAACATAAATTACGCTGTCGGTGGAAGCCTGCCATGCGGAAAGATCGCGCTGTCCCATGTAAACCTGAGGTTCTGCCCAGAAAACCTTGTTGCCGGAGTTCTCCACGTCAAGATATGCGTTCTCGTCAACCTCAACTTTGTTTCCCTCAATGTTTCCGTTGTACTGCACGGTCGTAATGAGAGGCTCCGCGGCTCCCTCAACATTTCCCATGGAAACTTCAAATGCAGTCACGTTGTTGCGTGTTCCCGCGAAAAGAGAGTTTCCGTCAGGTCCCACGGCGTTTGCGTTCTGCACAAGCTCCTTCAAAAGCTCATCGACCTCAACGGCCATGTTCTTCAAATCTTCCGGCGTGTTGATTCCGTTCGCACCCTGGACAGCAAGCTCACGAACTCTCTGCATAATCTCAAGATTCTGGTGCATGTAGCCTTCCCTCACCTGGAAATTGTCGGCGAGAGTCTGTGCGTTTTTCTCGAACACGTTGACCCTTGAAAGGAATGACTGATAGCGCACGAGGTGTCCTGCTGCAAGCGGATCGTCACGCAAAGATGTGATTCTGCTCTGTGAACCGACCTGAGCGTTTTTCTGAGCCTGGCGTACCTCCTGCTGTCTGAGAAAGTACTGTGTATTCATATTGTTGTACTGTGAACTGATTCTATTCATTTTGGTCTCCTATTTCCTTATGACAATTAGATTCCCATGCGGTTGATGATGGTCTCAAGAAGCTGATCCTGTACGGTGATGAATCTTGCCGCCGCATTGTATCCGTGCTGGAACTTGATGATGTCCGCAAGCTCCTCGTCCACGTTTACTCCGCTGATGCTGTCCCTGAGTGCCGTAAGATCGCTCATGATTGCGTTCTGGCTTGCAAGCATGTTCTGTGCCTGCTCACCCTTGAGTCCCACGTTGGTAACTGAATCCGCGAAATAATCGTCGAAGGTGCGGCTCTTTCCAACCATCACATTGCTGTTTCTGATTGAGGCGATGCTGACCGCTGCCCTTCCGTCTCCCGGATCTGCCATGCCCTGAAGATTGGGGAATGCCGCCGCAACGGACTGAACGTCTGTGTGAATCTGATCGTTTACCTGAATGTACGCGGAAGGATTGAGTACCGGTGCAAGTCCGAACTGAGCTCCAGCAAGTGCATTTATAGCATCAGCCTGCTCCCAGTCATAAGCCCCCTCCGCGCCGCTTCCAGAAAGGATTCCAGCATATCCTGTGAGGAACATACCGGAGTCCTCCACATGACGGATTACAAAATCAGGATTGTCCCAGTCAGCCGCGGTACTTGCCTTCAGGACCAGCTTGTCGTTCTGATCAAGATATGCCTTTACCTCAGCGTCAGTGTTGTTGATTCTGTTTATGACTTCCTCAACGGTGTCGGTCGCGTTGTATGCCACCGTAACATTTCCGTCATGTCCGCTCAGAGTAATCTCACCCTCAAGTCCAATCTGCTCGTGGAGTCTCAGTGAGTTTGTGCCGGTAAAGCGGAAAATATATGATGAGTCAAAACCGCCGTCTCCGTCCCTGTCAAAGTTTCCGTTCACGTTTTCCACGAAAGGATGCTGGACAAAGAAATCAAGTCCGGTCACGTTGTTCTTTCCGATTGCGTTTCTGTGCACGTCGTTCACAAGGTCAGCAAAGTTGAGTGTCATCGTGTTGAGGGACTGCATCTCACTGCGAACATCCTTGTCACGAAGCTCGACCAATGCGCCAAGGGAACCGCCTGAGAAAAATGCGTCGTACTGTGTGTCGCTCCACTTGAGCTTTGAATATCCGAAGTGCTCGATGTCGGTCTGAGTCTCAATCTGACGGGCGATGCTTCCCTGAACGATGATCTGTCCGTCGGTGTGGACCATGAACTCATCCGGGTCCTTTCTGGAAACGGTCACGTTAATCAGCTTGCCGAGTTTTTCCACGAGAAGGTCGCGTCTGTCCATGAGGTCGTTCGGATCATCACCCATTGCCTTGCTTCTGACAATCTCGTTGTTGAGTTCCGCAATCTGCTTGGCGTAGTCGTTCACCTGCTTTACGGTCGCGTTGATGTCCTCGTTAATCTGGTTACCGATGGCCATAAGGCTCTTGTTTCTCTGCTGGATGGAATTTGTAAGACTGTCCGCCCTGCTTACCACAGCCTGACGGGCCGCATCCTGATCCGGGTAGATTGACAGCTCCTGCCAGCTTTCCCAGAATTTATCCATGTTGCCGCGGACTGAAATCTCCTCGGGCTCATTGTAAATCTGCTCAAGCATGGTGTAGTATTTTTCGCGGGTTTCCCAGTATGACTGAACGTTGGTCTGTGCGACAATCCTTGTGTCAAGAAGCTCATCTCTCAGACGCTTCACGCTTTCCACGTCGGTACCTTGTCCAATCTGACCGGCTCTCTCCGCCCTTTCCAAATCAGGTCTGTAAAGCGGCTCAAATGCCCTTACGTTTACACGCTGCCTGGTATAGCCCTCGGTATCCGCATTGGAAATGTTGTGACCGGCAGTTTGAATCTGCAGGCTGTGCGCCATGAGAGAGCGTTTTCCAATTTCAATTCCACCAAATGATCCTGACATATTTTCCTCCAGACTTTCCTGATTTTTTTACACAAGCGCATCCAACACGACGCTTTCCGCCATGGGACTTGATATTCTGCCGTTGCGTCCGTAAACTCTTGTCTTGGACTGCGGCACACAATTTTCAATCACTCCGTCAATGAATTCCTTCGTTGAAGAAACATAGGTTGAAAGTGCATTGTTCTCTATCTTGCTTTTGGAGAGCTTGGTGCGGACACTGGCATAGACATCCTGAATTCCAGGCTCCAGATAAAGGTCCCGGTTGTCGCCCACATAGTTCTCACGGCACTGATCCAAATTCACAAAAGCGTCGCTGTATGCCCTCATATTTTCAATGCATGCCTCAAGCTCCACCCACTTTCTGTCCTTCACGTTGTCGTGGATTTTTTTCTGCTGGGTGAGCATACATTCAAGCACGTCATTCTGAGCGTTGAGAATCTGAAGAAGCTCGTTGTCTACCTGCACTGATTTTTTCGCCTCATCAACCACGGCCTCAACCTCTGCCTTAGCGTCTCGCCCTACTTCACTTTCCGGCTTTGTCATTTCCGCTTGTTCAGAATCAGTCTTGGACTCCGCAGAAACATCCGTAGTGCTATCCAAGGCTTCTGATTTTGATTCCTCCACCGCAGGATTTTCTTCCGCCATCATTTTTGAAGCGTCAATATTTTCATTTTCAAGAGCAGAGACTTCATTCTTTGCTGCGTCAATTTCTTCATTAAAATTTTCCGACATATTATACCCCTTCTACAGGTTCTCTTATACGATTATCGGAATTTGAATTTTTTTACTTTAGATTTTTTTTGAGGAAAACAGATTGGTTCAACGCGGATTTTTGAAATTAGTCGTCAAATTTACCGCGCACGGGCTGGTAGAAAGAGCGTCCGTCCAAAATCAGCTTGCCGTTTTTCTCATTGACCACACCAAAAATGCTGATGGGCCGGTCGGGATTAATTGAGGAGCCCAGATTTTCATGTGAGAAATGAACGTCCACCATTCCCTCGACATGCTTTCCGTCATGGTATCCCACAAGAAGGGTGCAGTCCAAAGAGCCGTCATCGTTGTTCTGCGGTTTTGTGACAACTCCCCTCCAAGCCACATAGCATCCTTTGTAAAGAACATGGTCGCCCTCAACCGTAGCGTATGGATAATTGTCCTTGTCCGCATCAGGGAAAGTCTTTTTGTCAGTAAAATTGAGAATCGTCATTTCCTTAAGGTGAGACTGAAGCTGGTACGCTTTTTGTTTGATTGAATCCTTGGCATTGCTGTTCAAGATACGGTTTATCTCCACTCTCGCGGGATTGTCACGGCCATTATTGCAGTACATGATTGCGTTGTTCTGTGCCTGGATGATTTCCTCATCCTCCATCCTGTAGTGGATTGCATTGGACGAAATGTTATTGTTCACGGGATTTTTTTTCTCATCGCCCGTAAGCATGAAAGCACTCAAATCACCACGGTCTCCATTTGAGCGCACGGATTCACGCGGAGTAAGTTTGATGCCGATGAAAATTCCCAGGGCAAGAAGAATCGCGACAAAAACACAGTTTCGGATTATGTCCGGATTGAGTCCAAGCGGAGGATAAAATTTCTCAATCTTTTTGTTTTCCTTCATCTTCTGGATGGCGGCATAATCTTTTCCACGGGTACGGATAAACTCCATGGCAAGTTTTGCCTGCTCATTGTTCGGATCGATGTCGAGTATGTCCATGTAATATTGGAGTGCCTTGACGGTGTTCCCATGCCGTAAAAAAAGAGCTGCCTGTCCAAGCAAAAGTTCGGAACTGTTGATGTGAATTTCACGGGCAAGCTGATAGTATCTTGCGGCATCTCCCTCATCCCCAACATAAAGGCAGGATGTTCCGAGCGCGAGATAATATTCGAAACTTCCCTTGTAGTTCGCGATGTAGGACTCAAGCAGACGGATGGCAAAACCGAATTTGCGTCTTTTCATGAGATACCGTGCCTGTTGAAGTACGCTGTGTGCCATTTTTTACTCAAGCCCCTCCAGTTTGATCATGATTGCATCAAGCTCGTCGTTAAGATATTTCAGCTCGGCCTCATCAACCTCATCACTGTTTTCCAAAAGCTCAATGTGCTCAATCAATGCATGTACATAAGCCATGTCAATCTGAGGGACCATGCCGGAAGATTTTTTTGGGGAATCTCCGGATGCCGGATTGCCAGCAGGATTTTTTTCCTTTGATGTTGCCGTCGGAGTTTTCGATGAGCTCTCTTTCGGCTCCTTTGGTTTAGATGAGGAAGGCTTTTCAACTGGATAATCCGGGAGAGGTCCGTCGGAAACTTTTGCGCTCACGGGAGTGTTTTCGAATTTCAGGGTCTCGGGATTCCAATAGATGTTGGAGGAATCAACCAAAGTCGGCATATTCTCCCAGTAACGGCTCACAACATCATCCTCGGTCAAGGGAATGGGATCAGGGGCTGTGTCGGAACGTTGGAGTCGGACAATCTGGTCGGGACCAAGGGCTACACTTCCATCTGAAAGGGTCTGTATGAAATCATCCCCGGCAGGAATCTCTCCGTTGATTGCGACAGATACATAGAAGGAAAATGAATCCATCTGCTTGGGGTCAAGATACAATCCGTTCCAGTTCACGGCGATTTCGGAATTGTTGTAGTTTACGGCAGAGTTGAAGCTCTTGTGATCCTCAACGGAAGGAGTCCAGCGTGATTTTTCAATGGATGCCTTGTTTGCGAGAGTTACAAATTCCGGGGATCTAAGTCCCTCACCCACCAATATGAACTGTACAGATACATCTCCGTCGGTCGAGCGGATCCACTTGTGCTTTTCAAAATTCGTGTACTGGACCTCGCTTGTTATCAAGGCATCCTCTCTGGTTGAAAAATGGGAGTGAGAGTCCTCGCCCAGAATCGTGTCGAAAATGGATTTAAGGGAAATCATCTCGGTGCTCGATCCGATGTTGATTATATAGGCCGTGATTCTGAGCATATCTACCCGGGGTGACGTGGCGATTGACGGCAGGAATGTAAAATCAATTATGACACTGACTTTTTTTGGGACCGTATAGACGAGTTGTCCTCCATAGGGAGTCCTGCGGGCTTCGGTCTTGATTCCGTCCATGTGTTTGAGCTCAATCATGCGGTTGCCATACAATATGGAAAAGAATGAGGATGAGAATGAGTCGTATGTGGAGAGAAGCGGTACCGTGGAGGATTTTTCATTTACGGCATAGATGCAGTAAGTTCCTGTGCGGCCGTCCAAATCAATCTTCACGTCGCCGTTGGTGATTGTAAAATGTTTTTCGGGTATGTAAATCCATCCGGTGTAAGGATCCACGGTCTGCTTTTTGAGCATACGGGTTTCCTTCGTCCCACCTTTTTTGGCTGCCTTTGTCTGTGGAAGACGCTCCTTTTTCGGTTTTTTGAGAGATTTTTCATCATCTTTTTTTTCAACGGCTATGGTCTCTCCCTCAAAAGGTATCTGCTCCTCGATTACAACGTCTCCGGATGCGGTAAGCTGCCCCTGCACGGAACCGACGTTTGAAGGTCTTACGAACTGCCCCTCAGGAGCACTCTTGCAGGATGCAATCAACGAGAACAAAAAGATTCCTGCCGTCAAAACATGTATTTTCTTCATCATGGCCCATTCTCCCATCAAAAAGTGTATTCCCTTCAAGACTCATAAAATCAATTTATGTCGTCAATTTTCTCTTGAAGAATCTTGGCTTTTTCCTTCAATGCCTCAATCCGTTTTCCGCGCTCAAATTTTTCGGTCAGAACCCGGAGCCTTTCCGACTTTGATTTTATATCATCTTCGGCAGTCTGTCCATTACTTTCACTTGAGCTGCCGGATTTTTCAGTCTTTGCTTTTTTCAGAGCCTCCGCTTCCGCACGGTTCTTTTCAGCCTGCTCCTTTAAAAGAGCCTCAAGCTGCGCCTGTTTTTCCTTTGCCTCGGCTTCAAGTCTTCGTCTCTCCGCTTCGTTCTGTGCTTGGGATACCTCAGCATTTGCTTTTTCAACGGCATCCTCGGCGGCCTTTATCTTTGCCTCAGCTTCCGCGTTTGCTTTGTTTATCTGCTCCTGTGCTTCCGCCTGTGCCTGGGCTTTTGCGGCTTCCACCTGCAGGATTGTGTCGAGCTGGGCCTGCTTTTCTTTTGCAAGGGATTCAAGACGTGCTTTTTCCGCCTCGCTTTGTGCTTTCGCAGCTTCCGCATTCGCATCTTCAAGGGCTTTTTGTGCCGCCTTTATGCGTTCGTTTGCCTCTGCGTTCGCCTTGTTGATTTCATCCTGGGCCTGTTGCTTTGCCTCCGCACGAGCATTTTCAACCTGGATGAGAGCATCAAGCTGCGCCTGCTTTTCCTTTGCAAGAGCCTCAAGACGTGCTTTATCGGCATCGGTCTTTGCCTTGGCTGCATCCGCGTTCGCCTGGTCCACCGCATCCTGAGCGGATTTTATCTTTTCATCGGCTTCTTTTTTCGCACGGTCAATCTCTTCCTGCGCAAGTCGGTTTGCCTCTGCTTTGGCCTGTTCAATCTGCATGAGAGCATCAAGTTGTGCCTGTTGAGCCGCTGCCTGTGCCTCAAGTTGAGCCCTTTCTGCATCGCTTTGTGCCTGTGCCGCCGCTTCGTTTGCTTTGTCGAGAGCTTCCTGAGCAGCTTTGAGTCTTTCCCGGGCTTCCTCGTTCGCCTTGTCTATCTCTGCCTGAGCCTCTTCACGAGCCTTTGCCTTTGCCTTCTCAATCTCTTCCTGAATCTTTTTGTCAGCATCAGCCTTGGCCTGCTCCACCTGCATGAGAGCATCGAGTCTTGCCTGTTCCGCAGCCGCTTCCGCCTCAAGTCTTGCTCGGTCGGACTCTGATTGAGCTTCCTCCGCCGCTTTCTTCGCGGTTTCCACAGCGTCCTGAGCTTCTTTTATGCGCTCCTGTGCCTCTGCGTTTGCCTTTTCAATCTCCGCGAGAGCTTCCTCACGTGCCTTCGCATTTGCCTTTTCAATCTCTTCCTGAGCTTTTCTGTCTGCCTCTGCCCTTGCCTCTTCAATCTGCATGAGGGCATCAAGTTGTGCCTGTTGTGCGGCTGCTTCCGCCTCTAACCTTGCACGGTCGGACTCTGACTGAGCTTCCTCCGCCGCTTTCTTTACGCTTTCCAAGGCTTCCTGTGCTGATTTTATGCGCTCCTGCGCCTCCGCGTTTGCCTTTTCAATCTCCGCGAGAGCTTCCTCACGTGCCTTCGCATTTGCTTTTTCAATCTCTTCCTGGGCTTTTCTGTCTGCCTCTGCCCTTGCCTCTTCAATCTGCATGAGGGCATCAAGTCTTGCCTGTTCCGCGGCTGCCTCCGCCTCTAACCTTGCACGGTCGGACTCCGATTGTGCTTCCTCGGCTGATTTTCTTGCGTTTTCCAAGGCTTCCTGAGCAAGTCTTATGCGTTCCTGTGCCTCTGCGTTCGCCTTTTCAATCTCATCCTGAGCCTGCTGACTCTGCTCAAGCGCATCAAGTTTTGCCTTCTCCGCCTCAGCTTCAGCAAGTTCTTTTGCAAGCCTGTATTCCTCTGCTTCAGCTTCCGCCGCTTTGATTTTTTTATCCGCATCAATCTGAGCAAGTCTTACTCTTTCATCAGCGTCCGCATTTGCTTTTGCAATCTGCTCCTGTGCGGAAAGAACGGCATTTTTCTCATTCTCAAGGGATTCCTCAAGTGCAAGACGTGTCTTCTCAAGCTCGGCCTCAAGCTCTGCAATCCGGGAGTTTGCCCTCAAAAGCTCTTCGGATGAAACAGAATCTTCCCTCGGCTCGATTGTCTGTGAAGGAACCGTGGAAGTTTGCGGCAAATGCGAAGAATCTTCGGATGGGTCACTTGAAGTCTGAAACGGTCTTTGGGCAAGCTGTCTCTCATAGTCTTCCCTTGCGCTCAGGTACTCCTCGCCCGTCATCTTTAAAAGATAAAGAAGTTTCTGCTCTCTTTCACTCTGCTTGATTTCGGAAAGTCTTTGGGCAGCGTCCTGTGCCTTTGAATCTTCCGGATAATCGGTGGCGACCTGAGAATAAAGAGATTCCGCCATCTCATAATTGTAATCGTCGTAAAAACATTCGGCAAGCCAAAAGAGACCGGACGCATACATGGGACTGTCGGGATTCTGGTGGCAAAAATCACTCAAAATCATAACGGCACGGTCGTTCTGTCCCGTAAAATGGAGGGCACGTCCCTTCTGATATGTGATATATGGCAAAAGCTGGCTTTCCGGGAAATTCGAAATGAATGAATCACAGTCTTTTATGGCAGAATCATAGGATGCGTTGGACATCTCGCTCAAAATCAACATGTACCATGTGCTGTCAGCGGCATCAGGATCCTCACTTACAGCCTTCCGTAAAAAAAGAGAGGCCGAAATCCAGTCTTTATTTTTGTATGCCTCGTAGCCCTGGACAAGAAAATCGCTCTTAATCTCATCCGAACCGCTCTGTCCAAAAATCGGGAACAATGGCAGCAAAGCAAAAATGAGTATGAATACAGTCTTAAAAACAGGATGTTTTATTTTTTCCATCTAAGAGTCCCCCGAAAGAAAGAAGAACCGGAAACTACGATATCTGTTCCTGCTTCAATCACGACGGGCAAAGTCTCTGCATTTATTCCGCCATCAACAGAAATCAGATAAGCATAATTCTTCTCTTTCTGTATATCGGCAAGTTTTTTCACTTTGTCAACTGTATATGGGATAAGTTTTTGACCCCCCCATCCCGGATTCACGGTCATCACAAGGACCAAATCAACAAGGGGAAGCAAATTTTCAAGTGAGCTCACGGGAGTGGACGGACAGATTGCAATTCCTGCTTTTTTACCTGCGGCATGGATTTTCTGTATGCAAAGGTCGGAGTGATTCGTGGCCTCAACGTGGAATGTGACAGAATCTGCACCGGCTTCAATGAAAGAATCTATGGAATCCTCAGGGCGCTCCACCATGAGATGCACGTCAAAAGGGAGCTCCGTACATTTTCGAATTGAGGAAATCACACACTGGCCGAATGTCACCGGGGGAACGAAATGACCGTCCATGACATCGATGTGAACCATATTTCCGCCGTTTTCTTCTATAAATTTGATGTCCTCTCCAAGCCTTGAAAAATCGGAGGCAAGGATGGATGGTGAAAGCAATGTGTTCTTCATGTTGATATTCTAATCCTTTTTTTGATTTCTGTAAAGGGCAGTTGGAATGCTCTGATTGCCACTCATCCTGATTTTTCAGATAGCGTTTACTTGGAAAAAGTCGATTTTTCCACTTCACAAGACCCGAAATTTATGCTAAGATTTACAAAGCCCGGTTTTCAGGGTCAAATAGTTTTTCAAAATCGCATTTTTCACCCATGGAGGTAATATGAAAAAAATTACTTTGCTCTCTTCAATGCTGATTGCCCTTTCCATTTTCATCTCATGTGCGACAAACAGGCAGGAGCCGATGAACAATACATTCGCAACGGAAAAAACAGAAGGTGAAGACGAAAATCCTGAAACGCAGGCGGAAGAAGAGCTTGCCGAGGAACCTGTGAAACCGATTCTCCTCACGAAGATGCCAATAATCGCATTTACCGGAGTGGGAATCAAATATGAATGTGAGTCCCTGCTTCTTGAAGAGACCACCGTGGTTCAGGACGAGAGCGCGAGCAGTAAGTATGCAATTAAAATAGAGAACAACGCGTCAAGGGCACAGATTAAAATCCGCTTTCCGGCGGGCACATACGAGTGTCTTCTTCGCGAAAAGGCATATTCCACCGACAAGTCAGCGTTTTATGTCTGCATTGATGACATTGCGCACAGGGTATATCCGAGCAATCCTCCGACGGGTGAATTCGAGCTCACGACAAGGGCTCCTATTTACTTTACCATTGACGAGCCAAGGACAGTCCTTGTCACCATTCAGGCCAACAACGGAAACAAGATTGGAGGAACCGGAATGTTCCTTGACTACATACAGTTCGTGAAGAGAAAGTAAGAAAACAGGCAAACTGATTGCACGGATTTATTTTCCCAAATCCAGAACGCGGCGGTTAAAATCCTTTGGCGGTCTTTCCACAATGCTCCAGTCAAAATCAAGTATGCCGTGGGGCGGGAAAAGTGGTTTGGGAGCGGGCTTCCTTCGCTGGTGGTTCATCGCGATGATTTCCTCAATGGTACGTGTTCCGTCAGTCAAAGTAAGATATGGCTCGCCGAATGCACAGATTGTCGTTGTCCTCACAGTATACTGCACCGGATTTCCGTTATTGTCGCGCGAATGTTTTTCAACCAGCACGGAATTTACGGTATGCGGTTCCGGGAGAGAGCTTTGTTTTTGAAGATTCCTGATTTCAGTCCTGCGACCAAGCGTACATGCGTAGTTCTGTCCTCCCACCCAAAGATGTTTCGGAAGACTGTAGATTTCGCCTCCATCGCTGAAAGTCGCCACCGCAGAGCTGTCATATTCCATGTCGGTTTTCCAGTAGCGGATGGGATAAACAGCGTCATCGGTTACATAATAAGAAAGAAGCTCCTCGCTTTCCCTTGGAGGAGATGCGAAAATTCCATTGGCGTTTCCAAAATCCTGCCAGTACCCCGCGAGCTTGTTGCCTGACTCAAGGACGGTCCCGTTAAGGAAGGGGCTTACCGGAAGGGAATCCGAATCCTCAACTTTGATTGCGAATTTCAAGTAGAGTTTGTCTCCAATCACAGCGACGGGAATATGGTAGATTTTTTTTCCTCCGAGACGCTTTCCGCCGAATTCCACCTGCATGTCCCACGCACCCGAGCAAAGATTTTCCGCAATCAGGATGTCGCCGTCCTCCTGCTCCGTGGTGATTCCATAGTCCGATGTAAAAAGCTGGTCCGTCAAAGGAACAAAGCGGATTTTCACCTCCTGCGCCTGTGATGAAGTCTGTGTCGTATTGTTTGTGTCCCTCGGATGAGTGGCGGAATAATCAGTGCTTTCTGCCGTCCTGTCATCATACCACTGATAGAATGTCCTGAGAACTATATGGGGCACGCTCTCCCCTTCCGGACTTACATATCCTGTGTCAAAGACAACATAGCGGCTGTAGTTTTCCCAGATTCCCTCAAGCAAAAGAGGCACCGGACTTTCCTGCACAAGGGGTTCCTCCACATCACTTTCCGCAGAATCGGTCCATGAATCCTGAGCAAAAATGGAATGTGCTGAAAAAACAATCAGCCCCAGGAAAATAAATATTTTTTTAAAGGATGAATTCATTATCGCCAAACCTCCGTCTCCCAAGGAACAACGAGCCCCTTCGTTTATTATCGGCATTTTAACCGGATTTATGAAGGAGCTGATGTCCAATGAGCTGTCACTGCCGGACTTGATCCCCATGTCATGCCGCTCTTGATGTTCATGTCATTGCCGGACTTGATCCCCATGTCATTGCCGTACTTGTAGCGTAGCCGCGGAACGCATCCGGCAATCTCTTTAAAATAGGGATTATCGGGTCAAGCCCGATAATGACACAATCTGTGCGATAATGACACAATCTGTGCGACAATGACACAATCTGTGCGACAATGACACAATCTGTGCGATAATGACACAATCTGTGCGATAATGACACAATCTGTGCGACAATGACACAATCTGTGCGATAATGACACAATCTGTGCGATAATGACACAATCTGTACGATAATGACACAAGAGGCAATTTTGGCGATACAACGAAACTTAGAACCTAATCTTTTTGTCCGTTCCCGCGTAGTATTCCTTTCTGAGGGATTTCACGTGCTCGTCCTTCAGATAGTCGTCGAAATTCATCATGCGGTCGATTATGCCCTTGGGTGTGATTTCAATGATGCGGTTTGCAATCGTGCTGATAAACTCATGGTCGTGGCTGGAGAACAAAACCACGCCGTTAAAGCGCACAAGTCCCTGGTTCAAGCTTTCAATGCTCTCAAGGTCAAGGTGATTGGTGGGATCGTCCAAAATCAGGACATTCGCGCCGGAAAGCATCATCTTGCTGAGCATACAACGGACTTTTTCACCTCCAGAAAGGACTTTAACAGGTTTCAAGCCCTCGTCGCCGGAAAAGAGCATCCTTCCCAAAAATCCGCGGACGTAGGAATCATCCTGCTCCTTGGAATACTGCTTGAGCCATTCGGTAATGTTCAGGTCGTTGCTGAAATACGCACTGTTGTCGCGTCCCATGTAAGTGTGCTTTGTGGTCTGACCCCAGTTGATTGTGGCACCCTCGCATTTCACATCGCCCGCAACAATGTCAAAGAAAGACGTGATTGAGTTGTGCTCCATTCCAACGAAAGCGACTTTTTCTCCCGGGTGAATCGTGATTGAAAAATCATTCAGAAGAACGTTGCCCTCGGAATCCTTTGAGTTAAGATGCTCGGCGGTAAGGACAAAGTTTCCAATCTCACGCTCGCTCTGAAACTGCACGTATGGGAATTTTCTGCTTGTGACGGGAAGTTCCTCCAGCTCCAATTTTTCAAGAACCTTCTTTCGGCTCGATGCCTGTCCCGCCTTTGAGACGTTGGACGCAAAACGCTGGATGAAAGTCTTGAGCTCGGCCATTTTATCCTCACGCTTTTTCTGCTGGTCCTTCGCCTGCTTCTGCATAATCTGGCTCATCTGATACCAGAAGTCGTAGTTTCCGGTGAACTGGGTAATCTTTCCGTAATCAATGTCGCAAATGTAAGTACAGATTGCATTCAGGAAGTGGCGGTCGTGGCTTACGACAATCACGCAGTTTTCAAATTCAATCAGGAAGTCCTCAAGCCATGCGATGCTCTCCAAATCAAGACCGTTCGTGGGCTCGTCCAAAAGCAAAATGTCGGGATTTCCGAAAAGTGCCTGGGCCAAAAGAACGCGAACTTTCTGTCCTTCATCAAGGTCACTCATCATGCGGTCGTGGAATTCCTCCTCAAGTCCCAAGCCCGAAAGCATCTGCTCAATCTGATTCTCAGCCTCATATCCACCGAGCTCACCGAACTCAGCTTCCATCTCCGCCGCCTTGATTCCATCCTCCTCGGAAAAATCAGGCTTCTCGTAGATTGCATCCTTTTCCTTTCCCAGATTGTAAAGCTTGGGATATCCCATCATCACGGTCTCTTTCACCGAATACTCATCGAAAGCGAAGTGATCCTGGCTCAATTTTGCCATACGCTCGCCGGGGGTCATGCTCACCTGTCCCGAATCAAAATCCTGCTCGCCTGAAAGCACTTTGAGGAAGGTTGATTTTCCCGCTCCGTTCGCGCCGATTATTCCGTAGCAGTTGCCCTTTATGAACTTTAAATTCACGTCCTTAAAAAGTGGCTTCTCGCTAAATTTCAATGTCAAATCTGAAACTGAAAGCATTTAAAAATCTCCTATTATATATCAGTCTAAATATCGAGTTTCATAAATTTAAATAAAAAATTGGCTTTCAGCGAGAACCCTGCGTGAAAAAACGGCTTCCGCGCTACGCTTGTGCAGATGTTTTTTCCCTCAGGAACCTCGCTTACACCAATTTTCCATACATTTCAAAAATTCGCCATTTGACTTACAACTTTATTTTTTCTTTGAGAAAAGTGACTTGAGCGCGGAAAGGAATCCCTTCTTTGCGGGAGTCTTCTGAATCTGTCTTCCAGCGTCATTTTTCTTTGCTGATTTTCCCTTCTGAGCAGATTTTGCCGGGATTGCATTCTTTGCGGAGGATTTTGCTCCCTGCCTTGATTTTCCCGTCTGCTGATTTTTCTTTGAGCCGTGTTTTTTGGAAGTGCCCGACTGATTTTCTCCCTTGGCGGAATATGACGACGCTCCGTATCGCTCCTTGTAAAGCTTCATCCTTTCATCGGTTGACATTGTCGCGAGCATCGCCTCTTCCTCGGCATTAAACACACGGCGGTCACGCTTGTATTCCTTGGATGCGGCTTCGTTCCTTGAAGAATAGCGTCCCTTTCCGCGCGATGATTTTTTACCGCCACCATTTCTTCCACCACGGCGGGACTCACGTGCCTCATACTCACGCTGCTTTTTTCTTCCGTACTCGCTCGTGTCCCTGTAATCCTCGTGATAATTCTCCGTCCTGATGTAAACGCCAGCGCTCTTGTCCTCCGCAAACAGACTTTCATCCGCAACCTGGGACGGAATCTGTTTTTCAATGTAACGCTCGATGGGAGGAAGTGAGTAAACATCCTGCTCGGAACAGAAAGTGTATGCCTTACCGGATTTTCCAGCCCTCGCCGTTCGACCGATTCTGTGCACATAATTCTCGGCCTCGTTCGGAAGGTCGTAGTTGATTACCATCGCAAGGTCGTTAACGTCAATTCCACGTGCGGCCACATCGGTTGCGACAAGGCACTTCACTTTTCCTTCCTTAAAGGAGTCCATGATTTTCTGCCGCTGCTTCTGCGGCAAATCCCCGATGATGTACTCGCTCTCAATGCCGTTTCGGTTGAGTCTTTTTGAGACCACCTCGGAGGTACGCTTCGTGTTGCAGAAGATAATCAGGCTCTCAGGATTTTCCCTCTTGATAAGACCAAGGAGGAGCTTCATCTTGTCGTCGCTTGAGACATGGTAGAGCACCTGGTCAATCTCATCCACCGTGATGTTTTCCGCCTCAATGGTGATTTCCGCCGGGTTCCTCGTGTACTCCCACGCAAGGTTTTTCACGTATGAGTTGAGCGTGGCACTGAAAAGCATGGTCTGTCTTTTTTCCGCGACGGGGAGCACTTTAATCAGCTCGCGTAAATCCGGGTAGAAGCCCATGTCGAACATGCGGTCCGCCTCGTCAATGCAAAGGAAGGCAACCGAGCTCAAATCCATCTGGCCGCCCTTGTTCAAATCAATGACGCGTCCGGGAGTACCAATCATGATGTCGCAGCCTTTTTTAAGGAAGGAAATCTGCTTGTCGTAACCAACTCCGCCGTAGAAACTTCCACACTTGAGTTTTGTAAAGGCACAGAGTTTTTCAGCCTCCTCCTGCACCTGCACCGCAAGCTCACGGGTAGGAACCATAATCAGGGCTTTTTTACCAGCCACCTCTCCCCGCGAAAGGAGCTCCTGGATGATTGAAACAAGGTAAGCGGCCGTCTTACCAGTACCGGTCTGTGACTGAACGTACAAGTCACGTCCTTCAAGGGAATTCTGCAAAACCTGTTCCTGAACCGGTGTACAAGTGACATATCCGGCCCCCGCGATTCCCTGCTGCAGTTCGTCCTGCAAAGTAAATTCTGTGAAATTCATCGCAATTCCTGTCGTATATTTTCTGCCGCCATAAAAACGGCCCTTATCGGCAATCCACTTCACGGACAGTATAGCATTTTGATTTGAAAATGTATAGGGTTTAATGGAAAAATCACCTCGCGCAGGCACTCTCAAGGATTGAAATGAGCTCGGCATACTCACGCCGCACATCAGCCTCATCCGCAGTCAAAAGATACTCACGCTCGGCATGGAAAAGTCTGTCCTTTGAGGAAACAGGCATGTACCGGACATCCGACCTCCTGTAATAATGCTCAATGCAGCCCCTCGGAAGAATGTAGACAGAAGCCGCCGCCGCACCCGCCACCACGATCGCAAAAAGATTCCTTATAATAGGAAGAGTTTCCGCAGTCTGCTCAGGAAGATATTTTTCAAGCTGGACCTGCAAATCACCCTCGGCCATGACTCCCTGCAAGGAGACGGTTTTGAAAGTGTCGATGTTTTCCGAATGAATGTGCTTTTGATCAAGGGAATAAAGACATTCCGAAAGAAGCGCGATTTCAGGAGGCAAATCATTTCTCGCATGAAGATTGCAAAGCTCCCGGCCAAAAACTGCAAGGAACCTCTCAAGACGGAGCACGAGTTTTTCAAGGGTCACTTTATGATTCAGCTCACGGCTCGTAAAAATCTTCTCGTAAAAGGGACGTTGTTTTTCCTCCTGTTTTTCAAGCCACAACTCAGCCCTTTCGTCGGCACAAAAAACATCCCGGAGCTTACCTCCGAAAAGCGAGTCCAAATCCGTAATGATTCTGCTGTCGGTTCCAAGGAGAGAGCACACTTTGCAGAATACCCCAAGCTCGTCCTTTCCACCCACGTCGATTATTCCGGTTCCTGCAACTCCCCGCTCCGTATGCACATAGGGAAGAAGGCTCGCGAACATCTGCTGGTCGGTATATCCCTCCACAAAAATCTGGTTGTCGGAAAAGAAAAACTGCTTGTGGTAAGTGTTGAATCTTGGAAGAAAGCGACGGAAAAGCTCGGCATCCTTTTTGCCAAGGGATTCAATGTGCGTGGGTTCCCTGTTGGTGTGGCAGACAATCACTCCGAAAAGCTCGTCCGGAAAACGCAGGTCAATAAAAAAAGGTGAGTGGGTAATCACAAAATAAATCCGCTTGGGATGCCTTGAAGAAACGCGGCGCAACTCCTCGGCAAAAAACTGCTGGAACTGAGGGTGGAGATGAAGCTCCGGCTCGTCAAAAACAAGACAGGTGTTCCCGGTGTTCGCATAAAGGGCGACAAGCAGCGTGATGATTTCCTTCAATCCGTGGCACTCAACTTCCTGAAGATTGTACTCCACGTTCCACGCACGGTTTTCCACCACAGGGATATACGCTCCGTCCTCGGTCATCTTAAAAACGATAGTCTTTCCGAACATGCTCGAAAGCACGGTCTGCACCTTCTCACGGATTGCCTCATTCTCCTGCAAAATGGAAATTGATTCAGAATCCGAACCTCGGTCAGCACGCAGAAATTTGATTGAATATCCCGCCTTTGCAAACTGATTTGAAATAGCATCCACAAGAAGCGTCTTACCGGAACCGTTGGGACCGACCACAAGATTGATATGAGACCATTCGCTTTTTGAAAACACGGCCCTGCCCCACAAAAACGGCAGCTTGACCTTCACAGGAATCTTCACCATAAATAAAATTATAAACCATGTATCGCCGTTTGTAAATGGAAATCCTTGCCTAAGCCCCCGCTTTTCGCTATAATGGGACAGAAGACAAGTTCAGATAACAAGGCAGAAAGAATGACCCGGACTGAAAAACAAGACATCTACAATCTCCTCAAAGCGGCTTCCTCATGCGTGCTGGGATACACACCAAGCGAATACACCGGTGACGCCCCGGATTTTCAGGACGACATTCTTTCGCAGGAAACACAAGATGCGGAAAAGTCACAAACGACAAATGCAATCGTAAAAGAAACTTCCCCAGTCAACGAAGGACTTGCGGGTGAAAATGAAAAACAAAGTCCGGGCGGAATCACGCTTGAATCAATAGAAAGAAAAATCAAGGCATGCAAAAACTGTCCTCTCTCAAACACTCGCATAAATGCAGTCCCCGGTGAAGGAGTGGAAAATCCATTCGTGCTTGTAGTCGGCGAAGGTCCTGGGGAAGATGAGGATTTGAGCGGAAGACCATTCGTTGGAAAAGCAGGTCAGCTCCTTGACAAAATGCTTGCCGCAATCAGCCTTGACAGAAAATGCAACTGCTACATAGCGAACATCGTGAAGTGCCGGCCACCAAAAAACAGAACCCCGTTTCCACAAGAGGCGGACTCATGCAGCGGATTTTTACAGGCACAGATTCACATCTTAAAACCAAGGGCCATACTTGCAATGGGAAGGACCGCCGTGCAGAACCTGATGAAAACCGAGCAGGGAATAAACAGTCTCCGTGGAAAAATCCTTGACTTAAACGGAATCCCTCTTTTGGCGACCTACCATCCTTCCGCACTCCTCCGCGACCAGAGTTTGAAAAGACCCGCGTGGGATGATTTGAAAATTTTCAGATCAAAGCTGGAGGAAATCTGCCCGGAATACTCAAAGCCATTTGACGAAGCAAGGAAGGAAAACTGATGTCCCGCTATCTGGATGTTGTGCTGAACCTGCCGCTGAACCAGTCCTTCACTTACCACGAGCCCCTTAAAATGAACGATGCGGAAAGTCATGCGAGCGAGGAAGAACTTTTTGGCCGCCGCGTTGAGGTGAGATTCGGAAACAGAAAAATGACCGGAATCGTAGTCGGACTCCATGACACATTGCCTGAGACTTGTCCGGTCGGTGAAGAAAGCATAAGACCCGCCACCCGATACGTTGACGAAGAAAAAATCCTGACCCGAGAACTTTACGAGATTGCAAAATGGATAAGTTCCTATTACATCGCGTCCATCGGGGAAGCTGTCTTTACGATGATTCCATCCGGAAGGCGAGAAAGCGACTCATCTGGATTTTCATTTTCGGAGGATGAGAGCAGCTTTCAAAAAAGGGACCTGAGCGATGAGCAGAAAAAAGCCGTGGAAGGAATACTCGGCGGAAGTGAAAAATCAGGCGAAAGAGCAAATCTCTTCCATTATGTTTACGGAATGACAGGAAGCGGAAAAACCGAAGTCTTTTTGTCGGCGGCGGAAAAAATCCTTGAGGAAGGAAAAGGCGTGATTTATCTTGTGCCGGAAATCGGACTCACCCCGCAGGTTGTGGAAGCGTCGGTCAAAAGATTTGGAAGCACGGCGGCGGTACTCCACTCAGGACTCACACCAAGCCAGAGACTTTCAGAATGGCGGCGGATAATGAGAAAGGAAGCAAGGATTGTAATCGGTGCAAGGAGCGCTGTTTTCGCCCCAATACCCTCTCTGGGTATGATAATCATCGACGAGGAGCACGACGGATCTTACAAGGCAGGAAACGCACCACGCTACCACGCAAGGCAGGTCGCAATGCACAGATGCAAGACGCTGGGAATTCCCTTGGTCATGGGTTCGGCAACACCTTCGCTTGAGGCATGGCATTCAATGAGCCAGAATCAGATTGTGTGCCACAAACTTAGCCAAAGACTTGCCGGCGGTGCTATGCCTGAAATCAAAGCCGTGAACATGAGCCTTGAGAGTGACAGCGACACGTGTCTTTCCAAAGCACTGAGCGATGAAATCCGGGAAACCGTAAAAGCAAAAAGGCAGGTCATCCTTTTTTTGAACCGGCGCGGATTCACACACTTTTTCCGGTGCACGGTCTGCGGATTTGAAATGAAATGCAAGAACTGCTCGGTCTCTCTCACCTACCACAAAAAAGAAAACCGGCTTCGGTGCCACTACTGCGGTTACTCCATCCAGCCTCCGCATCAATGCCCGAAATGCGGCTCCCTTGACGTAGGCTACCGTGGATTCGGAACCGAGTACATTGAAAACGAAGTGCGCGCAAGATTTCCAAACGAAAGAATCGTGCGGATTGACACGGACAGCACAAAGGGAAAGGACGAGCTCAAGCAAAAAATCGATGACTTCAAGGCGGGCAAATACGACATCCTCCTTGGCACACAGATGGTAGCGAAGGGACTCAACTTTCCGAATCTGAAACTGGTCGGAGTAGTCCTTGCCGACACAGCCCTCCACCTCCCGGATTTCCGAGCGGCAGAAAGAACCTTTTCCCTGATTACCCAGGTTGCAGGAAGAGCCGGAAGATTTTTTCCCGACGGCAAAGTGATTGTCCAAAGCTACAGTCCCGACATGGAGCCCATTGCACTCGCGGTAAAAGGAGAGACCGAAAAATTCTACAGCAACGAGATTGCCCAAAGAAAGATTCTGGGATTTCCACCCTTTTCACGACTGCTCCGTTTTGTCTTCCGCTCAAAGATTCCTGGGGCTGCCGAAAATGCTGCGGAAGGAGCGTCAAATATTTTAAGAAAGCATGTTGAAAAAGGCACGGAGATTTTGGGTCCCTCAGACTGCCCCATCGAAATGATTGCGGGAAATCACCGGCAACAGATTCTGCTGCGCGGAAAAAACATCGCTTCCCTTCAAAAGGCGGCGGTCCTTCTCATCCGTGGATATGCTCCTCCGAACAATGTCTATGTTGAGGTTGACGTGGATCCCGTTTCCCTCATGTAATTTGATTTTGGCAATATTTTTAAGGATGACCTTTATTTCAAAAAAAAATCGAAAAAATGCTAATCTGGTATTGACATAAAATCCAAAAAAGTATATTATAAATTCATCTTTAGGAGGATTAGCTCAGCTGGGAGAGCACCTGGTTTACACCCAGGTTGTCGGCGGTTCGATCCCGTCATCCTCCATACAGCGGGACGTAGCGCAGCTGGTAGCGCATCTGGTTTGGGACCAGAGGGTCGCTGGTTCGAATCCAGTCGTCCCGACAAACAGCTGCTTTTTCTTTTATCAAATAATCAAAATCATTCAAAGAAACCACTGATTAATTCCGATCAATGCTCGAGCAAAATATGTCATTACCGGACAAAATATGTCATTATCAAGCTAAATGTGTCATTATCAAGCTAAATGTGTCATTATCAAGCTAAATGTGTCATTATCAAGCAAAATGTGTCATTATCGGGCTTGACCCGATAATCCCTATTGTAAAGAGATTGCCGTGTCAAGCACGGCAATGACAGAGGCATGTGTCAAGCACGGCAATGACAGAGGCATGTGTCAAGCACGGCAATGACAGAGGCATGTGTCAAGCACGAAAATGACAGAGAGCGCATGTCAAACCCGAAATCTCAGAGCAATCAATTTTTTTCAGGATTTTCAAAATCATGGCGGATTTTAGACTCTTTAAGCTCCCTCTCAATCTTTCGTATGCACAAAAGACAAGTGGGCGTAATGTAGAGGCTCGCGAAAATCCATGCGGTCTGATCGCAAAAACAGATTGCTGTAAATCCGAAAACGGGAACAAAAATTAAACTGACCAGTGCACGGGCTACAAGTTCACTTACACCGGAAAAAATTGCACGGTTGGAAAATCCAAGTCCCTGAGTTGTGAGCCGCATCGTGTTCAGGATTCCAATCACCCAGTAGAAATAACCAAGACACCTCGCATATTTTCCAGACGCATCAAGTACGGCACTCTCGCTAACGGGAACAAAAAGAGTGGAAAGAGGACGACCGAACAAAATCAAGACAAGTCCGATTATCGCTCCGTAAGTCACACCGATGAAAACACCCTGCCAAAGTCCCTTGCGAATCCGTGGAATGTTTCCAGCGCCATAATTCTGAGCCGCAAAAGTCGCGACCGCACTTGCCAATGCATCGAAAGGACACATTGCGAACTGCTTGAGCTTGGATCCGGCGGTAAACGCAGAGACGTAAAGACTTCCGAGAGCATTGTTTGAGGCCTGCATAATCATGCTTCCGATCGCGGTGATTGAAAACTGGAGCCCCATGGGAAGACCCATCGAAATCAGGCGATGAAAAATCGTGGTGGACCATCTGCACTCCCCCGGCTTAAATTTCAGGATGTCGTATTTGAGCACAATCAAAATCAGACAAAAGATTCCGCTGATTGCCTGAGAAAGAACCGTCGCAATGGCAGCCCCCGCACATCCCCACTTGAAGCAGATGATAAAAAGCAAATCGAGACCTATGTTGAGCGATGCGGAAATCACCAAAAAGACGAAGGGAGTCCTGCTGTCACCAACCGCGCGAAGGATGCCCGCAAGAAAATTGTAGAGTATGCAGAAAGGGATGCCCAGAAAAATGATGAGAAGATAGATTCTGGCATTTTCAAAAATGTCATCCGTGGTCCTGAGCAAATGAAGAATCTGCGGTGTAAAAATGGCGCACACTGTCGTAAGCACAAGAGCGATTCCAGCAGACGCACACACACCATGGAAAATGTACTGCCGCATTCCGCTGTAATCCCCGGCACCGAATCTTTGGGCCACAGGAACACCAAATCCAGCGCAGAACCCGAAACAAAAGCCAAGGACCAAAAACTGGACGGAAGCTGAAGCACCCACGGAGGCAAGGGATGATGTTCCCAAAACTTTTCCCACGATGATTGCGTCCACCATGTTGTAGGTCTGCTGAAAAAGATTTCCGAGCAGGATGGGAAGAGAAAACTGAATGATGAGAACAAGCGGATTCCCCCGCGTCATGTCCCGGGTCATTTTAATTTACTCAGGAAGCTCGTAATAGGCCTCAAGCATGGACTCAACACCAGCACGGTCCTGTGCACCAAGTATGACTGATGCGATGAGTCGTCCCTTCTGTTTGCACACAACATAGTACCAGACGTTCTGACCCGCAACATCACCGTTGAAGTACACGCCGTAAACTTCCTTGCCAAGAAATTTCATCAGCTGGATTCCATGCTCCTTGGAATGAATACCGCTGTTTTCCCAACCGCTCACAAGCAGGCTTTCAAGGATGCTCACGAAAAGAGATGAATTCGCAAAGGAATCGTCCCCCTCAGAATCTTCTCCGCCGTCGGAAATGGAAACCGCATGAACATAATTTCCAGAAACAATGGCCATCAAATCCAAAAGGGTACTCGGATCCTTCTGCATACCGTCAAGGTCGCTGCCTGAGAGAACCACCGATGACGAAGGAACCAAAAGACCAAGCCCCACGTCCTTGTTCTCATAGACATATCCCTTGTCAGTGGACTTCACCGTACCGTGCTCAACGGAAATGGGAGAGTCTTCTTCATCCTCCCACCAGTCGCCATAATCCTCGTAATCGTAATCATCATTTCCATCCGTCGT
The DNA here is from genome assembly GCA_002373325.1 of Treponema sp. UBA3649. Classification (GTDB taxonomy): domain Bacteria; phylum Spirochaetota; class Spirochaetia; order Treponematales; family Treponemataceae; genus Treponema_D. The sequence continues at coordinate 26,360 of DFKI01000021.1, forward strand.
CTCATGGGCGGAAGTTGACGCACAAGAAATGGCGGACAGACAGATTGCAAAAAAACTCAGGATCAGAAAAATCTTTTTCATAAAAAACTCCTTGTTTTAAATCAATTGATTTTAATCCTTGGATTTTAATCTTTTGATTTTAATCTATTGATTTAAATCACCATGTTCATTGCGGCACGAACCTCGTTCAAAGTCTGCACGGCGATGTTTCTTGCCCGCTCCGCTCCCTCGGTAAGGACCTTCCTGATGTACTCGGGATTCTTCTCAAGCTCGGCTCTCTTTGTGCGCAGTGGACGCAGCGTTTCGTTAAGTGCCTCGGTCAAAGTATTTTTGAGCATACCTCCGCCCCCATCCCCGATTCTTTCGGCAATGGCTTCTGGAGCTTCACCGGTGCAAAGAGAAATGAGGCTCAAGAGATTCGCAACCTCAGGACGATTGGCAGGGTCGTAGCTGATGTGTCTCTCACCGTCGGTCTTTGCCTTTTTAATCAGCTTGGCGGTCTCGTCTTCCGTAGCACACAGCATGATTGCATTTCCGCGGCTCTTGCTCATCTTCTGATTTCCGTCCAAACCAAGGATGCTCGGTGTCTTTGAAAGGAGCGCCTGTGGCTCAGGGAAAATGGGCTCACGGTCTGCACAATATTTTTCATTGAAGCGACGTGCGATTGTTCTTGTCAGCTCAAGATGGGGAAGCTGGTCTTTTCCAACCGGCACAACATTTCCCTTGCAGAAAAGGATGTCGCAGGCCTGATGAATCGGATAGGTGAACATTCCGGCATTTACGCTCTTCATCTTTCCGTTTGCAAGTCCGCTCTGGATTTCTTCCTTTACCGTGGGATTTCGCTCAAGCTCGGCATTGCTCACAAGGGTCAAAAAAGGAAGCATGAGCTGATTCGCCTCGGGAACATAACTGTGCGGATAAATAATCACATTTTCACCGGGCTCAATTCCGGCGGCCAGATAGTCAATGACAAGCTGCTTTGTGTTCTGACTGATTTCATTAAACGCGTCGTGGTCTGTCAGAACCTGGTAGTCGGCAATGAGAATCATCGTGGGAACTCCCATCTTCGAAAGCTTCACGCGGTTCTGCAGAGATCCGAAATAATGTCCTATGTGAAGGCGACCGGTGGGTCTGTCCCCGGTAAGGACCCTGTACTTTGAGGGATTCTTTACGATATCTTCCTCAATCTTTTTGCTCCGCTCCACCGCTGCCGCAAATGTTTTATTTGAATCATAATCTAAATCTGCCATTTGACTTTCCCCTTTTTTCATGCTTTTGATGCGACGTAAAATCGGGATGATTCTATCACAAAACCTGGCTATGTTCAAGATGCAAGTCTTTACATTTTAAATTTGATCATACCTGTCCAATTAAAATACATAGTCTTTAAAAAAGTTAAGCCCCTTGCTATAATGGTTCTACCACAAACACATAAAAAACAAGGACTTATTGCACCCTGACCTCAATTTCGTCTTTATCTAGAAAATCACTCATATTGATAATGAGAGTTTTCCAGATAAGTTCTCTTAATAAATTTTTCCAAGCTCCATGTCGGTAATCAGGTTTTCGGCAATCAATTCTTCTTTTGTTTTGCGGAGTGTATCATAATAACTTGAGTAATAATATTTTTCTTCACGAAGCGTCCTTCCGTGCAGGATAAAAAATTTTAGAAAAAACTCAGCTAGTTTTTCAAAAACAAGGTGAATGTTTTTTTCTGTATGAATCATGTCAGTTGAAAGATGAAGGAATGTGCAGATTTGTTCAAGTAACTTTTTTAAGTCATCAGTAATCAAAGAATAATTTTCACATAGATATTGAATTTGTGGGATATATGTTCTTTTATTGCCTTTTATTTTTTTTAGTGGAATTTTAAATGTTGATTCAGCATATAAGCTTTGTAAATAATTCAGTACAGGTATTATTTCATCTTTACATATCACCATTTCTACATGGCTATCAACACTATCCCAGGCATTCCAGGCTTCTTCATGATATGCCCAAAACTGTATAGCTCCATCGTTCAGCAATTTAAAAGTTAAAGTATCGTCATAGGCTTGATAATAATCAAGTTGAATGTGTACTACTCTGCGGGATGAAACTTCTGTATTATTTTGCATAAGTGCCTCCTTCAAAAAATCATCTATAAATCTTTAGAGCTTTACGGGTACTTTTATATTAGCATAAGATGACTTGTTTTTCAATATATTTTGCCACGGCATCATTTTCATTGTTATCATAGATGAACTTCAGGATATTCCAGCGCTTGTTCCTTCTTTCGCTTGACAGAAGCGTATATTTAAATTATAATGTCAGGAAGTGAGGTGAAAGATTTGATGAAAAAAACATCAGATTCCCTTGACAAAGAATTCATGATTGTGTCAAAATTCGCAATTCGCAATTCGCAATT
>DFKI01000003.1 GCA_002373325.1 Treponema sp. UBA3649
CGACAACTATGGTGCTCTTGCATCCGTGGTTGACAGCGCAGGAAACGTTTCAAACACTGAGGGAAACATCGTTCTTCAGACATCTTACAACGTGCCTTCAACAAATCCTGATGAGGCTGGAAATCCGTTCAGACAGACTTTGAACCTTGACCTTGGAACAATCGGATCTTTCGAGAACACGATTACACAGGACGCATCACGCAGCACGACAAAGGCTTACTATCAGGACGGATACACTCTTGGTTATCTGGACAACTTCAGCATCAGCCAGGACGGAGTCATCACGGGCGTTTACTCCAACGGTTCAACACGCACCATCGGACAGATTGCAATGGCAAGTTTCGTAAACCAGGGCGGTCTTGAGAAGAAGGGCGACAACACTTACGCAGAGTCAATCAACTCTGGTATGGCAAACATCGGTGAGGCACGCACTGCAGGAAAGGGCAGCTTCTTGGCAGGAACTCTTGAAATGAGTAACGTTGATTTGACCGAGCAGCTTACCGACATGATTGTTACACAGCGCGGATTTGAGTCCAACGCAAAGACAATCCAGACCGGTGACTCAATGCTTGAGACTGTCATCAACCTGAAGCGCTAAGTTTAGGTGATTGAGCTCCCGGATATTTTTCTGGGGGCCATTTGAAAGTCAATTCTGATTCCGTTGCTTCACGGCGCGGAACTGTTTTTGAAACGGTGGTCATCCGCCGTAAATGTAATGCATGTATTTTGAAGCTACATGTCATTATGGTAACACTCCATTTCTCCTGACCAGTTAATTCTTACTCAAGTAGGGATTAGCTGGTCTTTTTTTTACTCATAACCGACCCTAGACCTTTTTCCGATTTTGTGATAATATAGTTCAATTACTGAATTGTGTTATTGTGGGAGGATGTGATGGAGTTGAAGGATAAGGTTCCGCCACATAGTTTGGAGGCTGAACAGGCGACTCTTGGTGCGATGCTTTTGGACTGGGATTCCGTGGGAGAGGTGGTCTCATTTTTAAGGGCGAATCATTTTTACGACCAGAGAAACCAAGTGATTTTCGATTCCCTTGTCCATCTTTCCATAGACGGCGTGAAGGGTGACATGCTCACTCTGATTGACGACCTTACGAAAAAAGGTCAGCTGGATGCTGCGGGCGGAGTGTCTTATGTTTCATCTCTCACCGGACAGGTTCCCACAAGCGCGAACATAAATTACTACGGGCAGATTGTTCTGGACCTTGCCGTAAGAAGAAATCTCATCCGCATCTCATCGGAAATCAAGGCATCGAGTTTTGACGAGACACACACGAGCCGGCAGATTCTAGAGGAAGCGGAGCAGAAAATCTTCCAGCTCACCGACACGAATTCGAACACGCGCATTCAGGAAATGAAAGACGTGATTCCTCCGACAATTGACCTCATCTCCATGCGTTACAAAAACAAGAATTCCTATTCGGGCATTCCGTCCGGATTCACCCAGCTTGACGGTATGACAAGCGGATTCCAGAACAGTGAAATGATAATCATCGGAGCCCGTCCTTCCATGGGTAAGACAGCCCTTGCTCTTTCCATGATGCAGTACATCGCGGTGGAGCAGCACATCCCATGCGGATTTTTCAGTTTGGAAATGTCTTCCGGCCAGATTTGTCAGCGTCTACTTTCACAGGTCGCACGCATCCCAAGTACAAAGCTCCGGAGCGGATATCTGAGAATGCAGGATTTCAACACATTGCAGTATGCGGCAGGTCAGTGCTACGACGCTCCTCTTTACATTGTGGACACTCCGAACATGAAACTCCTTGATTTGCGTACCATGGCGCGTCGAATGAAAACACTGAATGACGTGAAGATAATTTTTATTGACTACATCGGACTGATTACGAGTGAAAATCCTGATGCAAAACTTTTTGAGCAGCAGTCGGAGGTCTCAAAGTCACTCAAGAGTCTTGCCCGTGAGCTTCAGATTCCCATTGTGGTTTTGTGTCAGGTCGCACGTTCCGCCGAGGGAAATGAGCCGGGACTTAACGAGCTTCGTGGATCAGGTTCAATCGAGCAGGATGCGGACATGGTTATGTTCATACATGGCGAGAGAAAAAGATCTCCTGCGGAAGGCGGTGAGAATGAAAACGACAGTGGTGTCCTGGACAGAAAGCTGATTATAGCGAAGCAGCGTAACGGTCCAATCGGCGAGGTGGATCTTCTCTTCCTTGCGAGCTACACAAAATTTGAGAACAAGGCTCGTGAGCAGGAATGAAATGTTTTCTTTTTTTAGAATATGTCTTGAAACCATTTTTTGTATATGATAGTATGAGGCAATAATGAAACACAGTGTATATGATTATTCGTATGAGATGAGGCAGCTCAGGAACAAAAGAATTTCTTTCGTGCTGATGCTGACAATTTCCATAATTTTATTTTTGACTCTTTTTTTGAATTTCGTTCTCTTTCCTGTGTGGGTGCATTCCGAATCCATGGATCCTGACATCCCGAAAAACAGCGCGGTTTTTGTTGCTCCAATGCTCAGGAATCCGAAGCGGGGCGATGTGGTCTATCTCTCAAGGCTTGATGACGAGAATCAGTCCGTTCCAAAATCATTCCTGAACGAACTTGCGGAATTCTTTACCCTGCAGCAGATTTATCCTTTCGGTTACACTCAGCGCATTACCGGTAAGCCGTCGTTGCGTCGTGTTGTGGGTCTTCCGGGTGACACAATCTACATGAAGGATTATGTGCTCTATGTTAAACCTGCCGACCAGAATCTTTTTCTTACGGAATTCGAGCTCGCGGAAAAAAGCTATAATGTGCACATCTATTCAATTCCCGCGGAATGGGACAACATGGGTGCAACGGGTGTCATGCAGAAAAGGGTTTTGGGTGATGACGAATATTTTGTCCTTGCCGACAACCGAACAGAAAGCTCCGACTCCAGGCTTTGGGGATGTATCCCTCCGCAAAGGATAAAAGGAAAAGCCATCCTTGAATATTTTCCGTTCAACAAAATCCGGCTTTTCTAGTGGCTTCTTTTTTCCCGAAACTGAAATCTCCGTCTCTTTATGTGCATGTTCCGTTTTGTGTTTCAAAATGCGACTACTGTGATTTTTTTTCTCTCGGATGCTCACGGTCGGTGGATGACATGTACATCAAGGCGATTTTGAATGAGGCTGATTTTTACACGAAGCGATACGGAATCAAATCGTGGAAGACAATCTACATAGGAGGGGGTACTCCGAGCTTGCTTTCTCCTGAGCAGATTGAAACCCTTATCTGTGGACTGAAAAAATCTGCGGGTGATAAAAAAATCGAGGAAATCAGTTTTGAGATGAACCCGGAATCCCTGGATGAAAAAAAACTGATTGCCGCTCAAAAATCCGGAGTGGACAGACTTTCGATTGGCATACAGTCGATGAATCAAAAATCACTTTCGGCAGTGCACAGACCATGCAGCACGAAAAAAATCCTTGAGTCCCTGGAACTTGTAAAATCAGTTTGGAAAGGAAGATTGAATCTCGATGCCATTGCGGGACTTCCTGAGCAGAACATGGATGAATTTCTTTTGTCCCTTGAAAAAATCATCTCATTCAAACCAGACCATCTTTCGCTTTACACACTCACGATTGAAGATGGAACGGCTCTTGCAAAACGAATTGATGAGGGTGAAACTTGGGATGCGGATGAGGCTGACCGACAGTGGATTTCGGGTCGCGATTTGCTTTTGAAAAATGGATTTTCACAATATGAGGTTTCGAATTTTTCTCTTCCCGGATGTGAGAGCAGACACAACATGGCTTACTGGATGCAGGAAAGCTATCTTGGATTTGGGGCGGGAGCATGTTCTTCGGTCTATTCATTTGAACAGGGGACATCGGGACTTAGGTGGACGAACACGTGCGACATAAAAAAATATATTGATTTTTGGAACGGAGGATTTGAAATCATTTCGGATGCGGATGAAATCTCATGTCAGAAAATTCCAAGGGACGAGGAAGCGCTTGATCTTGCGACCGAGGAATACGAGTTTTTGATGATGGGGCTTCGTACTTTGTTTGGTGCGGATGCGGCGGAATACAAAAAACGGTTTTCATCTTTGAAATGGGAAGGCAATCTTCAGAAACGGCTTGAGGAAGGCGGCTGGTCGGAACTGATGAAAAAAGGATTGTGCGGATATTCGGAAGGCAGATTTTCATTTAACGCAGATGGAATACTCTTTTTGAATTCATTTTTATGCGACTTGATTTAACTTGCTTAAAAATCCGCTCATGATTTTTGTGGCTTGAAATTTCTTTTGCGAATGATATAATTGATTTTATGGAACACAATCTTCCTGATATGCTTTTAAAGGAAATAAGAATGTTTGCCCGGGAGCATGGAATCGGCAAAGTCATACTTTTCGGCTCACGTGCGAGAGGAACCAACAGCGAGAGAAGCGACGTTGATATAGCCGTTCAAGGCGGTGATTTTGATTCGTTCTACTGGGACATTAAGGAAAAGATTTTTTCTCTTCTCAGCTTTGACATCGTGAATCTTGACGCGAATGTTTCTGATGATTTGAAAATGGAAATAGAAAAAGACGGAGTTACGATTTATGAAAAAAATTGAGAACTTTTCCAATCAACCCACATTTATGATGAGGCGGAAATCAACGAGATGCTTCTTCTGATTCGGGATTCTTTTGTGCCGGCATTTACCGTTCTGGAAAAAACTCTGCGTGAAAAAATCATCGATGTGGAGAATGATATTTTGTGAGAAAATTGGCGGGTATATTTGATTGTTCCAAACATCAATTGACCGCCCCATATTGATAGATTAAAAAAAATATAGTACAATATCTTCTCGAAATGTTCTGCTGGTTTTTTGATTTAGAATCAGCTTGTGAGAGGAGAAAGATTATGGGAAAAAGACAGAGCGGCGTGCTTTTGCATATAACATCACTTCCGGGAACACCTGGAATCGGGACGCTGGGAAAGAGCGCATTTAAATTTGTGGACTGGCTGCACGAGGGAAAGCAGACTCTCTGGCAGGTACTTCCACTTGGACCTACCGGCTATGGCGACAGTCCCTATGCAAGTTTTTCAACCTTCGCCGGAAATCCCCTGCTCATTGATTTGGAAGATTTGGTGGAGCGCGGCTGGGCTGATTCCGCATCCATTGTTCCCCCGGACTACATCAAAAACGAGGGACCTGTTGATTTCGGATCGGTTGTCTGGTGGAAGACTCCGGTTCTTTACAGTGCCGCAGAGTATTTTCTTTCACACGCATCGGAAGCCGACAAAAAATCTTACGAGACATTCAAAAACGAGCAGTCAAATTGGCTGGACAGTTTCGCTTCCTTTATGAGCATCAAAAAGTTTTACGACAAAAAAGCTCAGGAAGAAAAAGTCGAAGGCGCGAAGAGCATGTGGAACAGATTCTGGCCCAAGGATTTGGCTTCCTGTGAAGAAAGTGCCGTCGCAAAATGGAACAGTGAAAATGCGTCCGACATTGAGCAGATAAAGGTGATCCAGTTTTTCTTTTCGGTTCAGTGGAAATCGCTCAAGGATTACGCGAACTCAAAGGGAATAAAAATCATCGGTGACATCCCCATTTTTGTTGCGGCTGATTCCGCGGATTTGTGGTCGAATCAAAATCTCTTCCTATTTAATACAAAGACTCTCAAGCAAAAATCCTGTGCGGGCGTTCCCCCGGATTATTTCAGTGAGACCGGTCAGCTTTGGGGAAATCCTCTTTACGACTGGAGCGCGATGAAAAAGACAAACTACCGCTGGTGGATTGACAGAATCAAAAACATGCTCCGTCTTGTGGACATCGTGAGGATTGACCATTTCCGCGGCTTCGATGAATTCTGGCAGGTTCCCTTTGGTGCGGAAAATGCAATCGGGGGAAAATGGTGCAAGGGACCCGGGACCGCTTTGTTCAAGGCAATCAAGGAGGAACTTGGCTCGCTTCCGATTATTGCGGAGGATTTGGGCATACTCACTCCCACGGTGGAAAAACTTCGCGACGCAGTTGGATTTCCCGGCATGAAGATTTTGCAGTTTGCGTTCAGCGGAGATGAATGGTCGGTGGAAAGCTCAAAGAACGCATATCTTCCGCACAACTTTACGAACACAAATTGCGTGGTCTACACAGGAACTCACGACAACGACACGACGATGGGATGGCTGAAATCTTCGGGAAAGGGAGTGAAGAAAAATCTTTGCGCCTACTACAATCTTTACGAGGACATCGACGACATGACCATTGCGCACACGATGATTCGATCCGCATTTTCATCAGTGGCAGACACATGCATTGTTCCATTGCAGGACGTGTACAGCGTGGGAGCGGAAGGCAGGATGAACACACCTTCAACCACAGGCTCAAACTGGAGCTGGCGCATGGGCGAGGACATGATGGACTCTCGAGGTGCCTCAGAGCTTGCATGGTACTCAAAAATCTACCGAAGAAACGAAAGCCAAGGAGAAGAAAATGGCTCAGACAAATAAATCAAATGCCGGACACAGCGCGATTACCGGCGACAATCACAAGGCACTCTGGAGCGGAAGATTTGCGGAGGGACCCGATGCCGCCGCCGTTGAATTTGAGACTTCAATTTATGTTGACGAGCGAATGGCTTTTGATGACATTCACGGTTCTATGGCACACGCAAAAATGTTGGGCGAGCAGGGAATCATTTCCAAAGAAGAGTCGAAGTCAATTGTGGAAGGCCTGAGCTCCATTGAAAAAGATTTGGCGGACGGAAAACTTTCCATTGATTACTCAGCCGAGGACATCCACTCTTTTGTTGAGGCGACCTTGACCGACAGAATCGGGGAGGCGGGAAAAAAACTCCACACGGGAAGAAGCCGCAACGACCAGATTGCTTTGGACGAAAGACTCTATCTCCGCCGTGTCATTCCCACTTTGCAGGACAACATCATCACGCTGATTGAGACCCTTGTAAAAATTGCGTCCGAGAATCGTGAGACTTTGCTCACCGGCTACACTCACATGCAGCACGCACAGCCCGGAACCTTGGCACAACATCTTCTTGCCTGGTCATTTATGCTCCGCCGCGACTGGTCACGCATTGAGGACAGTTTGAAGCGTGTAGATTTTTCACCGCTCGGTAGTGGAGCATTGCAGGGAAGCACATTGCCCCTTGATCGAATGATGGTTGCCCGCGAGCTCGGATTTTCCGGAATCACCGAAAACTCCCTTGACTCATCAAGCGACCGCGATTATTGTCTTGAGTTCACGTCGGACTTTGCAATCCTCCAGTCACACTTGAGCCGGATGTGCGAGGAGATTGTGCTTTGGTCCACCACCGAATTTGCTTTCATTGATTTGAGCGAAAGATGGTCAACCGGAAGCTCCATCATGCCGCAGAAAAAAAATCCTGATTTTGCAGAGCTGATTCGTGGACGCACCGGAAAAGTCTACGGAGATTTGATTAATCTTCTCACAATGGTAAAAGGCCTTCCGCTTGCTTACGACCGAGACATGCAGGAGGACAAGGCTCCTTTGTTTGACGCTCTCGACACTGTGCAAAATAATATCACTGTTTTTACCGCCATGATTTCATCCGCAAAGTGGAACGTGCAGAACCTTGAGAAGAGCTGCGAGGGTGGATTCGCAAACGCAACCGATGTGGCAGAATATCTTGTGCGTAAGGGAATGCCTTTCAGAACCGCTCATGGTGTTGCCGCAAAATGTGTTCGCATGGCCATTGACTCTGGACTTTCGCGCATCGAGGATTTGCCGATTGAAAAACTCAAGGAAGCGTCCGATTTAATTTGCGATGACATTTATTCGCTCATCACACCCAGGGCGTGCATGGAAGGAAGAAAGACAGCCGGTGGACCTTCACCAGAATGTACGAAAGTGCAGATTGAGACACTTGAAAAATTCTGTGCCGAAAACCGAAAGCTCTAGTTTCAGAATCAAGTTCAGGACTTAATCAGATGGATGTTCACCAGAGATTCACACAGTCAATCATCACGGCAATGCGGAGGGATGTCCAGGAAGCATCCGGGAACGAAGTCTGTTGGCTTGGTACAATCAATGCGGACGGTCGCGTAATCAGCGTGAAAGTCGGTGCCCGTGGAAATGCAGGCATGGTGCTTGTGAACGGTGCCATGAACCGGGATGTGATTGATGATGACCAAGTTGCTGAAAATCATGACGGTGAAATCTCCGGGGGTGCCGGTCATGTGGTGATTCACAATCATCCTTCCGGGAACCTACAGCCGTCCGACGCGGATATGGAAGTTGCGTCCAGCTACATGGAAATGGGCGTGGGCTCGTACATCGTGAACAATGAGATTTCCGATGTCTACGTGATTGTGGAGCCCGTGCGTCCAAAAATCCTTGAGGTGCTTGATGAGAATGACACAGCTTTTTATCTTTCGTCCGACGGACCGCTTGCGAAAAAAAATCCCGCGTATGAGGAGAGACCCTCACAAATCTCGCTCGTAAGAAATATCGCTTCTGCATTTAACGGTGGAAAAATCGCCGCATTCGAGGCAGGGACCGGAGTCGGAAAAAGTTACGCATATCTGATTCCTTCCATATTATGGGCGGTGAAAAACAAGGAGCGTGTTGTAATCTCCACCGGCACAATCAACTTGCAGCAGCAGCTTGTTGAAAAAGATATTCCTGCCGCACAAAAAATCGTCGGAAAAAAAATCAAGGCAATCCTCTTGAAGGGAAGACAAAATTATCTCTGCCTCAGACGCTTGAACGACGCGCTTTCCGAAATCGATATGTTCACTGAGGATCCTGCTGTTCTTGAGAGCATTGACGCTTGGGCAAAGACTACGGAAAACGGAAGCCGCTCCGACCTGAGTTTTATGCCCCCGGATGCCGTGTGGACAAGGGTAAACTCCGAAAGTGACGGATGCATGGGCTCGCGATGTCCGTACCACGACAGGTGTTTTGTGATGAAAGTCCGAAAGGAAGCTGCCGACGCGAATCTGATTGTGGTGAATCATCACTTGCTTTTTGCCGACATTGAAAGCCGCATGAACGGAGCAGGGTACGAGGACACAGCGGTTCTCCCTCCTTACAAAAGGATTGTCTTTGACGAGGCACACGGGATTGAGGACAGCGCGACATCTTTTTTCAGCGAGACAATCAACCGCTTCAAGCTGCTCAAGCAAATCAATTTGATGTACCGCAATCACCGTGGCTCCATCGCTGGATTTTTAGTTCAGGCTGCGGCTCTTTCTTCCGTGGATGATTTTTACGAGACATTCACCGAGGCAGTGACGGAGATAAAAGAAAACATGGCTGCCCTTGAGGAGCTTGCGTCCGATGCAATGGAAAATGATTTTACATCGCGCCTCACATCTGCGACACACCCAAGGTTCCGTGCTGTGTTAAAGGGCATGGACAATCTTCGTGCGTCAATCGGAAAGTTCACGGGACTTGCAAGGGAAGTGCTTGAGGGCATTGCGGATGATGACAAGGATGCTCCCTGTGTGTTTGAGGCCAAAACCGTTTTGCGCCGTCTTGATGATATGCTCCATCTCTGCAAGGATTTTGTGGAGTGGGAGGAAAAAGAGGACACCGTTTTCTGGATGCAAAAAACAAGAATCCCTCCAAAAAAATCGGGAGAGGAATTTTTGACATACATCCAGTTCACGCAGACACCGCTTGATGTCGCACCTCTTATGAACATGGGAGTCTTTGAGCCGATGAGCTCCGTCGTTTGTACAAGCGCGACTTTGCGGACAGGAACTTCCTTTGACTATTGGATGCACCGCACCGGCCTTGCCTTCGTTGAGGAGTCAAGGTTAAAATCCGAAGTTTTTGAATCGCCGTTTCCGTACAAAACAAATGCAATTTTCGCCGTTCCCTCCGACGCACCATTTCCCGACAACCCCATGTTCCAGGCCTACGTTGAGGATGTCGTTCCAAAACTGATTCTCGCATCAGGTGGCCGCACCTTGGTTCTCTTCACAAGCTACGACTCTCTTCGTCATGCTTACAGTGCGTCATACAATCAGCTCATACAAAAAGGAATCGACGTGTACAAGCAGGGTGATGATGACCGATTCCGCTTGCTTGAAAAATTCAAGGACGACCGTGAAAGCGTGCTTTTTGCGACCGACAGTTTTTGGGAAGGAGTTGATGTGCCGGGAGACAGCCTGAGTCAGGTAATCATCGTAAAGCTTCCTTTTGCGGTTCCAAATGATCCTGTGTTTCAGGCAAGAAGCGAGTCTCTTGAAAAAAAAGGCCGCTCGTCATTTATGGAGCTGAGTGTTCCGCAGGCAGTCATAAAGTTTCGTCAGGGATTCGGCAGATTGATTCGGCGGGGGGATGATAAGGGTGCCATTGTCGTGCTTGACAGACGCATCGTGGAAAAAGCATACGGCAAGATTTTTACGACCAGCGTTCCCATGACACGAAGGATGTACAATCCACTGAGCGACATTCTAAACGCGATTAAAAATTTCCTCTCCTGATTTTTACCGATTGTCTTTTTTTATGGGAACATCTAAAACTTCAGTTTTTCGAAGTGCCCTTATAGTATTTATTCCGTCTTTCTGCTATAATTGGATTTTACAGGAGTAAAAAATGCACACAATTCATCGGATAAAATGCGGAACTGACAACTGTTACATAGTTGAAAACGGAAGGGATGCAATCCTTGTTGATACGACAAGTGCCCCCGGATATGAAATGGTTTTGGAGGAGTGCGGTAAATATAATTTGAGACTTATCGTTCTTACCCATGTTCATTTTGATCATGCAGAGAATGCCGCGAAGATTGCAAATCGTTTTGGAATACCGGTCGCAATTCACAAGGCTGATTTGGAGCTCTTTGAAAGTTTTGACAAACAACCGATTAAATCTTATGGACTTGTAGGACGCATTGTTTTGGGAATGTCTCTGAAAGTGCTCAAGGAAACGAAAGTTGAAAAGCCGTCGAACCTCATTTACGTTTCCGAGGGAGACAGTCTTTCCGAATATGGCATTGATGCAAAAATCATTGAGCTTCCCGGTCATACTCATGGCTCAATTGGAGTTGATGTTGAGAAAAAGGATTTGCTCGTTGGGGATGCACTTGACAACTGGATAAGTCCCGCCACAGGTCATCTCTACACTGATTTGGATGAGCTTAAAAAAAGCGTGGAAAAAATCAAATCGCTTGGTGATCGGACGCTGCATTACGGACATGGAAAAGCGACGAAGAATCGTTTTAAGATTTTGAAATAACAAAAAACGAAATGAAAAAAATTTGAAAATCGACTAATGGGAATCGAAGTAAATGCTTGTATAAAGTAAGTAGCAAAAATGCAACTGCGGATTTATGTAAAACTTGCGCCTGTTTGTGTAAGATGTTTTTATAAGAACTCGGTATGAGTGTTTTAGGGGGCGAATATGATTTTTTCGGAAAAGCTACAGATTCTTAGAAAAAACAGGGGACTTACACAGGAAGCTCTTGCAGAAAAATTGAACGTGTCGAGACAGGCTGTTGCAAAATGGGAGTCCGGCCAGGTATACCCGGATATCTTCAACTTGATTCAAATCAGCAACATGATGAATGTTAGTGTGGACTATCTTGTGAAAGATCAGGACTGCGCGGTAAAAATTTCAAATGAGCAGATAACAGATCTTGATGAATTGATTTTGTTCAGACTTGAGGCAAACGTGAACACTTATGCGGCGTTCAAAAATGAAGTTGAGTCAACGCGTCCTTCCTCCCATGATTTCCGCTACGAAAAAGGGGAGTATGTCTATCATGACACTTACGTCGGTGGCGAGCAGTTTGCGGGAGAGGAATCGGTCTGTAAAAATGGAACGGCACTGTATGCGATGAACTATCTTGGGCGTGTGCTTGACGACCGTTTCAGCGGAGATTTTCTAAAAGAAGCCCTCCGTCATGCGGACAAAAAAATGCCTTACCGTGGACCTGAGATTTATCAGTCCGGCGAGTTCACCTACAAATGCAGCGTGACCGGGGATGTCAACTGGTTCCAGGGATTTGAGGAAATCTATTTGAATGAGACAAAAGTCTACGAATGTGTTTTTCACGGCGGGACTTTGAAGTAAAAAAATTGAGGAGGATAAAATGCCGCTCGTTAGAGTTGAGATGATGGGAAACTGCATGACACGCTTGGCATTGCACCGACAGATATTTTTATAATCATAAACGAGCCGCCTCTTGAAAACTGGGGCATGGCCGGAAAACAAAAGGGATGATATGAAACGGATTTTAATTGACGGAAAAAGATTTTCAAATCAGGAAGAGTTTTACTCGGAGATTGACAGGCTCCTCACAAGAAACCTCGACTGGAAAACGGGACACAATCTGGATGCTTTTGCCGATCTCTTGTGCGGAGGATTCGGCTTCCATGAGTACGGGGAAAAACTTGAGATAATCTGGTCTGATGCGGAAAAGAGTAAGTCTGATCTGGGAACGAAATTTTTTGAAACGCTTGTCGAAATCATGAATGAAACTGATTACGATTTTTCCTGCGACTTGAAATTTGTGGACTTGCGGATTGTCCCTTATGAGGAAAAATACAAGCTGGATGTTTTTGATTTTACCGACCGATGCTTCCGGGACTTGGGAAAATCTTTTGAGCCGGAGGGAAGACATTCTTTTTATAATGAGATTGAAAATACGTTCGACTCATTCTGGTGCCTGCTTGCGGATTCCAAGGTGATTGGAACTGTCGCCTTGAAAAAAATTGAGGAAGCCACAGTTGAGCTTAAGGCACTTTATCTTTCAAATGATTTTAGAGGAATGGGATTGGGAAGACGGCTCATGGAAACAGCAATGTCTTTTGCAAAAGAAAAAGGATATGAAAGAGTCGTTTTGGATTCCATGAGCAAGTACAAGGACGCTCTCAGACTTTATGAGAATTTAGGATTTAGGGAGACGGAGCGTTACAATGACAATCAGTATGCGGATGTTTTTATGGAAAAACTACTTTGATTTTTTTAATCGAATTTATCCGCGGAGTTCCAGAAACACCGACTTACATTCCTCAAGCCACAGGCAGATTTGTTCCGTTACGTTTTTTATTTTCTGCCTTGATTTTTTTCCGCTGATTGCACATTCCCACACAACGCAGACTCTCCAGCTCATGTCCTGATATTTTTTGATGTTATCGTAATCCCTTTTTTTATTTCGCTCAATCTTCTTTCCCCAGAACCCAACGTTGGATTTTGGCATCCTGAAACGCGTGCAGTTCTCATGTCCGTGCCAAAAGCATCCGTTTATGAAAACGACGGCGTGATAGTGCGGAAAGACTAAATCCGGAGTTCCGGGATAGCGTCGGTCATTTTTCCGGAAGCGGAGACCAAACTTAAAGAGTGCGGACCGGATTTTCTTTTCAGGCTTTGTGTCCGAGCTGTGGATTGCCGCCATGTTTTTGTGCCTCTGAAGTGGATTGAGACTGTCACTGGAAAGTGGAATACGAAGAATCTCATTGTATGGATTGCATCTGGCGAGACCCAATGAGACGACTTTTGCTGATTGCGGAAGAGATGATTTTTTTTCAGCATCATTTTTCTTCTCTGACTCCCCAAGCAGGGACATGCCTTTTTCAAACTGTACGTGGGTAAGTTTCACAGCAAGGGCAATGTGCGGAACCCAATTCTGAGGAAGATAGTTCCGGTTGTCCGCGGGCTCAAAATGCGGAATGAACATTTCGTGGAGAGTCGTGTTCAAATCCTTTAGGAAAGTGAAAGTGGGAGAGTCCTTTTTTAATGAAAGAAAAATCACTTTGTCCAAAAAAGAATCCGCACCTGAAAAATCCACCGGGAAAAATCTGCCGGCTTTTTTTGAAAACTCACGGAACAGATTCTCAAGTTTTTCTGAATCCGAATCGCTTGCATGAAACATTCCCAAAGTCAGATGTGGCGGCACGTCATTTTGAATCATGTAATCATTTTCCGTAAACTCTGCCAGGTGCGATATGGACGAGCGAATCAGGGTAGTGGAGTCGGAATCGAAATAGAGGGTGACTGCGTAAGTGGACTTTTCGTCGGATGATGAATTCATTTTGTCCTCCGTTTTGCAAGCATGTACGGTCTAAAGAAACAGGGCGAGCAGCACGATGTGGATTATCAAAATCAGCGGCATGAAAATTACGAAATACCAGTGCTTTGTCTTGTGACGGAAAACATACATGCCGACCAAGGTTCCGAGACTTCCTCCGATGAGACTTGCCAGAAACAGAGCCTTCTCAGAAACTCTCCAAGTCTGTTTTTTGGCTTTGTTCTTGTCAATGCCCATGAGCAAAAAGCCGATTAGATTCATAATCAGCAGGTATACAAAAATTGTGTTTCTGATTGTTTCGTTCATTTTTTTCACCGTGTAAAGTGTATCAGATTGCAAGTAATTTTTCAATCGCTGAAAAATTGCTTTCATGACTTTATATTTCTCAATCTTTATTGACACCCCCTAATCTCGCTTGTATAATTAAATTAAGGAGGATTTCATGTCTGAAAAAAACGTCAATATTATGGATGAGTATAACCGCAGAAGATTTTCTCTTACGGGACGTGTTTTTCATGCGACTCTGCTCGGCTCCATGATTTTGGGGCTGATTGTCCTAATTATCGGACTCGGACTTTACAGTTATGCGCTTGTCGGTCAGTACATCTCTCAGTCTTACAGCATCTCTTGTTGTGCGGCATCCATTTGTGAGAAAATTGTTGACATTGATTCATTTTCAGATTCCGTCATGCAACGCTATAAAAGCATGAGCGATTCCGAACTTTCTGCCGTGGGGAGCGATTCTTATAGAAGTAATTTTTCTGATTTCAAAAATAATCCGACTTACGCTTCCGTTCATGCCATCCTTGGAGATTTTCTAACGGCTGGTGATGTTGATGCTGTCTATCTTGCGACATTCGATGAAGAAAGAAACAGAATAATTTATCTTGTGGATCCTGATGTTCCAGGCGAAGCTCTTTTGACCGGCGACTGGGAAAGCTTCAGGCCGAATACTTTAAAAAAATTTCTGAATTGGAACGGAAAAGAAAAACTCTACGACATCAGTAAAACGGATATTTATGGATGGCTTTGCATGAGTGCCGCACCTGTGAAAAGAAGCGACGGAACAAACTCTGCCTTTGTCATAACGGATGTTTCCCTGAGAAATTTCAGAAATGGAATCAGTACGTTTTTGATTCAATATGTTGTCGCAATGGTTATCCTTGTAAATGCCTTCTGTTTTCTTCTGACGAAACACATGAAAAAAAGGATTGTCGTACCAATCAATTCCATAACTCAAGCCGCACAGGATTATATCCTTGACAAGTGTGCTGGTGTCACGTGCAACAATCATTTTTCTTCTCTTGAGATTAAGACTGGAGATGAGCTTGAGAACTTGAGCGTAATCATGGCGGAGATGGAAAAAAATCTTGCCGACTATGAGGCGAGCCTTACCGCTGTGACTGCTGAAAAGGAAAGGATAGGGACTGAGCTTTCTCTTGCCACACGCATTCAGGGCGACATGCTTCCGAGCACATTCCCGGCTTTTCCCGACAGACACGAGTTTGACATCTATGCGTCCATGAATCCTGCTCGCGAGGTTGGCGGTGATTTTTATGATTTTTTCTTCATTGATGATGATCACCTTTGTTTTACGATTGCGGATGTTTCTGGAAAGGGAGTCCCTGCCGCGCTTTTTATGATGGCATCCAAAATCATCCTTGCGAACACAGCAATCATGGATAAATCTCCGGCGGAAATTTTGGAGTATGCGAATGACATAATCACACCGAACAACAAGGAGGATATGTTTGTTACCGTGTGGATTGGAATCCTTGAAATCTCCACAGGGAAACTAAAGGCTGCGAATGCCGGACATGAATATCCTGCCGTAAAAAAGGCGGATGGAAAATTCGAGCTTCTGGATGATCCGCATGGATTTGTAATCGGTGGACTTGAGGGAATGAAGTACAAGGAGTATGAGATTGTCCTTGATAAGGGGTCAAAAATATTTGTGTATACTGACGGTGTTCCTGAAGCCACAAATGCAGAAGGAAAAATGTTTGGCACGGAAAGAATGTTGCAATGTTTGAATGAGTTCTCCGACAAATCATCCGATGACATAATTGAGAATCTGATTTCTTCCGTGAATGATTTTGTGAACGGAGCCGAGCAGTTTGATGATATGACCATGCTTTGTCTTGAGTACAAGGGAAGTGAGAAAATCAACAGTGGCAAAGACGTTCTTGAGATTGAGGCTGATACAAAACTCATTCATAAAGTGTACGAATACATCGAGAAAAAAATGGATGGACTTCAGTGCTCTTCAAAGTGTCTTATGGATATAAGCGTGGCGGTGGAGGAGATTTTTGTAAACATTGCGAACTATTCTTATGTCCCTGAAAAAGGAATGGCGACTGTAAATGCTGAGCTGAACAAGGAGAGGAACTTGCTTTCAATCAGTTTTTCCGATTCTGGAAAACCGTTCAATCCTCTTGAAAAAGCTGACCCTGATATTACTCTTTCTGCAGAGGAAAGAAACATCGGCGGTCTCGGAATCTTTATGACAAAGCAAATGATGGATGAGGTTATGTACGAATACAAGGACGGTCTGAATATTTTGACGATGCGAAAAAAATTATATTAGCACGTTTATTTGAACATGTAGATGAACATCACGATGAGGCCTGCCAAAACTATGAGACCTGAAATCAGAAGCCAAAGGGGAGTGTCCTCGCTCAACGCACCTGTTCCACCACCGGCAAAGTTGATTCCGCCTGCGGCTTTTTTCCTGCCTTTTTTTGAAATCACATTTCCAAGGGACTTTACGGGTTTTTCTTCACCTCGCATCTCTGAGTCTGAAATGGCATAGTGGCAGACGGGACATCCTTTTTTAAATTCTGAGACGGAACCTGTGTGACCGCAATTCGGACACCGCACAGCAGAAAAAAATTTTCCACAGTGGGGACAGAAACGTGCCTTGGACGCAACTTCAGCCCCACAGTTCTCGCAGAAATATTTGGCGTTCTTTTGTTTTGCCATTATTCTATCGGCTCCGTTCTCAAGTTGATAACAGTGTAATCATAAATCTGCCAGATTCCATCGCGCTGTCGGACATGATAAGTATATTCCTTAAGCTCAACGTAAGTCGGGTTCCTGAACTTCTCAATCACCTGTACGGTTCCCTGTGTCTGGGAATATGTTGTGTTCGTAATCTCAAACGAATAGGGAATGGCTACAATGTCGGTGTCAATCCTGCTCTTCTGCAAATCGGCCCTGAACTGCTCAAGCATCTCCGCTCTTTCATCTGCGCCGGCTGCGTTGTATCTGCGTCCCCTTGTGGGATTGTTTTTTAGGATAGCCTCAAGATCCATATAAAGGAAGAACTTGTCCCAAGTGCTCTGCTGTCTTGCGATGATTGTCTGCTCAACAACTTTATCGGGACTGATTGCCTCCGCCTGAAGAACAGCTCCCGTGCCACTTTCAACCGGAACAAATCTTGAAGCTGATGCAAGCGGGGAAGGTCTCACCTCAAGGGTAAGTCTTTTTGAGACAAGGGTAGTATTTTTCTTTCTGTAAAGCTCGGGATAGAAAATCACAGTGACATAGTAAATTGAAGCTTCCTTGATGTCCAGATATTCCTTGAGATTTTCCACGAATGAATATTCCTCGCCGGGTTCCAGCGCAATCTCACGGAAATATACGGTCTGGTCGGTCTCTCTTTTTCTTCTGAGTGAGTCAGTTTTTTCAAGCTCGATGTTCTTCACGTTTACGGCCTTGAAATCCAGACTGAACCTTCTGTCATCCGCCAGTTTGAAGCGAAGCGTATCAGGGCTTGTGTTCCTGATTGTCACGTGGACATTTACCGGATTGTCATCTGTGTTTCCGGGATAATACAATGTCCTGTTGTAGAATTTTGCCTCAATCTGAGCATTGTCAACGCTTGCCGCCGTTGTTGCGACATAATTCTGTGCAAAAATGCTCTGTGCAAAAACTGAAAAAAATGCTATAATACTTATAAGCGTTCGTTTCACGACCAACTCCCGTCTGAGTTTTCAGACTTGTTTACTGATCTAAC
>DFKI01000087.1 GCA_002373325.1 Treponema sp. UBA3649
CTCGAATCCGGGGGCAAGCTCAAGCGCTCCGTCCTGATGGCTCATCCATACCTGCGTGGAAGCCGAGACTCCCTTGAAAAGAGGTGATTTTTTTCCTGCCTCGGTCTGCTCAAGGGTCGCGAATCCGAACTCACCGACCTCCGCCTTGCCGACTTTTCCTCCCTGCGAGAAGGACATGATGTGATGGCCGTAGCAGAGTCCCAGAACCGGCACACCCAGCTCCAGATTCTTTTTGTTGAACTCAGGCGCGTTTTCCTCGTAGACCGATGAGGGGCCACCGCTCAAGATGATGCCACGGACATTTTCCATTGACGAAACATCTGCGGAGGGAAGCGCAATCTCGCTGTAGAATCCCATTATGCGAAGTCGCTTTGCAATCAGGTGGGCGTACTGGGAACCGAAATCCAGAACTAGAATTTTGTCTCGTGACATGATTTACTCCTATTTGTGTTGTGTCTATCTGCCGCCGTTTTTATGGTCGCAGCTTGCTTTTATGAATTCCCGGAACAAGGGACCCGCTTTGTTGGGACGGCTCTTGAACTCAGGATGAAACTGTCCGCCAAGCATCCACGGATGATCGGGAACCTCAACAATCTCCACGAGATCCCGCTCAGGATTCACTCCCGCGATGACAAGCCCCGCATCCTCCAGGTCCTTCCTGTATGTGTTGTTGAACTCGTAGCGGTGCCGGTGTCTTTCCCAGATTGTGTCCGACTTGTATGCCTCGTAGGTGAGGGTTCCTTTTTTTACCTTGCACTCGAATTTTCCAAGGCGCAGGGTTCCTCCCAAAATCTTTCCGTTCTGGTCGGGCATGAGGTCGATTACCGGGTGCGTCGTGGATGAGTCAATTTCGCTTGAGTGGGCGTCGCTCCAGTTAAGGACATCCCTTGCGTACTCAATCACGATTATCTGCATTCCGAGACAGATTCCGAAGCAGGGAACCTTGTTGGTGCGGGCGTATTTTGCGGCCCGGATCATTCCCTCAATGCCTCGTGAGCCGAATCCGCCGGGGATTATTATGCCGTCTGCAGATTTTAGTCTCTTGGCGGTGGTCTCATCGTCGTCCAGGGTTTCGGAATCTATCCAGTCCACGTTCACCTCCGCCTCGTTCGCAATTCCTCCGTGGGTCAAACTTTCCACGACCGAAAGATATGCGTCGTGAAGCTCCACGTATTTTCCCACGAGCGCGATGTTTACGCTGCGTTTCGGATTTTCAAAGGTGTGCACCATCCTCGCCCAATCCTCAAGGCTGGTCGGCTTTGTTTCCAGATGGAGCGCATGGCATACTGCGTCCCCGATTCCTTCTTTCTCAAGATTCAGCGGAACCTCGTAGATTGACTTTGCGTTCAGGTTCTGAATGACCGAATCTGAGTCCACGTTGCAGAACTGAGCGAGCTTTTCCCGGGTTGAGTCGTCGAGCGGAATCTCGGTCCTAACCATGAGTACGTGGGGCTGGATTCCCAATGCCTGCAATTCTTTTACCGAATGTTGGGTGGGCTTGGTTTTCAGCTCCTGGTCGCGTCCGATGTGGGGAATGAGCGTGAGATGGATGTAGCAGCAGTTTTCCTCTCCGACCTCGTACTTGATTTGCCGGATTGACTCGATGAAGGGAAGGGACTCAATGTCGCCAACGGTTCCACCGATCTCCGTGATGATTACGTCCGCGTCGGTCTCCTTTGAAGAGAGGAGCATCCTTCTTTTGATTTCGTTCGTCACGTTGGGGATGACCTGAACCGTTCCACCGTGGAATTTCCCCTCGCGCTCGTCATTCAGGACCGCAAGATAGACACGCCCCGATGTGGTGTTGTTGCTTTGTGAAAGTGCCGTGTCTGTGAAACGCTCGTAGTGCCCAAGGTCAAGGTCGGTCTCCGCTCCGTCGTCGGTTACGAAAACTTCCCCGTGCTGAAAAGGATTCATGGTTCCGGGGTCTATGTTCAGGTAGGGGTCGAACTTTTGGTTGACCACTTTCAGTCCCCGGCTTTTCAAAATAAGTCCCAGGGAGGCAGCCGCGATTCCCTTGCCAAGTCCGCTGACTACGCCTCCGGTAATAAAGATAAACTTTGCCATCCTTTTCTCCATATAATAGCATGAGTGTCATTCCTTCACAGATGAGTGTCATTCCCGCACTTGATGCGGGAATCTCTGCAACAAGGGATTATCGGGTCAAGCCCGATAATGACACACGGAGCCCGATAACGACACACGAAATCATTCATTCCCGCACAGATGAGTGTCATTCCCGCACTTGATGCGGGAATCTCTTTTGCTTGGGATTATCGGGTCAAGCCCGATAATGACACACGGAGCCCGATAATGACACACGAAGCCCGATGGTGACACACGGAGTCCGATAACGACACACGAAATCATTCATTCCCGCACAGATGAGTGTCATTCCCGCACTTGATGCGGGAATCTCTTTTGCTTGGGATTATCGGGTCAAGCCCGATAATGACACACGAAGCCCGATAATGACACACGAAGCCCGATGATGACACACAAGGTCCGATGATGACACACGGAGTCCTTCATTCATGCCAACATATTATAATGAAAAATCGTTTCTTAGTCCATAAAATTTGGCGAAGTATTTGCTGATTTGTGAGAGAGCCTTGTTGTTTACGGAGGGATTTTTCTCCAGCAAGGTGAAGAAATCTTCCTCAGGGATTCGGATTAGCTTTACGTCTGTGTAGGCGCTTGCATCCTCGTTCCGTATTTCGTCCAAAAGACATGCCTCCTCGCCGAAAAAGGAGCCCGAATCCATGTAGGAGAGATTGTTTGTTCTTGTAATCAGTACCGAACCGCTTGCTATGTAGTACGTGAACTGACCTTTTTCCCCGCGTGAGTAAATCTTTCCGCCTTTTGGAACCTTCAGTACGGACTTGCCGTCTTTGAGAAGGGAATCGGGACGGATGAAAAGGAGACGCTTTATGGTCGCAATCCGGCTTGTGTCGTCGCGGTCAGGAAGCAGGTAGAGCTCGCCCATGAGAAGAGTGTCAAAATACTGCCTTACGAAAACCATCTCCGCGAAAAAGAGAAAAATGGTGAAGAAAAAGAATGCCTCGAGCAGGAGGACAATCGTGTTGCTGAGGACTCCGTAGACAATGTTGTAGTTGTTCATGTTGATGAAGTGCCCCATCACTTTCTGAACGGCGATGAATGAGGCGACGCATAGAACCGATGAGACCAGGCATATTCCCGTGGGAGGTCTTGAGCGGCTTGCACCCTTGTAGCAAATCAGGACGATGATGAAGACAATCAGATAGGGGAGAGTGTTGAGCATGAAATCCGTCATAGTGCTGAGGAGTACCGGCGGAATGGGAATTATCTCGGAAAAAAAATGGTAGCGGGTGATTGCCCTTGCCGTGGTGAAAAGAAAAATGACTATGGAAGTGAGCGAGACAAGGATTGCCTCTCCCGCAAAGATTATGAGCTGGGTGATTACGGGACGGACCGGAATCTGCGTGTGGAAAATGCGGTTGATTGAGTTGATTATGGAGCTGAAAAAACGTCGCGCCATGAAAATTATCGCAATGCCGAGCACAATCTCGAAGTTCGTTATGGTCTTTATCTGGGAGATGGTACGGGCCACGGAATCAATGTTGAGGAATCTCATTATCTGCTCGTTTCCACCGAAAAGCTGCTCTATCATGTCGGGAGATGCGTGCAGGACCCGGATCAGGATGACAAGAATCAGCATGGAGACAGGGATGAACGAAAACAGGAATCCGAAAGTACATGCCGAGGCATAGGCGAAGAGGTCGTTTGAAAAGAAAAAGACTGTCGTAAAATAGAGCGTCTGTATGGCGGTTCTTCCCGTCATCCTTTTTTTCTGAGGATTTTTTCCCGCGTTTTTCATTCGTTCTTTCGTATTTTCGCCCCGGATTTATTTTTCCCTGCTCTTCTGATGGGCTGCTTCCTTCTTCTGTTGGGCGGCCTCTTTTTTCATCGCTTCGGCAAAGGCTTTTCCCTGCTGATTGTAGTTCGTGTCGTCGCGTTTTTCGCCGTTGAGGGATGCTGCCATCTGAGCCTGAAGAATCTCGAAGATGTACTCCATGATGGGCTCCCTTAGTCCTGGTGCTGAGTCCGGTGTGAAGAGAGTAATCAGAAGCTCCTTGTCCCCACGTGTGTGTATGTCGTAGACTATGAAGTTGATTATGAACTGCTTCGATCCTATTTTCAGCGTGGCTCCCCGAATCAGGGTGTTCTTTTCGAGCTTTGTGTTCTTTATGCTTGGTGCAAGGGTCGCTGCGCTCACATGGCTTATGTCCACCAGCTTTACCTGGTTCACTAAGTTTCCGTTGTTCCAGATAAGGAGTGCGCTTCGGTCGGAGAGACAGTTTGCGCGGACGTATTGACGTCTTCCCTTCGCGTTGTTGATTTTGAGGATATCCTCTATGCTTGAAATAATCTTAGATGTGTCCTGGGACGATTCCATCACTCCCGCCCTGGGTTTGATTTTCTCAAGGAAAAAGGTTTTCTCGTGTGGTGCGAGCCTGTCCGAGATGATTCCGACAATGGTGGTCTTGAGAGCGTCATCCTTTTCGAAGTCAGAGAGGAAGATGTACCATCCGTATGTGGAAAGCTGTGAATCTATGTTGATGAAGCAGATTGAGTTCGGATTTTTCCTGAGGATGTTTTTCGCGTCGTTGTAGCGGTCTATGATGAGAACCTCATATTCCATCAGACGAAGCTCGCTGATTATGTTGGCCTTGAACGTATAGTTCGGGTTCAGGAAAAAGATTTTTTTTCCATATAATTCCTGGTTTTGTTCCGCCATAAATACTCCTTTTCCTGAAAACTTCCTTCCTAAAAATTGCCTTTTCAAAAACTCACTCAATTTATATTATCGTCAAAAAAGATAAATTTCAATACTCGCCGTCCATGAACCGCAAAAAAGTCTCTCTTGATACGGAAATCACTGAAATGCTATAATGCGGAAAAGGGGGGACGGATGGATTACAATCTGATGCAGGCGGCTACGATCACGATTATCGGAGGGGCGGACGGTCCTACGAGCATCTACATTGCGGGAGGGAGCGTCATTTTTACGGTGATTTTGGCGGTCCTGAAACTTCTTGTTCTGGGCACCCTGATTTTTTTCATGGTAAGGGCAATCAGGCAGAAGAGACGCGGAAGGGCAGTCGGGCTTGCGGTAAGCCTTGGGATTCTTTGTCTGATTTTTACCGTCCCCGAAATCACGAGCGCCGTGACTCTTTTCAAATACAAAAAGATTTTGAGTCAGCGTGAGACGGGAGGCTCCAAGGATTTTTCCGGGATGAATGTGATTGACGCTTATCCTTTTGAGGGAAATTCCTTCAGTGACCTTGACGGCATTCTTGTTATTGTGGACGACAAGTGGGACGGGATGGGGTTCGTATTTTCAAGGACTGATGACGGCTTTTTCAAAGTGACCCAGGAGATTTTCGGAAGCGGAGTGCCGGTCTCGGCTGAGTGCACTTATTTCGGTACCTTGGAAGGAAGCAGGCTTTCCCTTGACGGGGACGGGGGATTTTTTCTTCTAAAGGACCATCAGCTAAGATACTTTTGCGACGAGGAGACCGAGCTTCAGATTACGGGCCTTGAGGATTATAAAAGCTGGTTTGACGGAATCAAGAAAAGCTCCGAGTGATTTTTCATGCCGTGTTTATGGATTGACTTTTCAAGGGAGATTTCGCCGCACCCAGGATGCCCCGATGGATTTTCTCCAAACTGACATCCTGAGCGAAAGCGTTGTGTCCTGTTTTGTCAGAAGCGGATCTGCGTGGAAAGTCCGTAGCTTCCGGTAAGCGGGTCGACTATGGGAACAAATGAAATGCTCTCCACCTGCTCGTCCAGTCCCAGGGCTGATTTCAAATCTCGGTTGTAGTTTTTTGCGAAACTGATCGGACGGACTGTACCGAAGATTTTGTTCCCTAACCAGAGCACGGCTCCTCCAATCATGGCACCTGTTCCCCATCCCATGAGTTGTTTTATGGTATCATCCGCTGTTCCGAAGCTGAAAAAAGCAACAACCAGTCCCGCAAGGTCAATGACGAGTCCTCCGCCTACACCGACTATGGCCACGGTATCAAAAGCGACTCCGAGACCTCCGCCAAGTCCGTCCCCCTGCACGAATGAGCCTGATCCGAATCCCGGAAGCCAGTTCATGCCGATTGCGGTTCCCTTTGTCTTTTCGAAAGCAGCGTAAAGCTCCTCCTTCTGGTCCATGCTGAGCTCAAACGTAAGCTCCTGAATCTTCTCAGCGTTTTTGCCGGGATTTTTCAGGGCCTTCTCCAAATCCTTGCTCAACTCAAAGCTCAGGTTGTCCTTGTCCTTCTTTTCCTTCACGGGGACAGAGGTTTCTTCTGGTTCCTCAATTTCTTCGGACACAATTTCCTCCGTTGCCGTACCGTCCATCGTTATGTAGTCGTAAAGCTCGTCATCCGCATCCTGGGCAAATGACATCACGGCGCTCATGATGGCGAAAACCGCCAGACTGATTATCTTTTTCATTTTTTTCATCTTGAGCCTCCTTTTGGAATCCCTGCTTATGTTTTTCTGGACTCCGATTATTTTCAAGCTAATCCGCAAAAGATTTCTCCTTAGATTTGACTCAGGACTTATCTTTTGGAATGTCTTCAAAACGATTTTTAAACCACAACATGAAAACAATGGTTACGGATTTTTAACGGGGAACTTTTTTCTGGATTTTTTTTCTAATTTTTGGGTGATTTAAGGATTGAACCGCCGTCCTCAAAATCAAAGTCCGGCAGTCCTTTTTTCAAGTCAGATTATTTTGCGGGAAAGAGCTTCCTGAAATCAACGAGCACTTCCTTGCTGTCCCGTGCTGAGTTGATGTCGATAATCTTTCCGAGCTTGCGGTAGAAATCAATCAGCGGCTCAGTCTGCTTGCGGTACACGTCCAGGCGGTTGGTGATTGACTCAAGCTTGTCATCGTCGCGGGTATAGAGCTCTCCTCCGCACTTGTCGCATTTTCCCTCAACTTTCGGCGGCATGAATTTCACGTTGTAGTTGGTTCCGCATCCACGGCACACGCGTCGGTTTGAGAGACGTGCGATAATCAGCTCGTTGTCCACCTCAAAATTCACGACCTGTACGTCGGACTTGATTTTTTCCAGGGCCTCAGCCTGAGGAATGGTGCGGGGAAATCCGTCGAGAATGAATCCCTTCTTGCAGTCTTCCTGCTTGAGCCTGTCCTCTACCAAAGCGCATGTATCCTCGTCGCTCACAAGTCCGCCTGCGTCAATCACTGCCTTTACTTTGATTCCGAGCGGAGTTTTGTTCTTGATGTTTGCCCTGAAAATGTCACCTGTTGAAATGTGCGGGATTCCGTACTCCTCGGCAACCTGTCCTGCAAGAGTTCCTTTTCCGGCTCCTGGAGGTCCTAAAAAAATAAAATTCATCTTAATCTCCTTGATTCGTATTTTGTTGGGAGAATCCGTCAGATACGGATGGCCGCAACTGAGAAATGTCCCATAAATCAATTTACTATATTTTACACTCAATTTGAAGATTCGGCAAGCTATTTTTCATTCTGTGGGTCAAATCTGTGCATAATATGGAGTGTGTGCCTCGTACCCGGAAAGCCATGTTCGTACCGGGGCTGTCCAATCTGTGTCTTCCGCTCCCGAAAGCATGAATCTTTCGAACGTGAACCGTATGTGCTCCCGAATCTGCTCCACGTCGCTTCTCTCAATGTCATCCACGTGCTCGAAAAGGGACGCTATGAATTCATCCGCCATTTCCGCTGTGAAAAGTTCGGGTACAATTTTCGTGAGCATGTAGAGTGCCGCCGGTATGCAGTTTACGCTGTGCTGCTTCACATATAGGACCGTCTCCCCGATTCCCGACGCGCAGTCAAAAAGCTCCTTGTTCCATTGCCTCTTCTCTTCCTCCGTGAAATTTTCCCTCTCAAAAATCATCCGGTAAAAGCTGTAGGTCAGACAGACAATCGCGATGTGGAGACTTGGGACGCACATATAATGGGGGTCAGCTGCATAAAGCGCACGCATTTTTTTTGAGTCGGTTTTGGGCCTGTATGTCGTGGTCATGGAGATTCTGTACATGCTCATGGCCTCATGATATGCCAGGGTGATATATCTTAGCCATTCAGCGCAAAGGGGGGCTCCCTGTATGGTTCCGAATCTGTGCATTATCATTGCCATGGGACGAATCCAGATGTTGATGAAATCCATGTATCTTCCCACGTAATCCGGGCGGAAAGGGACTTTTTCATCGAGCGCATGGTCCACGTGCTTGATTGGCGTTCGGGTGAGTTTCAATTTTCTGAAATACTGTGGGAAAAAGAAATCCCAGAGCACGGCGTGAAAAAATGGAGGAAGCGCAAAGATGCTCGGAAAGCGGAACGGGATGGTGGCATAGCAGTAGAGTATGTTGAAATCCGTGAGTTTTTTTCCCCTGACTTTCTCAATCCTTTTTTCCGACGGAGATTTTACTTTTCCGTATCTGTACGGGTACCGCATCTTTTCGGTCGGATTTTTGGGGTCGTATAGCTGATAATATTTCTTCATGTCGATTGATTCTATCATTTGCGGAAACAATATTCAATGCGGGGGCCAGAAAAATATCTTTTTTTCCATAAATTCCCCACGATTTTCCAAAAATATGTTATACTTTAATCATGTCTATAGAAGATTTTGCAAGCGAAGAAGAATATGTCGCTCAGATGCAGACTGGGGCTCTACTGAATCCAAGGGTGGACTCCACGTTCAAGGCTCTTTTCACTCAGCCGACTCAGGAATCCCACGACGCGCTCCATTCGTTCCTTGAGGCTGCGACCGAGCGGAAAATCAGGACTTTCTCACTCACGGCAAGCGATGCTCCTTCTGGATTCGGCGGGCAGAGAAACGTGAGCTATGACATAATGTGCGAGTTCGAGAACGGACTTGCGGCTGACATAGAGATGCAGGCGTTCAACCAGGAGTACGACTACGGAAAGCGGGCTGAGTATCAGGTGGCACGTCTTGAGACGACATACCTAAAAAAGGGGGATGACTGGGAGAAGGCCCCCATAGTCTATCAGGTGACTGTTCTGGACTTCAACTACGGGAAGGACAAGAACAATGAGGCGGAAAAGAATCCGGTGAGCCGCTATGCAATGAGGACGAAGGACGGAAGGGAGCTTTCGAATTCGCTCAACATAATTTTCATCGAGCTTCCCAAGGCACGTGGACTGGAGAAAAGCCTTGAGACCAACACACCGCTTGAGAACTGGGCGATATTCCTCAAAGATGCGGACAATCCCCGGAAGAGGGATTTAATCGACAGGCTAACGGACAAGGAGGCAGGGCTTATGCAGGCAAGGAAATCGCTTTCGTCAATCAGTGCGAACCGGGATTTGTGGATTGCTCAGTATCGTCAGGAAGTTGCGGACAGGGACAGACGCTCTGGATTAAGTGCCGCTCTGAGGAAGGGAATTGAGCAGGGACTTGCAAAGGGTAAGGAAGAAGGCAGGTTGGAAGGTAGATTGGAAGGCAGGTTGGAAGGCAGGTTGGAAGGAAAATACGAGACTGCAAAGCAGATGCTTTCCGACCGGATTCAGGCGGAGCAGATTGCAAGATGGACTGGACTTTCGCTTTCCGAAATAGAGAAGCTTTCAAAGGAATGAACTTGCCATAATCTGAATGATACACTATAATGGAAGAAAATGATTTGGGATCCATTTCGGTCTCGTGCGGTCTGTTACGGAATCCCGGGAGATTTGTTTAACTCAGGAGGTTTTCTGATGAAAAGAATTTTAGGACTTGTTTTTGCGCTTGCGGGGCTTTTTTGCTTAAACTCCTGTAAGAATTACATTGACAAGCTTAGCATTGCGGGTAATGTGTATAAAATGACGGAGGCTTTTCCTTTTTCCCCTGATGAAGAAGATGCTGATGTGGTGGACCTTGTTGGAAATGGATGCTTCATTAGGTTCAACAAGGACGGTTCCACATACAGACAGACTTATGGCAGCGGCAATTCCGAGGCATCTTCTGGTACTTATGAAGTGAATACCGCGGGAATGACAGTGGTTCTTAATGATTCCAGAGGAGGTTCAAGAACCTATGCTTTTTCTGAGAGAGGGGCAGAGCTTAATGGTGTTGAGAACTGGAATGGCAATGACTTTTACGTTAAATACCGACTTCAATAATGGAGGAGCAACAAATTATGAAGAAGAATAGATTCCTTAAACTGATTTCAGTTTTGCTGATTTCCGCCGCATCGCTTGTATTCACGTCTTGCCTGGATATAATCGTCGCTCTCCTGGCACCTTATGGTACTCTCGAAAGTCTCTCTGCGATTGGGCTGAGCGAGGCTGCATATCTTACATGGGCGAACGGAGCCATATCAAGATACACTCTCACACTTGATGTGTCCCCTAACGTAGCCGGATTCCCGAGGGAGCTCACCGAAAACGAAAGAAACAACAAGTTTCTTGTGATTAAAGGACTTGAGAACGAAACCAAATACACATTTACGCTTACTCTTAGAGACGGGGAAGATGTGATATCGACAAAAACAGCCGAAGCCACTCCAAGTACGACAAATGTACGCACGTTAGATTACAACAACGGCGTGAATTCCATTGCGAAGCTTGACGATGATGAGGTGGTCGTCACTCTCAGCGGTGTGAACGGAAAGGTCATCTCCTATGCAAATGTGAACATGAACAAAACCAAGACCGTTTCCGCGTCGTCTGTCAGGCGCTATGTCGGTACTACGGAAAATTCCATCTCGGCAAACGTGGTTCCAAGAAACGGATATGACGTGGAGGAAAATTTGCCCGAGCCTGTTATCAAGCATTTTGTTCCTCCAGCATCCTCAGACGTAAAGGTGGTCGGGGCAAAATCACGCTCAGGAGACGAGTACAACGACACTTTCGACATAACGGATCCGAAGATTGGCCAGACACGAAGCATATACGTTGACCAGGATTCGAACCTTTCCACTCTGGATTTGGAAGAGATGACCCTCTATGCCATCGGATATGAGCCGAGAGGAGGACAGAACGACATAGCATGTCTTGTATGGGCAAGAAAGTCCGATGTGACTTCCTCTTCCAGTTCCGGGACTAAAATCAGCATTGAAGTCATAAAGGACATTGCCTCAAAATTCGTCACGCACTATCAGTTCGAGGAGAAAATCTTCGGTGAGACGTGCGACAGGCTTTTTTCCGACTCAAAAAACTCCAGCTCAATCTCTATGACGAGTGGTCCCACCAAGGATTATGTGAACATCGTGCTCTGGGACATCGGAAAGGACGGAACCTCAGGCAAATGCGGCGTGGTAGGATATTTCTGGGCTAAGGATTACTATGAGAGTGACGTTATCAGCTACAGCAACGAGGGAAAGTATTTTTACATAGACATTCCGTTCTGCAATTACAAGAAAATCGGAACCGACGTGACCTACGACGGAAACGACAACACTGTGAGCGACACGGTAATCTCCACTCTTTTCCATGAGTACCAGCACATGATTGACTTCAACACGAAAAACGTTAAAAATAATCTCTCAAGCGTGGAAGTGTGGTACAATGAGATGCTCTCCATGCTCTGCGAGGATCTTTTGGGCGACGCTTTGGGACTTGAGGAGGGAGAGAAAGTCTATGACGGACGCATCCCGAATTTCAACGGCTACTATTATTACTCGGGAATCGCACAGTATCTTGAGAGCAACTCATGGGTTTCCTATGCCACGGCCTATACTTTCGGTGCATTCCTCATGCGGAACTACGGGGGAACAAAGCTCGTAAGGGAAATGAGCCGCAACGCATATTCAGGAATCGAAAGCATCGTTAAGGCTGTGAACAGTGTAAACGGCACTACAAAAAAATGGGAAGACCTTGTGGAAGAGTACATAAAGGCATGTGCGTTCCGGGCTTCTTATGCAAAAGAATATGATTTGCCAACCCTCAACAAAACCAGGACTGGAACTGATTGGGTCGAGGATTTCAGTGTCGGAAACGCCAGGGTTGATTGTGCCACAAACAAAGCTGCTACATCCTATACCAACGGCAATGTGACAGGAGGAACTCTTTCAACGAGCGTCAGGGGAATCAACCTGTGGGACCGCGACCTGGGCAACACCGTCTCAAGCGAAACCTACTACGGACCAATCAACGTGCGGCAGGATGCTGACATTGACCTTCAGCCCACCGGATTCATAATCCACCCCATCGGAAAAGCCACGAGCGATGACGTGACTCTTTTCTTCACATCCCCGACTACAACGGATGAGAAACTCTGGATTTTCATTCAGGACGACTATTCTCCGACCACGGCGGATTCCACTGCGGCAGAAGTAATCAACTAGGAGCCTTGTATGGGACTGATTTCTGAGCTTAACACGCGCATCTCCGAAAAAATCTCCGGGCGGGACAAAACACCTGCCCAGACTGTAGTAGAGGATGTATGCAAGATTAAAAAAGGGGAGACCGTCCTGATTGTGGCGAACCCCGAGACCAACCTCATTTCCCAGCAGATTTACGAGGCATCCCTTAAAGCCGGTGCGAAACCTGTCCTCATGTTCCAGAACAAAAAATCCATCATGGATCATGCGGAAAAGGCTGTCGTCGCTGCCATAAAATCTGCGCCCGACGTGATTTTTTCCATTTCTGCAAACAAGCTTGGAAAAGATGCCGAGGGAGCCTCAAATCCGTATACCGACGATGACGGCCATACCTACGACAATGCGTTTGACTATCTTCTGAGCGGAAAAAAATGCGTCCGTGCAGTGTGGACTCCTGGACTCACTCCGGATATGTTCGAAAGGACAGTAAAAATCGACTATGACGAGCTTAAAGCACGTTGTTCCGCAATCTGCAGAAAATATGAGGGGGCTGTCTCCGTCCATGTGACTTCCCCTGCCGGAACCGATGTCACCGTACCTGTAAATGGCAGGACTCCTCTTGTGGACGACGGTGATTATTCCAAGCCTGGAAGCGGCGGAAACATCCCTACCGGTGAGGTCTTTATTTCTCCTGTGGTCGGAAATGCCGTGGAGGGCATATCTGGAACCGAGGGCACAATTGTCTTTGACGGCAGCATGACTTTTTCTGACGGGGATGCCATGCTTGAGACTCCGATTAAAGTCCGTGTCGAGGGCGGATTTGTCGGTGAAATCTCAGGCGGCGAGGAGTCGAAAAGGCTTCTCAAGGATATCATATCTGCGGAAAAAGAATCACTTCTCATGGAGCTGGGTGGAAAACTGCCTAAGGGAAGCGGTGAAATCTACAGGCGGAACGCAAGAAACATCGGGGAGCTTGGAATCGGACTGAATCCCGCGGCAAACATTACGGGTAATATGCTGGAGGACGAGAAGGCTTTCAGGACATGCCACTTCGCCATAGGTCAGAACTACGACGGAGACGCACCCGCACTCATCCATTTTGACGGAATCGTAAGGAATCCCACGCTGGTCATAAACTATGCCGACGGAAGCTCCTTCACTCTGATTGAAAACGGTGATTTGCAACTTTCGCCCGAGGATTTGAAAATCCGGAGAAACTGATTTTGGTCTGATTCGTGCCCATAAAACATAATTATATAGAAGAAAAATGCTCGTTTTGAAATCAATGGAGCCGGCAATGCTTATAACAAGTTTTTTTCGCAACACTGATTTCAAGACGGGGTGAGGAGTTTGAATGAAAATTACAAAAAAAATAGTCCTTTGGACTGCAATCGGCATGGCTTTTTCCATGACATCACTTCCACTGGCGGCGGCGGGCAGCAAGGAAAACGAGGAGACAGAAGTGTCCGTACCTGAAAACTCTCCTTCACTTCTTCGCGTTGTGGGAGAAAAACCACCCGTAGGATTCGGTGAGGGAGGAGGACTTGGTGCGGCGGAGCTTCCCGATGAAGTTTCAATAGATCCTGCCATAGTCGGAAAACCTGCTCCCATTGTTTCTGCCGAGATGACTCAGTTGAGCGGTACTCTCAAAGTTAAGGGCGGTAAAGGAAAACGTAAATTTACCTTAAATTGTGATGACGGTAAAAAATACGATCTTCAGATGAACGGTGAGGGTGCCGAGGATTTTGCGGTTCTTAAGGGAAAGAAGCTTAATGTCCGCGGAGTTTTTTACAGCAAGACTTTTCTTGTCTTCGACTACGGGCTGAATCAGTAGGACAGTGCCCTTTTTTGGAATCAGCTTTTAGTCACTGCACGTTTTGGAGAAATCTGTGATTTTAGACGGGGAAATTAAGAAATTTTTGGAATAATTTCTCTTATATCTTGCAGTAAAATGAAATGTGTAGTATTCTAGTTAGATAAGGGTGTCTTGCTCCGTTTTAACGCGCCGCAGGACATCCGTTAAGAAAGTACGTTTATGGGGACCTTTGGAAACATGTTTTTTGGAGGTAGCTCTGACAAAGAGAGATTTGGAGGAAAAATGATTAAAAAGCAACATTTTGTGGCACTATTGGCATCCATAGCCTTGGTGCTCTCCGGATGTGAAACCACCGATCCGGTAGCGGAAGCCTTTTCTTCAATGATGGAGGAAAACAACGTTATCGAACTCTTCGATCAGGTCAACAAGAACGCCGGTGCAATCAATTTGCCCGAAAAAGAGAAGACCGATGACGAGGATGCAGAGAATCCGGCAGAAAACACATCTGATGACGTAACATCTGAGACTTCAGATAGCAAAGACAGTGACAAGCCCGATGAAAGCACTGCAGAAAATGACACGCAGGAGACTGACACAAAGCCGAGCCAGAGCACTGTAAAGACTGATGAGGAGCCGAAGGAAGAGGACAAGACCTCAACCGAGGACACGTCTAAGGAAGATGATAAAACCTCCGAGGATGACAAAACATCAGCCGAGGACACAACCAAGGAAGAGGACAAGACTTCAACCGAGGACACAACTAAGGAAGAAGATAAAACTTCTGAGGATGACAAAACATCAGCCGAGGACACAACCAAGGAAGAGGATAAGACTTCAACTGATGACACATCTAAAGAAGAAGACAAGACCTCAAGCGATGACTCATCTAAAGAAGAAGACAAGACCTCCGCTGATGACGCAACTAAGGAAGAGGACAAGACCTCAACCGATGACACATCTAAAGAAGAGGACAAGACTTCAACTGAGGATGCAACCCAGGAAGAGGACAAGACCTCAACCGATGACACATCTAAGGAAGATGATAAGACTTCAACTGAGGATGCAACCAAGGAAGAGGATAAGACCTCAACCGATGACACATCTAAAGAAGATGATAAGACTTCAACTGAGGATGCAACCAAGGAAGAGGATAAGACCTCCGCTGATGACACAACTAAGGAAGAGGATAAGACTTCTGCCGAGGACACAACTAAGGAAGAAGATAAAACTTCCGAGGATGACAAAACATCAACTGAAGATACGACCAAAGAAGATGACAAGACCTCAGGCGATGACACATCAAAAGAGGATGACAAAACTTCTGCTGGCGATACAACCAAGGAAGAGGAAAAGACTTCCGGCGAAGAGACAACTAAGGAAGAAGAGGTTCCTGAGAAGGACTACAGCACGAACAACAAGATTCTCATGCAGAAAGTTGAGGCCGCTCGTCAGGCTGCAATCGATGCCGGTGCAAGTTCCGCCGCAAAGACTGTGTGGGCTGCGACCGAGGGAATCTACAAGACTGAGAAAGCCGCTGTGGACACTGGAACCAAGGCAGATCTTTCTTCCGTGCTCAACGATTTGATTGCACGCTATCAGGGACTTGAGAATCTTGCCCAGGCAAAGGAACTCAAGGAAGAAATTGATGAGAACAACTTCGCGTCATTCCGTCAGGCAACCTACGATGCTGGAAATGAAATCTACAAGAATCTGACGAACCCGCTTTCAGTAGTTCAGTCCGGAGCAGATTTCAACCAGAAGGCGACTACAGCCGAGGCAGATTTCCGCCTTGTCCTGAAGACAGCATACAACAGTCTTGCAAAGGATGAGAGAACAGCCGCTTACAACGCAAAACTGAAGGCTGATTCCGTAAAGGCCTATGTTTCACGTAAGGACGACTATACACATGCAGTTTCCCTCTATAGAAACGGTGAACTCCGCCGTGCAGTAGATCCGAAGACTGCGAATGAAAGCTATAAGATGTCCAAGGAAGAGTTCCTGAAGCTCTTTGAGGAAATCTCCGCCGCACGTGCACAGGCCCAGAAAGAGATTGATGAGGCAAAGAAACGTGTCGCGCATAGTGAGACGACCGCTGTTAAGGCAGATGCCGAAGCCCCGCTTGGTGACGAGCCTGTGGAAGGAATTGAAGACGCTGATGCAAAGCTACTCAAGGATGATGATTTCTCTGATGCAGAGACCGCTGCAGAGATTGAGGCACCTGTTGATGAGTCAACAGTAGGAGCAGAACAATGAGAAAGATAATTACAATTTTTGCTGCGCTGTGCATTGTAACAACAGCCCTGTTTGCTGTCAGCTATACAAATAACACGTATCACAAACTGGCAGAGGAATATACCGAGAAGGCCCAGAAAGCTTTGGATGCCGGATATTACGAGCTTGCCGAAGAGTATGCCGCTGAAGCAAAGAAGAACGCCGCTCTTTCCGAGGAATTCATCGCGAAGATGATTGCAAGGTCCGAGGCAGAGGAGGCAATCAACGCCGCTAAGACAAGGCTTGAGGAGTCCCTTGCTGCGGGAGCTGATCCCGCGTCGTCCGAATACAAGGAGGCATTGGGATATCTGAACAAGGCGCAGGGTGAATTTGATTCGGAAGATTATGTGAACGCAAAATCCGATGCCGAGAAAGTGAAGAGCGTCCTTAGTGACGAATACTTGAAGAAACTCGCTGAGCAGAAGGCGGCAGCAGAAGCCGAGGCAAAGAAGAACGAGGCGAAGGAAGCCCTGCAGAAAGCTAAGTCTGCGATTACGGCGGCGGAAGCTGCGGGTATGGACGACAGCTACGATGTGTTCAATGAGGCGAATTCCAAATACAGGGACGCTCAGAAGGACTTTGAGGACGAGGCATACGAGGATTGCATAAAGAAGGCCAACGAAATCGTGGAGATGCTTTCACCCGAGGCTGTTGAAAAAGAAATCCAGGATGCCAAGAGCGCGGCGGAAGAGGCCGTGAAGAATGCAAAGAAAGCCCTTGATGATGCCGAGGCCGCTGGAGTTGACAAAGAAAGCCCCGCATATAAGAAGGCTCTTTCCGATTACAACAAGGCCGTTGAGGAACTTGAGAACGAGGAGTACAAAGAGGCCAAAGAGGATGCCGACAAGGTTGTGGATGCCCTGAATTCCGAGCTTCTCGAAGCTGCCAAGGCCAGAAAGGATGCCGAGGATGCCATTTCAAAGGCCAAGGAGCGCATTGAAGCAGCTGAAAAGGCAGGTCTTGATCCTGAGAATGAAAACCTGAAGGAAGCCAAGGCATATTACGGACAGGCTCTCAAGGACTTCGAGGATGAGAATTATGCCGATGCCAAGGACAACGCCGAGCAGGTTCTCTCAATCCTTACCGATGATGTCATAGAGGAAGCTACATCAGAGGCGAAAAAGGCCGCTGAAAAGGCTCTTGCCGATGCCCGTAAAGCACTTGATGCCGCCGAGGAAGCCGGTATGGATCCGAACAGTGATCTTTACAAGCAGGCCCGGGAGGCTTACGACAAGGCTCGTGCGGAATATGCCGACAAAAAATATGACGACGCAAAGGCTGACGCCGAAAAGGTCTGTGAGCTTCTGAACGAGGATGTTCTCGATAATCTCAAGGCAATGACTGAAGCCGCAAAGGCCATCGCTGCAGCAAAGGCTCGTCTTGCTTATGCCGAGAATGCAGGTCTTGATGATTCCTATCCGAATTACGGAGAGGCCGTGGACTACTACAATCAGGCGATTGATGATTTCAACAAGGGTAAGTACGAGGATGCAAAGGACAGCGCTGAGCAGGTTCTTACTCTTCTTCCCGTCGAGGACATCGACTCTGCGGTCGCAAAGGCCAAGAAGGATGCCGAGGATTCCCTTGAAGCTGCCCAGAAGGCACTTGAGAAGGCTCTCGAATCAGGATTGGATCCCGAGTCTGATGAGTACAAGGCTGCCAAGAAGACATTCGATGACGCAAAGCAGTCTTACGAGGAAGGAGACTACACAGACGCAAAGGAAAAGGCCGACAAGGTTCCCGGAATGCTCGATGTGGAGGCAATCAAAGCTGAAAAACTCAGAAAAGAGGCTGAGGATGCGATTGCTGCCGCAAGGGAAAGAATCATGGCCGCAAACAACGCTGGTCTTGACACAAGCTACGATCCCTATCGTGATGCCCTTGCATATTATAGAAAGGCACAGTCCAGCTTTACCGATGAGGATTATCAGGCTGCCATTGACTATGCGAACCAGGTCAAGGATCTTCTTTCGGACGAGGCGATTGAGAATCTGCTTGAGAACGCCGATGCAGAACGTGCCAAATCTGCGGCTGAGAAGGCTCTCAATGACGCTAAGGACAGGCTCGACAAGGCTGAATCCATGGGACTTGGAAGAAGCGACCCGGCTTACAACGCAGCTCTTGCATATTACAACAGGGCTCTTGATGAATTCGAGGGCGGAAACTACCCTGAGGCGCAGGATGATGCCGAAAAGGTTCTTGAGCTTCTTCCCGATTCATACATCGACAATCTGCTTGACATGGCTGCGGCGGAAAAGGCAATCAGCGAGGCGAAGGAGAGACTTGAATATGCCGAGTCAATCAACGCGCCGAGGGATTTCCCGATTGCATACAATGCTGCCAACGCATATTACGAGCAGGCCCTTGATGACTATACAAAGGAGCAGTATAAGAAGGCTGTTGCTGACGCTCAAAAAGTGCTCGATGCTCTTGCCGACATACATGAGATGACCCCGCTTCCGAAGTTCTACATTGTGCGACCGTGGGCGGAATCAAAGGACTGCTTCTGGAATATCTCAGGACGTTCCTACGTCTACAACAATCCGTGGCTGTGGGAGAACCTCTATGAGGTGAACAAGGACAACATCCCCGATCGCGAGAATCCTAACCTGATTCTTCCCGGAATGAAGATGGAGATTCCATCAATCACCGGTGAGTATCGTGACGGTGTGTACAGTCCTGACGTTGAGTATGAGACATTCAGGGCGAACCGTTAATACGATTTAAAGTTGATTAAAGGAAATGCCGGGACAAAATCCTCTGGTGTTTCCGAAGATTCAGATGCCGTTACCGAATTTGGTGGCGGCATTTTTTTTTCGTTTTTTCCCATAAAATTCTTTTTCCAGACAGCTATTGATTTTTATTCTCTAAAGGTGTATACTAGTTTTATGTCGGACAAGGCTTTTACCGTCCTTGATTTGCTTGATTTGGACTTAAAGGGACATGACACATTGAATCTCACCTGCATAGCCGGTCGAAGGGGACTTTCCCGAAAACTTACTGTGCCGGACGTTAACAGACCCGGGCTTGCGCTTTCTGGTTTTTACGATAGTTTTGCGTGGGCAAGGGTTCAGCTTTTTGGACGTGGCGAGTATTCCTATCTGAAAAAATTGCTTTCCGAGGACAAATACGACACCATAAAGGAATTTTTTAATTACGAATTCCCCTGCTGTGTTTTTACCCGGAGTCTCATGCCCGACGAGACGATTCTTTCCATGGCGGAGGAAAAGGGATGTCCGATTCTGCAGTCTGATTTGGAATCGACGGAATTTTCCACAAGGCTTCTGAGGGTTCTTTCCAATATCTTCGCGCCGAAAAAGACCCTGCATGGAGTTCTGATTGAGGTGAGCGGAATTGGAATTTTGCTTATCGGGGACAGTGGTGTTGGAAAAAGTGAGACTGCCCTTGAGCTGATTCAAAGGGGACATCGGCTTGTTGCGGATGATTCCGTGGAAATCAGGTGCGTGAACGGAAACACGATAATGGGGCAGGGTGCGAACAAGCTGATCAGTCACCACATGGAGATCCGCGGGCTTGGAATAATCAACGTGACGCAGCTTTACGGGGTTGGCGCAATCCGGGAGCAGAAGGAAGTGCAGCTGGTCGTGAAGCTTGAGAACTGGGATCAGAACAAGGTGTACGACAGGCTTGGAACAGAGACGAACAGGACCGATTTGCTTGGCGTGAAGGTTCCGTACATTGAGATTCCCGTAAAACCCGGACGAAATCTTCCTATTATATTGGAGGCGGCGGCCATGAACGAGCGTCTGAAGTCCATGGGCTATTTTTCGGCGAGGGAATTCAATCAGAATGTGCTCAAGTGGATTGAATCCGGGGAAGCACAGGCTGCGTATTACGGTAGCGATGACTCATACTAGGGACTGAAATCAGTTTTTGAGATATTTTAAAATTAGTTTAAGGAGTGCCGAAATGGTAGAAAAAATATTGACAGTCAGAAACAGGGCCGGAATCCATGCGAGACCAGCCGCATTGATCGCACAGACAGCGAATAAATTTGCATCAGAAATCATCATTGAGAAAGACAACTCCACGGTCAACGCGAAGTCAATCATGGGAGTGATTACCATGGCCGCCGCGTATAACACCACATTGACACTCAGGGCGGAGGGACCTGACGAATCCGATGCAGCCGACGCGATTCTGAATCTGTTTGAGTCAAAGTTTGAAGAGGACTGATTATGAAGGGACTGACAGACCGTCAGAGACAGGTGCTGAATTTCATCGCTCAATTTACTGACGACAATGTTTCGCCGCCGACAGTCCGGGAAATCTCCGAGCATTTTGGAATTTCGCTCAGGGCAGTTCAGGATCATATTGCGGCGCTTCAGAAAAAGGGATTTATCACCCAGAGTCAGAAGCGTTCCAGGTCAATCCGCGTGCTGAAGGATCAAAGAAACAGAGTTCCCGTTCCCGTTCCCCAGAGAATTCCTTTTTTGGATTCCGCCGTCGTGAAGGAAAACGGTGAGCTGACCGAAAGTACCGACAGTATTTATCTCGCATGTCCTTTTGTCAAGCCCGACGTGAGTTATTTTGCCGTGATGGTCTCCGATGTCTCCATGAACGGTGAGTGTTTGCGGAGGGGGGACTTGGCTGTTTTCAAACGTTCCGATTATGCCATTGACGGTCAGATTTGCGCGTTTGCCTTGGACAGCAGGGTGATTATCCGACGTCCGTACAGGGAACCGAACCGAATCTGTTTGAAGGCGGACAATGCCGACGTTCAGCCCATTTTTTGCCAGGAGATGAAAGTGCTCGGAATCCTTGCGGGAGTCGTGAGGGAATTCTAAAAGTAAAATGAAAGAACCTGAAATCTATCTGTTTACCGGTCCGGAAATTGGAGAAAAGAAAGAGGCGATTGACACAATCCGGGAGGCAGCCGAAAAATCCAGTGGTCCGCTTGATGTCTATACTTACTACGCGACCGAAACACGTGTGATTGATGTGGTCTCGCAGCTGCAGAATCTCTCGCTTTTTTCAGGAGCTCTTTTTGTCGTGCTGAAGAACGCGGAGCTCATCAAAGGTAAATCTGATGTGGACGCTCTTTCGGAATGGACGAAGGGTGGTGCGAAGGACAGTCCCAACACTTTGATACTTGTTTCCGACGAGAATTCCGTTGACAAGAAGGTGGAGCAACTTTTTCCGGCGAGCCACAGGAAAATCTTCTGGGAGATGTTTGAGAACCGGAAGCCGCAGTGGGTGCAGGGATTTTTCAAAAAGAACGGATATTCAATCACTACGGATGCCGTGGAGCAGGTTCTGGAGATGGTGGAGAACAACACCGAGACGCTCAAGTCGGAATGCTCACGTTTTTTTTACTGCTTTGAGAAGGGGCACACAATCTCTTCGGAGGATGTGGACAAAATCCTTTCTCACAACAAGGAGGAGAACGCCTTTACTCTCTTCAATGCCATGTCAGATTCCGGACGCTCCCAGGTGCAGAGGTTCGAGACTTCCCTTGAGATACTCCAGAAAATCAGGTTGTCCAAGGATTCAAGCGGAGTCTCATTGATTGCGGGTCTCTCGTTCAGCTTCAGACAGCTCAGGACCTGGCACATGCTTTTTGCGGACGGAACTTCCCCAAGCGACGTACAGCTCAAGACATCTGGTTTTTCTTCCAACAAGGTGAAGGAGAAGATGAAGAACGCCTCGAAAATCTGGAATGCGGGGGCAACGTCCTCGATTCTTGCTCTCCTTGCCGACACGGACATGAAAATCCGCGAGAACGGCTCCTCCCTTGAGGACACGATGCTCACCCTGATGATTTATTCAATCGTGATGAAAAACGGTCTTTTTTGTGCCGAGTATTAGCCGCTGCGGGATGCCGCCTCCGATAAGCGGGAGTCCCATGTTTTTAGCGGCAGTTCTTTTCTGCGCGACAATTCAAGATAAGACGCTTCGAAATAAGACAGACCCTCGGTATAGGCAATGTGCATTATGTGCGAGCGAATTTCTGAAACAGGCTGCGTGTCTGTGTAAAT
This sequence comes from Treponema sp. UBA3649, assembly GCA_002373325.1. GTDB lineage: Bacteria > Spirochaetota > Spirochaetia > Treponematales > Treponemataceae > Treponema_D. The sequence continues at coordinate 22,381 of DFKI01000087.1, forward strand.
AGGAAGCTCGGAAAGGCAGAGCATTATGTCATCCACCTGCATGGGACTTATGCGCGGTTTTTCCCCATTTTTTCGGGGGCGCGACGCATTTAAAAGAACATTTCCTATTTCAAACCAAAACAGCTGCGGCACTACAATCTGACCGTTTTTGGAAAGCAAATCTTCTATATACATTCTCGATTCCGTTGATTCATCGGAACAGTAGTCGGAAAGTATGGCTCCAGCCAAATATGATGTGTCAATGACGGCTACCGGGAGACAATCCTCTTGGTTTCCGTTTGAATCAAAAATGCCTTCCTGAGCTATGTTTTCATCGTTTTCATTTGTGCCCATTGTTTTTCCACTCCATGATTTCCGCCTTGCTTATGGGGCTCCCATTGTTTTTTCCGTTTACGCTTATATGCCTTGACAAATTCATAAGCTTCGACCATGCCTTAAGGGCTTTTGAATTTCGGGCACTTTGAGGACTTTGCATTACAGCGACATCGTGTCCGTTGCGTGTGATGGTCACGATAACTCCGCTTTCAACTTTCCGAATCAAATCGGCAAAATAAGTCTTTGCTTGAAATGACCCGACCGTTATGTGTGGGGAAGATTTTAAATCCGGGGAATTTGCCTCTGATAATCTTGAATTCTGGGAACTCATCTTGCCTCCTTCGACGCTTGTTTTCAATATAGCATAGGTTTTGTAAAATGTCAACTAGTTTTTTTAACCAGTTTTATTTGTGGATTTCGTCTATTTGAGTTTTTGGAGAATTGCAAAAGTTTGAAAAAAAAAATCTCAAGTTTTTGTAATTTTTTAGTTGATTATTTTGTTTCTGTGGTATACAATCGTGAAAGAATTGGGTTTTGGAATGTTTTTTGCGTTTCAGGACTTAAATTTTGTAATCTTACGCACTTTGAGAAAAGTGAATTTAAGAGGAGAAATGAATGAAAAAGACAACTAAATTTGGTCTGTTGTTGACAGCCGCCGCGGCTGCCA